>CAWJLI010000141.1:0-14102 GCA_963843095.1 Bryobacterales bacterium
TACGGTGCCAGTGGGAAACCGCGCCTCGGATTGCTCGACACCCAGGACCTATCCCCTATTGCGCGCAATCCAGCCCGCGCAAGCCAAGAAAAGCGCCGCCTCCGTAGTTGATCCAAACAACAGGAACGGGGGTCAGTACCAAGTTGACAGCTCCGTTTTCCGCCGAGCTCAGGCAAGGTCGTAGCGATCCAGGTTCATCACCTTGTTCCACGCAGCCACGAAGTCCTTCACAAACGCCTCCTTCGAGTCGTCACATGCATAGACTTCCGCGATTGCCCGGAGCTGGGAGTTCGAACCGAAGACAAGATCGACGCGGGTGCCGGTCCACTTGATTTTGCCCGTCGCGCGATCGCGCCCCTCAAATACGCCTTCGGTAGAGGAGGCCTCCCACTTCGTACCCATGTCGAGCAGGTTGACGAAGAAATCATTCGTCAGCGTCTCGGGCCGGTTGGTGAAAACGCCGTGTTTGGACTGCCCGAAGTTAGCATTCAGGGCGCGCATGCCGCCGACGAGAACCGTCATCTCGGGGGCCGTCAGCGTGAGCAACTGCGACCGATCCACCAGCAGTTCCTCCGCCGGTGTCTGGTCTCCCTTCCGTTGGTAGTTGCGGAACCCGTCCGCGGCCGGCTCCAGCACGGCGAAGGAGTGCACATCGGTCTGCTTCTGCGACGCGTCCATGCGCCCCGGCGAGAAGGGAACCTTCACGTCGTGCCCAGCCTTTTTCGCGGCTGCCTCGACGGCTGCGCAGCCGCCCAGAACGATCAGGTCCGCCAGCGAGACCTTCTTCCCGCCGGACTGCGCGCCGTTGAACTCCTTCTGAATCGCTGCCAGCTTCTTAAGGACCTTCGCCAATTCGGCTGGTTGATTCACTTCCCAATCCTTTTGTGGCGCGAGGCGAATGCGTGCCCCGTTCGCCCCGCCGCGCTTGTCGGAGCCGCGGAACGTTGCCGCCGACGCCCAGGCAGTCGTGACCAGTTGGGAGATCGACAGTCCGGATGCGAGGATCTTGGCCTTCAGGGCAGCAATGTCCTGCTTCCCGATCAATTTGTGATCCACCGCGGGAATCGGGTCTTGCCATAGCTGGGGCTCGGCAGGAACCAGCGGGCCAAGGTAGCGCGAGAGAGGTCCCATGTCGCGGTGCGTCAGCTTGAACCATGCCTTGGCGAACGCGTCTGCGAACTCCTGCGGATTCTCGAGGAAGCGCCTCGCGATCGGCTCATAGATCGGGTCCATCCTCAGGGAGAGGTCCGTGGTGAGCATGAACGGGGCGTGCCGCTTCGACGGATCGTGGGCATCGGGAACGGTGCCCGCTCCAGCCCCGCCCTTGGGAGTCCACTGGTTCGCGCCGGCGGGGCTCTTCGTGAGCTCCCACTCAAAGCCGAACAGGTTCTCCAGGTAGTTGTTGCTCCACTTCGTCGGGGTGGTGGTCCAGGCGCCCTCCAACCCGCTGCTGATCGTATCAACGCCTTTGCCGCTGCCAAAGCGTGTTTTTCCAGCCGAGGCCTTGCTCCTCGATGCTGGCGCCCTCGGGTTCGGGGCCGACATACTTGCTCGGGTCGGCGGCGCCGTGGGTTTTTCCGAATGTGTGCCCGCCGGCAATGAGCGCAACGGTCTCCTCGTCATTCATCGCCATGCGGGCGAACGTCTCCCGGATATCGCGTGCCGCGGCGACTGGATCCGGCTTTCCATTGGGCCCTTCCGGATTCACGTAAATCAGGCCCATCTGAACGGCGCCGAGAGGATTGTCAAGCTGACGGTCGCCCGTGTAGCGCTGGTCCCCCAGCCACTTGCCCTCAGGCCCCCAGTAAGTGTCGTCCGGCTCCCAGATGTCCTCGCGCCCGCCGCCAAAACCGAAGGTCTTGAATCCCATCGACTCCAAGGCGACGTTGCCGGCCAGAATCATGAGGTCGGCCCAGGAGATTTTCCGGCCGTACTTCTGCTTGATCGGCCAGAGCAACCGGCGCGCCTTATCGAGGCTCACGTTGTCCGGCCAGCTATTGAGGGGCGCAAATCGCTGTGCTCCGGAACCCGCGCCGCCGCGGCCATCGGCGATACGGTACGTGCCGGCGCTATGCCACGCCATGCGAATGAAGAGCCCCCCATAGTGGCCATAATCGGCGGGCCACCAGTCCTGCGATGTCGTCATCAAGGCATGGAGGTCCTTGATCACGGCATCCAGGTCGAGGCTCTTGAACTCTCGCGCGTAATTGAACTCCTTGTCCATCGGGTCGGACAGAGGGGAGTGCTGGTGCAGGATCTTCAGGTTTAGCTGATTTGGCCACCAGGTCGCATTCGTCGGGGCCCCAGCTTGAGTGGGTCTGAACGGACACTTCGCTTCGGTTGACATGTGTAGATCCTCCTTCGAATTAAAAACAGCAACTGCGGCGAACTACGAACCTATCCTAGCGCGTTCCCTTCGCGCAATCGCCATCGGGTCCATGAAGTGTTTAGATGATCTGCCAGTAGAAAACTGGCGGATGCCGTATTGAGTATCCTCATCTAGTGGCCGCCCTGTTCCTGTTCCCAGATCCTCAGGCCCAGACGTTGCGCTCGCCAGGTCTTGACACGACCAGGGCCGTGGGCGACAGATTGGTGCGGAAACATGAGGCGCGATGTCCCAATTGTGGGCCCGGGAGTCGAATCCTGCGGCTCTGCATCGGCACCTCCTAGCGAAGAATGCCGATCTTCTTAGCACAACGCCGTGAAGCAACGTCTTCAACCGCTGTAAAGCCATGCCGTCGACCACCGGGTTTTCAGCCAATCGCAGGGTCGAACAGGACGCCTCCAGCATCCAGAGTGGTATTTCTAATGATTTTGCACGCTGAACCCGATCCAGTGCGCACCGTGCGACGGACCGGGTTCCTCGGACGATTATGCGATGCCCATACCGCCCCCCCAAACCACGGATGCCAGGGATACTGAACATCGCGCGGTTCAGCATTATGGGTTTTGTATTGACGAGTAGCATCACGAATTTCGGACGCAGCTCACTGGACAAGGACACGCCGAAACCACAGGCTGAGTATCGATGAGTCAATGACAGAGCAGATACAGCACGTTTACACGGGCTGGACAGAGACGCTATCGCGGGCGAAAGTACAACTCTGAGCATACGTTCCGCAATTGACCGAACCGGAACGGTCTGAAGCAACGTAATAGAAGCAGGGGGCCTTGGGATGGTCAGACTGCCTGCCAGTCCTACTCATGCTCCACGGACATATTGAATCTTGTGCTGACTGAAGATGATCTGCTGATTTGGTACCGGAGGTTGAGGCTTCCCGAATGCGCGCGTACGCTTATAGATTCGATCCGCTCATCTGAGCCGGTGCGGCGGGTTGGTGGTGGGTCCTCGAACGTTGTTGGACGCTATCCGAGTCGGAAAATGGGCCGAGTGATCCAGTTCGAAAGCCACCGAGTGGAACTGCCCTTTGTCCTCGAATTTGAGCATGATGCCAGCGTTATCGAATACTACGATCAACCTTGTCGTGCCGACGCCGCAATTCGCTGGATCGTCTCCCGGAACATTCTCTCAATATCTGCCGCGGCAAACACCGGAAATCCCAGTTGCTCAGCGAGAGCCTCCAGTTCGGGACGCCACGTCGGCGGGACTGCGAACTGCTGAGGAAAATCATGGGTAGCGCGCTCCTGAAAAACCCGCCGGGCTGATGCAAGAGCTGCTGCGTAGTCAAGCTGGCCGAGGGTTTCTATCAGGAGGATGTCCAGCACATCTCGGGCGCGGGTTGAGGACGTATTCGGCGCCGTGCATGCGTGAAGCTTCTGACCGACCTGTTCGCTCAGGCTGATGCACCTTACGGGCGAAGTGACCTTGACGCCCATTTCATGTAGCCCGGCAATTGCGGGCTCCACGAGATCAACAGTTGTTTTGGTAGTCGGTCCCAGATCCACTTCGACGGTCTGCCACGCACGAGTCCGGTGTTGAATCGCGACCTCAACTCTCACCGTGTCAGCGAGGTCCATCTCATGGACCTGCCCCTTGAGCCTGAAGGAAAACTGGTCGAAACCCAACCTCAAGGCCTGCTCAAAAGATCGGATCCGAGTTCTGCGGTCGCCATCCAACACAAGGTCGAGATCCTTGGTCGCGCGGGCGCGCTGAGCAAAACGCAGTTCCATCGCCACGCCGCCCTTAAGATAGTACCCCGCGAGTAGGCCTTCAGTCGTCGCCCGTTCGAGCACGCCGCAGATAGCCAGGAATGACACCCACCTCCGTAATCGCTCTTGATCCAGGCCCTGATCGCGCGCGACGCGGGCAAGGGTTTTCTCCAGCCGCTCGGAAGGTTGCTGTCGCTGTGTCATCGATTTCCGCTGTCCTGCTGTTGGACATCCGTCTCAAGGCTGCGGACATAGCCGTTGACGCGGCGGGTCAACCGTTGCGCTTCGCTGCTGTTGATGTAACCTTCACGGCGGGCGTCCGATATCGCTTGACGTACGACGCCGACTTGACCTGTGGAGGTCAACACATCCTGTACGGTTCGACCGACCGTCGTAAGGGGCAGCCCCTCGTGGAGCGTCACTTCGTCGGCCTGGAGATCTGCATGATGTACCTCAACCCATTTCGGGCGCACCCTACGGAGCCGGGCATTCCGGGGAACCGTGATGTGTACGGAAGCAGGGCTTGCGTCGGAAATCCCATATGCCGCCAGGGCAGTGGCGTGCGAAAGCGCAGCATTTTGTGGACCGTCATCAGCCTTGGCCCAGAGCACGGCCTCCCGATATTGAGAGAATCGACTCGAAGGAAAGTGCGGGATTCGGTAGACTCCGCGAGCGGCCCGCTCCAGTCGCCCGCGCTGCGTGAGGCGCGCGAGGACTGAATCCGCAATCCCTGCGTCTCTCGCCTGCTTTGCAGTCAGGAGGCCGTCATGTTCTTCGGCCAGCGCAACCAATTCATCGAATCGAGTCCTCGGCACAATCTCGATTGTCCCACTCGACGCGAGCGCATGTCAATATCATTCCATAATGGAACTATATTGACAAGACGGCCCAACCGAGCTATTTCGACGATAACCGCTGCGGAGCTTTTTTACCTTGATTACCTCATTAAGGCGGCTCTTGGAGAGCCACCATTGAAAACAGAAGACTTCCTTGACCAGAAAACAGCGCCTTGAACGCCTAAGTCCTCTATTTACAATCGAAATCCGTTTTCCCAAGCTGGTCACGTGGGTTAGAGTCCCGTCTCCGGCTCCATGTTTTCAACAAGATACGTTCATTTTGGGCCCTCGAAATCAAGGTAGCTGACGGAAAGCACCGTAGCATCTGGCAAAAGTGCCAGCTATGCAAGAGCCGTCACCAAGCTTCGTTTGTCATTCTGTCTGGCTCAGGCCAGTCGCATGCTTCCGGGGACCTGTCTGGCCAACGCGCTCATCCCTTTGTACGAGTCGCCGACTATGCGGGACCAACGGCAAAGGACCACTGCTAACAGTCCTCCGCGCTAGTCTTCCAGGGTGATGACTACCTTTCCGCGAGCGTACCCTTTTTCCATGTACCGAAATGCGTCGCGCACCTCACTTAGCCGGTAACACCTGTCGATGACGGGTGTCACCTTGCCGGTCGCCATCAAGTCGCCCATGGTGCTCAGATCCTGATCATTTACTCTCGCCATGAAAACCGCCAGCTTCTGGCTCACGAACACGGATTGCACTAGCGCGCCGATCAAACCGGCCAAAAGTCGCGACAACGGAACGTCGGGCGGCGCTCCGACGCCGACGAAGATCCCTTTGAAATTCAAAACGCGCCTCCATTCCGAAAAGGAGTGGTTCCCAACGCAATCGAGAACGATGTCGTAACGCTGACCGGCCTTGGCGCAATCCTGTTGGGTGTAATCGATGACCTGGTCCGCGCCGATGGATCGGACCAGCTCCACATTCCGCGTGCTGCACACGCCGGTGACATTCGCGCCGAATGACTTGGTAATTTGCACCGCGAACGTGCCTACGCCTCCCGCGGCGCCGTTCACGAGAACCTTCTGCCCGGCCTCGATTCGCGCCTTGTCGCGAAGACCCTGCAATGCGGTCAGCGCGGCCACGGGCGCGGAGGCGGCTTGATCGAATGTCACATTGTCCGGTTTGGCGACGAGTGCGGACTTCATGCCGGTGGATTTGGCGCAAGCCTGGAAACCAAGCCATGAAAGCCATTGTCTATCAGCGCTTCGGTTCACCCGATATTCTCGAATGTCAAGAAGTCGAGAAGCCCGTTCCTGGGCACGATGAAGTCCTGATCAAGGTCCGCGCGGCTTCCATCAATCCGCTGGACTGGAAACTGATGAAGGGCGGACCATTCATCATGCGACTGCTGGTCGGGCTGGGCAAGCCGAAGCTCAAACGGCCCGGCGTGGATGTGGCCGGCGAGGTGGAAGCGGTGGGCAAGAATGTAACGCAGTTCAAACCGGGCGTCGCGCGCCTCTGCGTGCATTGCCCGAATCACGCTGCCGGCCCGAGGCGGTCTTTCTACGAGATGGAAGTCGCCGACAATCCGCCCAGTGAGTCGGATACCGCGTACACCTGCCTGATCGAGAGCGGAAATCCGTTGACGGGGTGATCACCAGACGTGAGGTACCAACCGGTAACGCACCTTCTGGAGATATTCCTTGTAGCCCTCCAGATCGCGTGCCAACAGCTTCTCCTCGCCAAAGATGCGCACAACGATCAGCCCGACGATGGCGAGGCCTAAGACAAGGCCGGAAATGGAGCCGAGCAGCACCGCGCCACCAATGAATACTAGACTTGCCCCAAGATACATGGGGTGGCGAACAAAGCCGTAGACGCCCGTGTCAATGACATGCTGGCCACGCTCGGTCTGAATACGCACCAACTGCGACGCAAAGGTGTTATCGGTGAACGCGCGGAAGAAGGGAAGACTACCCCCGAGGAGCAGGATGCCTCCGCATAACTTCGCACCACAGCGGCAGGCGGGCTGTCCAACCGAAACGCGCATCCAACCGCGGCACAACGAGGTAGGCGAAAAAGCACGCTTTTAACCCGATGAGGATAGCCAAATCGGAGCGCGATTCACCGCCGCTGCCGGGCATGCGGAACCGCTCGGTGTACAGCGCAGCGTCCCTGGAGCGAAGCCACAAGAGAATGACCGCAGCGAAGGATACCCACCAGACACCGAAGATCCAACCCTCCACCCAGCGCCAATCGCCCGACAGCCATGGCAGCAACCCTAGAAAGACAACGAGGGCGCCCACCAACTGGAGCCCGATGATGATCGGCGTGGGGCGCATCGGGAGCTGAAAACATCATACTGCCGAGACGTGCTTGCCTTCCACTGTCGGAGCGGATTGCCGCGCGGGTTTGACAGGACGGCAAGACTCCTTCGGGCGGATCACGCCATCCGGAAACTCTCCACCGGGCGTAACGGTCACGAAAAGCGTACATGCGAGTGTGCGCTGGCCGACGTGGGCTAGAGAATCGCATCTGGGAGATTAGGACCGGGCCCGCTCTAGCGGCAGCGCCGGACGCTCACCGACTTCTCGGTACCGATCCGGCCGAGGGCGTGTCCGCGATAAGGCGAGTATGCGGCCGTGTGGATTGCCCCAAGGGCTCCCGAGTGACCATCCTTCCCGACGCACGGCCGGACGGGCTGGCACGGATGAGTAGATCAGATAGGCGCGCACGATCGCAGCCCTATTCTACGCAACGATCATTCATTATGATCAAGGAGATATAGGACCGTTGACCGAACGAAGGAGGCCCGACGCCATGGGGAACTTGAGGGTGAGCGGAATTCACTTTTTGCTGAGTTATTCGTGCACGAGGCGCAGGGCACTTTCACCTGCGAGCAACTGCGCCAAGTGTTCGCGGAGTTCCAGCGCATGGGGACGGTCGAGGCCGTGTACTTCGAGGGCGGAGAGGCCTTCCTGTACTATCCACTGTTGCTGGAAGGGCTCCGGTTGGCTGCCGCTAGGTTTGCGGGCCGGCATCGTGACAAATGCCTGCTGGGCCACATCAGTCGAAGACGCCGAGATCTGGCTCCAGCCCATCAGGGATATCGGGATAGCGGACCTCAGCGTGACCGATGACGCGTTTCATCAGAGCACAGGGGAAGGCAGTCCCGCTAGGCTGGCCCTCGCCGCTGCAGTGAATCTGGGAATCCCCTGCGACACGATCTGTATTCTGTCGCCAGCCACTGTGCCCTGCCAAACAGAATCGCCGGGCAAGGGCCAACCCGTCATTGGAGGCGGCGTTCTGTTCAAAGGACGGGCGGCGGAGAAACTCACCGTCGGACTCCCGCGGCGGCGCCGCGAGGAACTGACCACCTGCCTTTCAGAGGCGAAAACCTGATGTGTAATGTACTTGTAATAATGCTGCACTTGCCGTGCGCGATTCTGGCATAGGAGTTCCCGCCAGCGGACAGTAACGCGCTCTCGGCTGGCGCCAGTGCAGGCCGGCTCGGATCATCATTCGGACCTGCGCCTGGCTAGCTCCATCAAGGTCTCGTGGGTGCCGAGCGTTTCGGGGCCGTTATCAGGGCCGTCGGGACGCAACTGAGAGTATTTGCCGTCCTCGCTGAGCGCCCACGCCTGACGGCCGTCCCGCAAACAAATATCCAGGATCTCCCAGAGCCTTTCCTTCGCCTCCTTGGCAAGGATTGGCGTAACGACCTCAACCCGTTTGGAAAGGTTGCGATACATCCAATCGGCCGATCCGATGAAGAACTCGCCCTGAACCGGATCTTCGAGCGCGGCCGCGAAATGGAAAATGCGGGAATGCTCCAAGAAGCGCCCAATGATCGAGCGGACCCGTATGCCATCCGTGCGTCCGGGGACTCCGGGCCGCAGGCAGCAGAACCCGCGGACGATCAGATCCACCGGCACGCCGGCGGCCGAGGCCTCGCACAGGACCTCGATCAGTTCGGGATCTTCCAGTTGGTTCATCTTGGCGACGATGCGCGCCGGAAGTCCGGCTCGCTGGTTGGCGATCTCCCGCTGGATCAGATCGAGCAGACGGCGCCGCATGGTTACCGGCGCGACCAACAGTGTTGAACAGACGGGAGCCTGGGAATGTCCCGTCAAATGGTGAAACAGGTTGACGACATCCCGCGTGATCGCGGGGTCGCACGTGAAGAGTCCGACGTCGGCGTAGAGGCGGGCTGTGCGCACGTGATAGTTCCCGGTCCCGATGTGCACGTAGGTCCGCAGCCCGGACGCTTCCTTGCGAACCACCAGCGCCAGTTTCGCGTGGGTCTTCAAACCCGGCAGACCGAAGGTCACGTGCGCGCCCGCGCGTTCCAGCTCCGCGGCCCAGTGCAGGTTCCTTTCCTCGTCGAAGCGCGCCTTGATCTCAATCACGCAGGCCACCTGCTTACCTGACTCGGCGGCCTTGACCAGCGATTTCACAAAAGGAGTGTCGTCGCCGATGCGGTATGCGGTCATCTTGACGGCGACCGTTTCCGGATCGCCCGCCGCGGTGGCGATGAAATGCTCGACGCTCGCCTCGAAGCTCTCGTAGGGATGGTGCACCAGAACATCGGCGGCCCGTATGGCAGCGAAAACGTCGGGACTGCTTTCGATGGCCGCGGGCGTCAACGGCGTCCAGGCCGGGTCGCGCAGTGCCGCGATGGGCAGCCCCGCTATCTGGAACAGCGACGTGTAGTCGAGCTCGTCGGGCAGGTCGTACACGTCCGAAGGGGAAAGCTCGAACCTGCGACACAGCATCTCGCGGATGGAAGGATCGGCGCCTCGAGCGAACTCGAGCCTAACCACCGGTTCATAACGTCGCTGCCGGATTTGCTCGCGGACCGCGCCGGCTTCATCCGCGTCGTCGTCCTCGATTTCCACCTCGGCGTCACGCGTCAAACGGAACAGCGTAGTGCCGCACAGCCTCATTCCGCCGTACAGCTTGGCGGCGTTGCCGCGAATCACTTCGTAGAGCGGGACGAAGAGCTTTTGCCCGGCCCGCACATCCGTCTCCAGCGAAATCCATTGCTTGAGGGCGGACGGCACCTTGACGCGGGCATAGGATCCGATTTCCTTCTGCGGATCCTGCAGGAGAAAAGCCAGCGAAGTCGACAGATTCGCAAGGAAAGGAAACGCATGCGCCGGATCGAAAACCAGAGGAGTTAGCGCCGGCGAGATCTCGAAATCGAAGTAACGGCCGGCCTCATCCTGCTGAGCGGGCGTCAGGTCGTCCCATTTTCGGAGGTGGATTCCGCACTTCGCCATTTCCGGTACAAGATAATCGCGGAAACACTCGGCCTGGCGGTGGAGACTCTGCACCAGCCGGTCGCGGACCTCCGCCAGCAGCTTGACTCGCTGCGGGGTCGACGCGCTGCGCAGGACGGAGACCCGCTTCATGAAGAATTCGTCGAGGTTGGAGGTGAAGATGGCCAGAAACTTCGCCCGTTCGAGCAATGAAGTCCGTTCGTCCAGAGCCTCTGCGAGCACGCGGTCGTTGAAGTCCAACCATCCCAAATCGCGATCCAGCCAAACGTCGGAGAGCGGCTGGGGAAGCTCGCGGTTCAGAACTCCGTGGTCACCGACGGACACCAAAGCGGGCGCAGCGCTCATCGTCAATCCCCTGGCGCGATCAGACGGCGCCGGCAAACGCTCGGGAACTCTCCAGCGTCGGGCACGGGGCCACGTTCCAGATTTCCCTGGCGTATTGCGCGATGGTTCGATCGCTCGAGAACTTTCCGGAGCTTCCCACATTGAGGATGGCGGCTCGGGACCATGCCTCCGGGTTGCGGTAGAACTGGCCCAACCGCGCGTGGGCTTCACTGTAGGAGCGCAGGTCGGCCAGGTGAAGGTAGAAGTCGCCCTTAGTGAGAAGCACATCCAGGATCGGGGCGAAGACGCCGGGCTCGCCGGGACTGAAGTGGCCGGAGGCAATCAGGTCGAGCGCCGCCCGCGTCTCCGGTTCGTTTTCGTAGTGCCAGTAAGGACTGTACCAACCGCGCGTTTCGTCCACCTGGTCGGCGGTCAGCCCGAAGAGGAACATGTTCTCCTCGCCGGCTTCCTCGGCTATTTCGACGGTGGCCCCATCGCGCGTACCGATGGTAAGCGCGCCGTTCATCATGAACTTCATGTTGCTGGTTCCGCTGGCTTCGTAGCCGGCGGTCGAGATCTGCTCGGAAACGTCGCTGGCAGGGATCAGGCGCTCGGCCACCGACACGCTGTAGTCGGGCAGGAAAACCACCTTGAGTCTGCCCGCGGTGACGGGATCGCTATCCACCGCCGCGGCGATATTGTTGATGAACTTGATGATGAGCTTGGCCAGTTGATATGCCGGCGCGGCTTTGCCCGCGAAGAAGAACGTGCGCGGAGGCGGTTCGAGACGGGGATTCTCGCGCAGGCGATTGTAGAGGATTACGATGTGCAGCGTGTTCAGTAACTGGCGCTTGTACTCGTGGATGCGTTTGATCTGGCTGTCGAAAATGCTCTCCGGGTCGACGGTCTGGCCGGTAGCCGTTTTCAGCCAGTCGATAAAGCGCACCTTCGCGCGGCGCTTGCCTTCGCGGAAGGCATGCCGGAATTCGGGGTCGTCCGCCAGCGGCTTCAGCTTGGCGATCTGGCTCAGGTCGGCGATCCAGCCATCGCCAATCGCTTCAGTGATCACGCCGGCGAGCGACGGGGTTCGCCACCAGCAGCCAGCGCCGCGGCGTCACGCCGTTGGTCTTGTTGTTGAAGCGCTCGGGGAACATCTCGGCGAAGTCGGGCACCACATGCGATTTCAGCAGCTCGGTATGAATCGCCGCGACGCCATTGGTGCTGTGCGAGCCGACAATCGCGAGATTCGCCATGCGCACGTGCTTGGTGGCTCCCTCCTCGATGATGCTCATGCGCGCGACGCGGCCCTGGTCGCCCGCATATAGCCCGCGCACCCGATCCAGGAACCGGCGGTTGATCTCATAAATGATTTCGAGATGGCGGGGAAGAATGTCTTCAAACCACGACACGGGCCAGCGTTCGAGAGCTTCGGGAAGCAGCGTGTGGTTGGTATAGGCAAACGTGCGCTCGGTGATCCACCAGGCCTGGTCCCAGCCCAGCCTCGCATCGTCCAGCAAGATTCGCATCAATTCCGCAATCGACACCGCCGGATGCGTGTCGTTCAATTGAACGGCGACCTTTTCGGGAAGCAGATTCCAATCGGTGTTGATGGCGCGGAAACGGCGGACCAGGTCGTGCATGGAGCAAGCGCACAGAAAGTACTCTTGCAGGAATCTCAATTCCTGACCCAGCGAGGTCGAGTCGTCCGGATAAAGCACCCTGGTGATCGACTCAGCCGCCAGCGTCTCGGTGACGGCGCCGACGAAATCGCCGTGGCTAAACTGGTGGAAGTGGAAGGAATCGGGCGCGCCGGCGGCCCACAGCCGAAGCGTGTTGATGGTGCGGCCACCGTAGCCGACCACGGGCCGGTCAAAGGGAAGCCCCAGCAGCGTGGAGGGCTTGCCCGGGACCGGAACCAGCAGCCCTCCGCGAATCTGGAAGGAACAGCTCAGGTGCACTTCGACGATATGATCGAGGCGAACCACTTCCCACGGGTCCGGGCGGCGGAGCCAGTTGTCCGGCCGTTCATTTTGCCATCCGTCGCGAATGGCCTGCCGGAAGATTCCGTACTCGTAGCGCAAGCCATAGCCCATGGCCGGCAAATCCAAGGTAGCCATAGATTCGACGAAGCACGCGGCCAGACGCCCCAGTCCGCCATTCCCAAGGCCGGCGTCCGGCTCCTGGTCGAGGAGTTCATACCAGTCGACGTTCTTCTCGCGGCACGCTTCGCGCATCGCCGGGTCGAGCAACAGGTTGGACACGTTGCTGGCCAGGGAACGGCCGATCAGGAACTCCATCGAGAGATAATAGGCGCGCTTGGGATTCTGCTTGTAGTGCGTCTTTTTCGTCCGCAGCCACCGCAGCGCGAGCACATCCCGCAGCGACCGCGCTACGGCCTCATACCTCTCGCGATGCGTTGCCAGGTCGGGATCAATCGCATAGTCAAAGACAAGGTGCCGGTCATACAACGCATTGGGGTCGCCGTGAAAGCGTACGGGACCGTACTCGACAAGATCTGGATGCATGCAGATGGAACTCCTTCGCTATCCTTCTGATGGTCTGCTGCCGCAACATTATGAGGCAAAAAAATGACAACCTGATGTCGGACCCGCTGGATCGGGGCTGCTGGAGCGGGCGTTCCGCGGTCATTCTCTTGTCATCATCGCCGTATAGAATCACCAAGACGCGCTTTCCACAAGCGCGATTCACGCTCTCAACAGGAGGATCTGCCATGTCGCACAAAGGCGCGGAACACCACGAAAAAGCAGCCGAGCACCACGAGAACGCGGCCGAGCACCATCGCGAAGCCGCCAAACAGCACGAAGCCGGCGAACACGAAAAGGCCGCCCATCATGCCCACTTAGCCCACGGCCATGCCGTGCATGCAGAGGAGCATGCCGACGAAGCGGCCAAGCATCACGTCGAGCAGCACGCATAAGTAACTCGACGGGTTTCGCAGCGCGGCCTGGCATGCTAGACGTTGTGGAAGCCCCGCATGCCGGGCCGGTCGGCCCCGCAAGCGGGACGCCCTTCAATAGCTCACTTTCACCCCGAGCTGCACCTGCCTCGGCGGAAGCTGGTTCTGCACGATGCCGAAACGGATCGTTGACGATCCGTCCGATGAAGTTATAGTTCGGGTGGTTGGCCAGGTAGGTCCGTAGTTCAATACGACTCGACATTGATATCGGCGGAGATGAAAATAGGCTTGAGCAGGTACTCGGATAACTGCTGGACCGATAGCTTCGCGCTTTCTGGGACAGGTTCGCCGAGAACCCAGAAAACGTGTCGGCCTCCTTATCCAGGTCGATTGTAATCGCCAATTGCTGCTCAGGGAAATCAGGGTGAACCGTGACGTATAAGTCGTTGTTGTCTAAGGTCAAGACCAGTTTCTCGCCATGCATTCCAGGAACGCAAATCTCTGCATTCGAAGGGTCTTTGCGACATGCGCACCGCCGTTTGTCCGGCGCGCTCCTTATGATTGTTGAAGTTATTTCAGAAGCCTGGTTCCCGCACATTATGAGTCCCAGATCAAATTACTTTACAGTTATTAAGCCGGAACACTTAGTTCCATTCCTGCTGTAACCCAATTTCAATGCGT
>CAWJLI010000142.1:0-21831 GCA_963843095.1 Bryobacterales bacterium
GCCAGCGCCAGCGCTTCCGGTGTCAGCAGAAACCGTTCCAGCACTACCATCCCCACCAGCAGCAGGGCCATCGCCAGCGGCAGCTTGCCTTCGCGCGTGCCGAACAGCAGAAAGAAGAAAAACCCGAGCCCGAAAAGTAACTCGACGTTCTCCCAGGTTCTGATGGTCCGCTGCCGCTGCTCCGCCGTCACGTGCTCCATCAGCAGGAATGTTTCGTGCGCGCCCAGTGCTTTCATCCGCTCTCCCACGGCCGGGTCGGGCTGCGCCAGCACGTCCTGAATGGTCTGGAAGTCTTCCCTTTCCAGCCAGGCCACCGTGATGCCAGCGGCCAGCCACATTCCGAGGATGAAACAAGCCAATCGGCGCGCGTGCATGGAAGCGATCTCTGATTCTACCGCACGGCTGCAACCGGGGATGGCGGCGGGCTGGCTGCGGGGGCAAGGCGGAGTTTTGGCAGATTGGCGTCGAGCCGTGGGTGCGCAAGAATCGCCCGCGATTCGTACGCGTAGGCGGGCGCGTTGCCGGCGGTGCCGTTTGATTCCGGCACTTTGGACGACTCGGAGACCGCCGACGCCGCCGATCAGTTGCTGGCAAGCCTGGAATGACGCCGGCCCAGCCGGAAACCGGGACAGACGCATTTAATCTAACCCGGTGCCCGCTCGTACAACCGCCCACCATCACCGCGCTTCCAGCCCATACCCTTCCCACCTTGCCACTACAGCGCTGGCCAGGCAGTTGCCTAGGACGTTGATCGAGGTGCGCGCCATGTCTAGTAGCGCGTCGACGCCCAGCAGCACGGCGATGCCTTCCATGGGTAAGTGGAACGTGGCGAGGGTTCCGGTGAGGATGACGATAGCGGCGCGGGGTACGCCGGCCACGCCCTTGCTGGTCAGCATCAGGGTCAGCATGATTACCACTTGCTGGCTGAGAGAAAGGTGGACGCCGGCTCCCTGCGCCACGAAGATCGACGCCATCGCGAGGTACAGCGTGGTGCCGTCCAGATTGAAACTGTAGCCGGTGGGAATCACGAACCCCACGATGTGTTTGGGAACGCCGAACTCTTCCATGTTTTCGAGCGCCAGCGGGAGGGCGGCTTCGCTCGACGCGGTGGAAAAGGCGATCAGGAACGGCTGCCGCACGGCGCGGTAAAAGCGGCCGGCCGGGATGCGAAACAAAATCACCACGGGAACCAGCACCAACAGCACGAAGAGCGCCGCCGTGACATACATGGTACCGATCAGCTTGCCCAGGCCGAACAGAACGCCGACGCCCTTGGAACCTACCGTGACCGCGATGGCCGCGCCCACCCCGAACGGCGCCAGGTACATCACATATTTGGTGTAGCGGAACATGACCTCCGAGAGCGATCCGCAAAACTCAACCACTGGCTTCGCCTTTGCGCCGATGGCCGCGCAAGCGGCGCCGAACAGAAATGCGAAGACGACCACCTGCAACACGTCGTTGCGCGCCATGGCGTCGATGATGCTAGCGGGGAAAACGTGCTCCAGGATGCCGCCCAGAGTGGCCGGCGCCTGGGCGGCGACCTGGTCCGCGGCGCCCGCGCCCATCGGGACGCCCTCGCCCGGCCGCGCCAGGTTCACCGCTGCCAAGCCGAGAAACAAAGCCAGCGTGGTGACGATCTCAAAATAAACGATGGCCTTGACGCCGACGCGCCCCATGCGCTTCAGATCGCCCGCGCCGGCGATCCCGGCCACCAGCGTCGCGAAAATCAGCGGCGCGATGATGGAGCGGATCAAGCGCAGGAACACGTTGCTCACGGGCGCCAGTTGACGGGCGAACGATGGAGCCAGCGCGCCCACGGCCACGCCGGCCGCCATGCCGATGAAGATCCACGCCGTCAGCGACGGCCGCTTCATCGCTTGCCCCAATCCAGCTTCTGCCGCAGCACGTCGAAGAACCTGGCGTGCGGCGGCCGGATCAAATGCAGGGCGTAGTTGGAGGCGCGGCACACAATCGCGTCGCCATCCACAATCGGGCCGCCCACCTGGCCGTCAATCGTCAGGTAGGTGGATTCAGTCGGATTGTGCGCCAGGATGCGGATCACGCTGGTTTCCGGCACCAGCACCGGGCGGTTGGTGAGCGTGTGCGGGCAGATGGGCGTCAGGCAAATGGCCGGCACCGCCGGGAAAATGACCGGACCGCCCGCCGACAGTGAGTACGCGGTCGACCCGGTGGGAGTGGAAATGATCAGCCCATCGGCCTTGTACTCGCAGACGAGCTGGTGATCCACCCAGGCTTCCAGATCGATCATGCGCGCGATGGCCGCCTTCGTCAACACGGCGTCGTTGAGCGCCTGGTAAGACGCCACTACTTCGTCGCCGCGCACCACTTCGGTGGACAGCAGTTTGCGCTTGGCGATACGGTGTTCGCCGCGAAAGGCGCGCTCCAGCTCGGGGTAGATTTCGTCGATGGTGATGGCGGTGAGGAAGCCCAACCCGCCCAGGTTGACGGCAAAGAGCGGAATCTCCAGCTTGCCGATGGCGCGGGCGGCGGAGAGAAGCGTGCCGTCGCCGCCGAGCACGATCACCAGGTGGCAGCCCTGCGGAACTTCATCGCGCGGCAGGCCCTGCGCCGCGGGCGCGTAGGCGGCCGTCTCGAGGTCGCAACGCACCGCGATCAAGCGATCCTTCAGCCACTCGAGCAGCCGCGGCACAACCACGCGGGCTTCCGCCGAATTCGGCTTGGAACAAATGCCGACGGTTCTAATGGTGGGCATAAAGCAGGAACTCCTTGTTCCCTTCGGCGCCGAGGATGGGGCTTTCGATCACGTCGGTGCGGAAGCCAAGATCCGCCGCGGCCCGTTCGACACGCTGGCAAGCCGCCTGGTGGACTTCGGGCCGGCGCACGATGCCGCCCTTGCCCACTTGCCCGCGGCCAGCTTCAAACTGCGGTTTGACCAGTATAACCATTTGCCCATTTGGGCGTAACAGCGGTGCGACCGCCGGCAGAATCAGGGTGACCGAAATGAAACTCACGTCGCAGGTGACCAGATCCACCGCCTCGCCGATTTCCCCGGTGGCCAGATGGCGCGCGTTAATACCTTCGTGCACGATGACCCGCGCATCGGTGCGCAGTTTCCAGTCGAGCTGTCCGGCGCCCACATCCACCGCATGGACGCGCGCAGCGCCGGCCTGCAGCAGCACATCGGTGAAGCCGCCGGTGGAAGAGCCGACGTCGAGGCAGACCCAGCCAGCCACGTCGATGTTCCAATGGCGCAGCGCTGCGGCCAGCTTGAATCCGCCGCGGCTCACGTAGGGCGGCCGCGCCAGCACTTCGAGCGCCGCCTCCGCGGCTACCGCCTGGCCGGGCTTGGCCGCTTTGTGCCCGTCCACCAACACCTCGCCGGCCATGATGAGGGCTTGCGCCTTCTCACGGGTTTCGGCGAGACCGCGTTCCACCAGCAGCCGGTCCAGCCGCGTCTTCATGACTTGCGGCGGACAATCAGGTCGGCCAGTTCGTGCAGCCGCGCGGCGCGCGTGCCGAATGGCTCCAGCACACGGTGCGCGTGGCCGCACTCGGTTTCGGCCATCGCCCGCGACGCCTCCAGGCCGTAGACCGCAGGGAAGGTGATCTTGTGCTGCGCCGCATCCTTACCGGCGGTTTTGCCGAGCGCTTCGGAGGATTCTTCCACGTCCAGTATGTCGTCGACGATCTGGAACGCCAGGCCGATGTGCTCGCCGTAACAGGAGAGCGCCGCGTATTGTGCTTCGCTCGCGCCCGCGTAAATGGCGCCCATGCGCAGACTGGCCCGCAGCAGCGCGCCGGTCTTGGCGCGATGGATGCTTTCGAGCAACGCCGCATCGGGCGGCTTGCCTTCGCCTTCGAGATCCGCCACCTGGCCGCCGATCATGCCGCCCACCGTCCCCGACGCGGTGGCCAGTTCCGCCATCAGCCGCGCCTTGCGGTCGGCCGGCGCCGGCAGTTCGGCGACCACCTGGAACGCCAGCGTCAGCAGTGCATCGCCGGCCAGAATCGCCATCGCGTCGCCGAACACTTTGTGGTTGGTCAGCTTGCCGCGCCGGTAATCGTCGTTGTCGAGCGCCGGCAAATCGTCATGAATCAGCGAATAGGTGTGGATCAGTTCGAGCGGGCACGCCGCGGTCACCGCGCCTTCCACTTCGCCCACCACGGTGCGCACGGCTTCCAGGCACAGCACCGGCCGGATGCGCTTGCCGCCGGCGAACAGGCTGTAGCGCATAGCGCGATGAATCGTCGAAGGAGGCGTGGTTTCGGGCGGCGTCAGCCGGTCCAGTTCGGCATCCACCAGCCGTTGCTGCACGGCGAGATAGTCGCGCAGGTTCATTTTTCCGCTTCCTCGGGGCGGAACGGCTCGGCGGCGATTTTGCCTTCCTTGCGCAACAGAATCTCCACCCGCGTTTCCGCGGCCTCGAGCTGTTTGCGGCATTCCTCGGAAAGGCTCATGCCGCGCTCGAACAGTTCGAGCGAGCGCTCCAGCGGCAGATCTCCGCCTTCCAATTCCTTCACCACCTTCTCGAGGTCCTCGAGACAGTCTTCGAAGGATCGCACCGGCTGTGGCCCGGTATTTTCCGCCATAGGGCTATTCTAACAAGGGGCTCAGCGGGCAGGCCGGATCTCAGATCGAGGCAGACGCCGCGGTTTCGGTTACGGGAGGGACGCCAAGGCGCTTCTGGCTCCCACCAGGTCGGGACTTATCCGGACAGCCTGGCTGAGTTCCGCTTTGGCTTGGGCCTGGTCTTTGAGGCCGAGGTACCCGAGACCGGCGAGGTAATGGGCGCTGGCAGTGCGAACGCGCGGTGATGCTTCCCGGCCTTCAGCAGACACGGGCTGGTTCAACTCACTCTGCGCGGATTGCACCAAGCCTTGGAATAGCGCGTGGGCCGTTTCCGTTTGACCCAACTTTTGGAAGGCGAGGCCCTGGTAGTAAACTTGAACACCGCCGCCGGCCGCGACTCTACCCGACTGGCTGGTACGCCGCTGCGGAACGGGTTCGGGCGGCGCGACCGCGCGCTTCCAGGACTCAGCGGCTTTCCGGGTGTCGCCGGAGCCCGCATACGCGACGCCGGTCCAGTAATCGAGCTCGGCATAACGGGCGTTGGCGCCGCCGAACGCGAAGCTCACGGGCAGGTTCGCCGGGACGATGGCGGCGGCTTCGAGATCGGCCAGCGCTTGCGCGTAGCGTTTGGCCTGGATTTCCGTCTGGGCGCGCAGAATGTGGGCATCGGTCCAATGATCCAGCACATTGAGATTGGCGCCTTCGGCCACCGCGAAGGTGTGAGTGGTCATAGTCCGGATGGCGTCATCGAGCTGACCGGTCGAGATTTCGAGCGCAATGGAACGGTTGAGGGCGTCATCCCGCCGCGCCACCACGGAGGCATTCTGCTGGAACAACGGAAAGCGCTTTTCGAGCGGAATGCCGGCTTGTTCGTAGAGTTCGTCGAGCTCGGTGAAGTGCAGGGCGTACTTGTGTTCGCAAGAAACGGCCTGCTCCAGCTCGGCAATGGCCTTATCGATGTTGGCGCCCGATGCCTGGTGGAGGTAGGCAGTGGCCAGGTTGCGATGGACGATTGCGAACGAAGGGTCGAGTGCGGCCGAGTGCTCCCACATGCGGGTGGCTTCCTCCGGCTGCCAGTCATATAAGACGTTGCCCAGGTAATAAGGCGCGCGTGCGTCGCGAGGGTTAGCCTCGATCGCCCAGCGCAGCACGTCGATAGCTTCATTCTGGAACGGAAAGACGTAGTCCCGCGGCAGCGACGCAGCCTGTCGATAATACTGAGATGCAGTCTGGGTTTGGCCCAACTGATCCTCGAAATAGCCCAGGTAGTAATAAACCATTGGGTGAATGATGGCCTTATATATGTTGAGCGAGGAAAGCACGTCGGCGCCGTCCTGCCAGAGTCCCTCATTGAGATATTCGGCAGCAGTTTCCTGAGCCGTCGCGGGGTGCGCGATCAAAGTGTCCGCCAGCCTTTGGAAAGACTCGGAAGTCTTAGAGGCCAGGTATGTCTCGGCCATGGCGCGCACATCCAGCGGATCTAACTCGTGAGAGGCGGAGGCCAGCACCTGCAATGCCTCCTGGTTACGGCCGAGATGGCGCAGTACCGCGGCTTTGAGGTTTTGCGCCCGGATGTTCCCAGCATTGGAATCGATCGACCGGTTCACGAATTCGAGCGCAGCGGCCATGTCACCGCGCGAGGTAGCGATCTGCGCAAGCGAGTAGTAGCCAGCGGCCTTCCACGCCTGGCTCCAGGTGGCTTTATAAAGCCACGTAAACGCTTCGTCGGTTTTGCCTTCGGCCTTGAGGGCGGCGCCGAGGTAATAAACCGGCTCGGCATCTTTCGGGGTGGTATAGCGGTCCGTGGCACGCTCCAGGGCTTTCCGCAGGTACTTCTCCGCGTCGGCATAGCGTGCCTTGGTGAAGGCAGTGATGCCGAGAACGGTGTTCACCCGCGTGTCGCCCGGATCGCGGCGCAATGCCTCCTGCCAGTAGAGGAGAGGGATCGACGCCAGGATCGTGGAACTGCCAGGCGCGGAGACCAGTGAGGTAGAGTTCCTCGTTAGTCTTGATCTCTTGCGGAGCGGGCGGAGGAGTGACAACCTTAGGCGTCAATTGCTGGGTCAGACGGATCGGGTTGTAAGAGATGAGTTCTTTGGTGCCTTCCCAGAGCGAAGCCACTAAGTCATGGTCGTCGATGCCTGGGGGCATTGCGACTTGCTTCACGTAAGGCTTAGCCGGGCTGATGGATACGGTTTCCTCGACCAGCACTTTGTCACCGGCCTTGAGCACAACGCGGGCGGCGGAGTGGGCGGAAGTGGTATAGAAGCCGACCTTCGCGGAGCCGGCTGTGACGTCGAGGTTCACGGCGGCATCTAGATTGGCCTTTTTGACGCCGCCAATATCCCGAAACGGATACCAGTTCATGCGGAACGACCGGGTTTCGTACGGCTGGAGCCAACTGTAATCGGGCTGATTATCCGAGTAAGCGCCCACCATCAGTTCGATGTAGGGGCCGTCCTCATCGGTCAGGGTGGTGTCCCATCGCTGGCCGCTGGGGCCGTTGCCCCAGGTCCAGAACTTCTTGCCGGGAACGAAGTTGTGGTCGGCGACGCTCATGGTGCCGGCCTGTTTGCCGTGGTCGTAGCCGGCGAAGAAATCGTCCTGGTAATTCCAGGCGAAGACCGAGTTGGCCGAGAGATGGTTCTTATACCAACTGATGTCGACTGCCCTCGGAGAAATCCGCGCCGCCGTAGGTGGAATGGTGAGATGGGCCAGTCTGTGAATTGGCGTTTGGCGTGATGTACTCCAAACTGAGTGCTGGGCGGGAAGATCACCTGGTAGTTGTCGTTGGCGTGGACCGCCAAGTTGGCGAAGCAGAGCATGGTGTTCGCTTCGGGCGTGCGGTTAAGGATCCGCACAGAGGCTTCGAGATACGGCTTTCCCGGCCGCAGCGTATAGCCCACGGCCCAGCGCATGCGCTGGCGCAGTTCCAACTCGCCCACCCAGATGGTCTTGCTGCCGTCGGCGTTCTCCTCGACCTTGTATTGCACGGGAATGAAAGTGCTGGCGCGGTGATGATGCGGGATGTTCCACTCCACGCCGCCGGAAATCCACGCGCCGATCAGGCCGATCAGAGCCGGCTTGATGACGTGCTGGCGGTAGATGAAGTTGTAGTTGTTGGTCTTATCGACGCCTTCGAAGATGCGGCCGCCGATCTCCGGCAGGATGCCGATCCGGATGTATTCGTTCTCCAGATAGACCATGGTGTAGGTCTTGTCGACTTTCTTGCCCGTGAGGGTGTCGTACATGGGATAGGGATAGACCGGCCCCTGCGCGCCCTGGGACTGGCGGCCGAAAAAGAACATCGGGTTCGGTTCGGGATCGCCAGCCAGGTAGGTTGGGATGACGGCTTTGGTCTCCCAGACCTTGACCGTGGAAGCGTCGGCGGCAAAGGAGACGGCAGCCGTCAGCAACCCCAAAACCAAAACGATAAGAAGCGTGCGCCTGCGAGTCACGATGTATCTCCTGCTGCGAAGCTATTTGACGCGCGACTTAGGGCCGGCGTCTTCATCCGTCCAGGGGGTTCCCGGCGTCCCGGCGTCGGATGCCTTGGGCCTTTGGCTAAAGGGCCGGATCTTGCCAGAGTGAACGTCGAGTAGACGCCGATGGGTGGCCTTTGCCGCCTCAACCAGCTCCGGATAGGGACGATCCGTCACATCCACAAATCCGATGTTATAGTTTTCGCCATCCATCCTTCCCAGCACCGGTTCGTCGCGCCAGGTGAACCAGTGCGCCCCGAGAAACGCGGGTAGCGCCGCCGCCTGCTCGACATAGTAACGATATCCTTTGGCGCGTTCGACCTGGTCGCGCGTCTGCACCAGGCCGGCGCCCAATCCGTTCTCCGGCACGCCGAAGTGAAACTCACCGATCAGAACCGGGCGCCCGGTGATGCGGAACGTGCGCTCGATCTGTTTCGCCGGTTCGTACTCATAAACGTTGATGCTGCATACGTCGAAGACTCGCCCGCATCTTAGAATCTCCTCCGCGGGCGTTCCGCCGAAACGAATGCCGAGGTTCAGGTGATTGGGATCGTATTTGGCGATAGCCGCGCCCACCAATTCGAGCTGCTTCGCAAACGCTCCGATGACAAACTCCTTGCGGCGGCCAGGTGTGTCGCCCTTAGCCAGGAACTCGTTGAGCTTGCGTTGCGTGGCGGTCGCGGGGCCGGCCAGAATCATGTCCACCACCTCGCTCTCCCGTCCGTCCCAGGGCGGCTCGTTGCCAATAAAGTAGCCGAGCAGCAGCGGATCGCCCTTGCGCGGAGCGCACTGCTTCGCGGCGGCTTCGTCCACGCCGCGGGCGAATTCGTCGGAATACACATCGGGTAAGCCCAGGAAAGTGTTTGCCCCTCTCGGCGAGTTGACGTAGGCGGTGTATGGCTTGGACATCCCTTCGGAGCCGGTGTTGAAACCCCAGGTTGCCAGGCGCCGGCCCAACCGGATCACCGCGGGATTCGCCGGCCCGTCGAAGTTCTTGAGCGGTTCGACGCGCCTTCCCAAGCCGTTCGACCCGGTCGACAGGAACAGATGGCCATGCGGGTCCACGAACCACCATTTGCCGTCGATCTGTTCGACCCGGAAGAAACCAGTCGCCTTGGTGTGCGTGCTCTTGTAGCCGCCGTATTCGCAATAGTCGAAGTCGCCCGGTCGGAGGGTCTTATCCTCCTCGGATAACTCCTTCTCGAGTTGCTCCCGGCTCTTGATTTTGCGCGGCCAGTCCGCGTGCGCCCATTGGCCGAATTCGTCGAGCGCCGGTTTGCCTTCCAGGAAATCGGAGCCGGGATCTTCTTTGGCGAGTTGGATGGATCGAATTTCCAGCGTGGGCTTATTGATGGGATATTCCATCGTGAACCCGAGAGATTCGACGTTCTTCAGATCGCCGAATGGCCCCCAGATCGACATCCAGAAGGAATCCGTGCGGCGATTATTGGTGGATGCCAGATCGAAGCCCGACTGGTCTCTCCCCTTGAAGTAGCGCAGCGGGACCGACGCGCGCAGCCAGACATTCTGTCCGAACGGCTGGAGCAGGATGCGCCGCGGGCCGGCGCCGGTGTAAAGCCAGAGGGAAAACCGCTGCGGTGTGGACGTCTTGATTTCCAGAACGAGGTAGTTCCATGCCGACCAATCGGACGGCCATTCGGGATTCAGTTCCTTCAGCGTCCACTTGTGTTCGGACTTCACGCCATCGAAGACGATGCGCCGCGTCTGCGATTGAGCGGAACAGTCGGGCGACGGACCAATCGCCAGCGCCGCCAGAATAGAAATGACGGCTGAAATGCGGGGAGATGGAGTAGCCGGAATTCTCATAAATAGATTGCTCCTTTCATCGCTGGCCTATTCCCGCCGATTCACCGCTTCGTCCTGTGAAGGAGCATCGGTGCGGGCGTTTGCCCGCGTGTGCCGCCGCCAAGGCCGAAGAAAGCGCCGAACGAGGGGTCCGAACCATCCGGCGGTGGGCCGATAGCCGGGCGCGGTCCGGCAGGCTCGGGCGGTGCGCGGCGTCCGCGGCGGTCCGCGTCGCCTCCGGTCCGCTGCAAGTCGATCGCGTCTCCTTTCAGCGTTCCCGTGTAGACCGCGTTGGCAGCTTTGAATGAGATGTTAGTTCCATCCACCTTTCCATCTTCGATAGCGATGGGCGTATCGCCGCCGCGGCCGACGCCCTCGACGGTTCCTGTGAGCGAGGTCCCCTTCTGCCGGAACGTGAAAATCTGGCCGGCTCCGTAACCTCCCTCGCCTGCGGCGGCCGGCCGCCACAGGCCGGTGATACTCTCGCCGACCGGGACCTCGCGCTCCCAAACCGCAACCTGAGGGCGCAGCTTCACTGCCTTGGCGGAGATCGTGACGCTGGCAGGCGTCAACCCGGGCGAGTTTGCCTCGACCGTGATGATTCCCGCGGTCTTGGTGGATTGCAGCAGCGCCATGCAACGGCCGGAGAAGGCCTTGCGCGAACTGCCTTGGTCGGATTCGTGGCTGGTGGGGTCGCCATTGCCGACGCCGATCACGCGGCCCAGGCCGGGAATCCGGAAGCCTGCGCTGCCCGCGCCGAGCGTGCCCCGGTCCAAAACCCGGAAACTTACCTGGTTATCGGCGACCGGCACATAGCGGCCCTGCGCATCCTGCACCTCGACGGCGAACATCGCCACGTCCTCGCCGTCGGCCGAAATCTCCGCGCGGTCCGCTGTAAGCACGAGCTTCGCCGGCGGCCCCGCGGTCTCGCGCTTGGCCGTCATCAGCAGATTGCCATCTTTGTATCCCCGCGCCTCAAGCGTGCCGGGAGCGTATTTGACGTTCCACGCCAAGTGCGAATCCTTCTTCATGTCCTTGTGGCCGAGGCTCTGCCCGTTGAGGAACAGTTCCACCGCTTCCAGGTTCGAGTACACCCAGACCGCAATCTCTTTGCCCTCGTAGCCCGGCCAGTTCCAATGCGGGAACAGGTGCAGCACAGGTTCTCGAGTCCACCACGACTGGAAGTAGAAGAAGCTGTCCTTGGGAAAACCGCAGGTATCGATGATGCCGTATTGCGAGCTGATGTTGGGCCAACCGTATGGCGATGGTTCGCCGCGGTAATCGAAACCGGTCCAGATGAAGCCTCCGGCGAGCCACGGCCGCGCGTTGCAGAAGCTCCACCAGCCTTCGCAGGAGGCGCGGCCGGTGGTGGTATAGAGGTCGTACGAGCCGACGAAGCCGTGTGGCGGATCCATCATGTAGATGCCGCGCGTCGCCACGGCGCTGACCTGCTCGGTGCCCATCACGGGAAACGACGGATTGGCCTTGTGGAACGCGTCGGCCTGCGGATCGCTGTAGTTGTAGCCCTGCACGTCGAGTACGGCAAAACCGAACTTGCCCATAGCGTTGGCGTACGGAGGCGCGATGGAAGTAGGCCGCGAACCGTCGTGCCGGGTGGTCACCGCCTTCATCTCCGTCAGGATCAGCGCCCCCTTCTCGGTTCCCGCCGTGCCTTCCTCATTGCCCATCGACCACATAAAGACGCTCGGATGGTTGCGGTCGCGCCGGACCAGGTTCTCGAGCTGGCTCAAGCCCTCGGGATTCGACGACATCATGCGGGTTTCGTCGAACACCAGCATGCCCAACTCGTCGGCGGCGTTGAGCAGTTCCGGCGTGGGCGGATTGTGCGAGGTGCGAAGGGCGTTGCAGCCCATCTCCTGCAGCTTGCGAATGCGGAAGTACTGCACCGCGTCCGGCAGCGCCGCGCCCACCCCTGCGTGATCTTGGTGGTTGCAGGTTCCCTTGAGCTTGACGGACCGGCCATTCAGGAAGAAACCCTTCTCGGCATCGAACTCGCAGGTGCGAATGCCGAAGGGCGTCTCATAACGATCCGCGACGGCGCCGCCCGCCTCGACCTCGGTTACCAGCGTGTACAGATTGCGCTGTTCGAGTGACCATAGCGCTGGTGATTGCATCGCAATCTGGTGTTCGTAGACATGCTCGCCGCTCTCCCCGATAGGCTCGGGCAGCGTGGCCGCTTTGCCGACGACCTTACCCGCGGGATCGAGAATGGTGGAGACGACGCGCGTGCTCGGCGCGCCTTTGCCGTGGTTTTCCACCTCCGTGCGAATTTGCACCAAGGCAGAATCACCCATCACCTGCGAGCGCACGAACGTGCCCGATTTCTTCACGTGCAGCGGAGCGGTCTTCACCAGCCAGACATGCCGGTAAATGCCGGCGCCCTCGTAGAACCAACCGTCGCTCTCGGTGGCGTTGACGCGGACCAGCAGCACGTTGCGGCCGCCGGGTGTTGCAAAATCAGTTACGTCAAAGCTGAACGGATCATAGCCGCCGATGTGCCTGCCGATGTAGAAGCCGTTGAATATGACCGTGGCCTCGCGATACGCGCCGTCAAACTCGATGGTGATGCGCTTACCGGCGTCCGAGGCCGGGAGTTGGAAGATGCGGCGATACCAGCCGATGCTGGTGGCCGGGTACGCGCGCCCCAGCGGATAGAAACCCTTGTTGACGAGCGCAGGGTCGTCTTGGAAGGGCAATTCGATGGCCCAGTCGTGAGGCAGATCGACGGTCTGCCAGTCGTTGTCGTCGAAGATCGGCGTGGCGACAGGGCCGAAATTGCCGGTCTTGGAGAAGTTGCCTCTGAAACCGAAATCCTGCGCCGCATCGGCGGCATGACCCAGGTGGAAGCGCCAGCCGAAATCGAGCAGCAGGCGTTCGCGGGCGGAGACCGGAGCCGCAATCGCGGGCGGGGTTTGGGCTTGGGCTTCCTCGTTGATCGCGGTCTCTGTCGCCGCCACAACGGCAGCCGGCGCGGCCAGACTCGTCTTAAACAGATCTCTACGCGTCAAGTCCATGTCGATCTCCTGCGCGACGCCACAGGATTTTCAGGTCGTATGGCATGTTTCCCCTTAGACTACTACAGCGCGGAAGCATCGGTGATTGCTGACGAGTGAACCACCATGGCGATCGCGCGCCATGTGTACTCCACGCCGCTCCAGAGCGTAAACACGGCCGAGATCCGGATCAGCGCCGCCACTGGTATCCACGCATTCGGATGGCCTATCATGCCGGCGGTGAGTGCTGCGATGGCGGTCACAATCTGTACGAAGGTGGAGGCTTTACCCCAAACGCTGGGCGGGAATTTCCGGCGGTGGGTGAAACGGAGGAGAATCGCCGCCGCCAGCAGGAGGTAGGCATCGCGTCCCAGGACGATGATGACGAACCACCAGGGAACCATGCGCGCGCCGGCCATGGCCAGAAACATGGCACTCAACAGGCATTTGTCGGCGATCGGGTCCAGGTAGGCGCCGAACGGAGTTTCCAGACCGAAGCGGCGGGCGACGGCGCCGTCGAGCAGGTCGGTTGCGGCGGCGAGAGCGAACAAAGCCAGCGCGAGCGCATGCCGACCGGTCCACATCGCAGCCACGATTGGGGGCGCCAGCAGCAAGCGCAGGGCAGTCAAGCCATTGGCGGCGTTCATCCAGCGCGGCATCTTCCCTCAAGTGTAGCGCCGGGTCTCAAAAGCGAAAGAAAACGCGAACCCGCTCCCGGGCTGGGCAAACTACTACCAGTAGTTTGCCGCACCCGGGAGGACATTCTCTTTATGGCTTAACTTGATAGTCACCCGACAGTGGGAATCGTCTCAGAACTTGTGCATTCCCGAGCGCCGGCGGAAGGGTTGCAGCGGTAGATCCTGGGCGCCACGTGGAACCGCCGCTCGTAGGAGCGCGCAATCGAAGCGGCAAAAGCCTCGGCCGCGGCAGGGCGCAGCATAGTGACGGTGCAGCCGCCGAAACCTCCGCCGGTCATGCGCGAGCCGAAAACGCCATCGATCAGCAGGGCGTGGTCCACCAGGAAGTCGAGTTCGGCGCAACTTACCTCGTAGTCATATTGCAGGCTACGGTGCGAGGCGACCAGGAGTTTTCCCATTGTCTCCAGATCGCCGCGAGCGCTGGCCGCGACGAATTGCTCCACCCGTTCGTCCTCGGTCACCACGTGGCGCGCCCGCCGCGCCACCACCGGCGGCAGCAGGCCGGCCACCGATTCGAACTGATCCGACGCGACATCGCGCAGGCTGGTGACGGAAGGAAACTTCTGCTGGATGGCGGCGACCGCGGCGGCGCATTCGGCCACGCGGTCCTTGTAAGCCGAGCCCGCCAGCGCGTGCTTGACCATGGTGTTGACGGCCACGAACGCGACGCCACTCGGGCAGTTCGACCAGTTGGTGATCCAGGCTGCGGCAATCGATTTTGACGGCGGAGTGTTCGCGCCCGAAAACCGATATGTACTGGTCCATGATGCCGCAGGGCATGCCGACAAATTCGCGCTCGGCACGCTGGCAGAGCTTGGCCAGTTCGAGCGGCGCCACTTCGCGGCCGCCCAGGAAAGCCAGCGCCGAGGAAACTTCCAGCGCCGCCGAAGAACTGAGCCCGGAACCTTCCGGCACCGTGCTACGGATCAGAATATTGGCGGGTTGAATGGCAAAGCCCAGGCGCGCCACTTCGCGGGCGACGCCGATGGGATAGTCGGTCCAATGATGGGCGGGGGCAAGCTCGGCCAGGCCCGCCACGTCGAATACGCACGTTTCCTGGCGCTCGACGGAATGCAGGCGCAGCTTGCCATCGGCGGCCGGCGCGGTGGCAACGAAGGTAGCCAGGTCGAGCGCCACCGGCAGCACGAATCCGAAATTGTAGTCGGTGTGCTCGCCGATCAGGTTGACACGCCCCGGCGCGCGAAACACACGCAGCCCATCGGCCGAGCCATACAGCCGCCGGAAAGCTTCGATCATCGGCTTCTGCTCGCGGCCAGGCGGGCCATCAGCAGCAGAAACAAGCCGAAAATCAGCATCGCGATGCCGCTGTACAAATTGACGTTGACGTCGGTGAGCGCGGCGCGCGCGTCCGGCGAGATCAGGCCCATCCCGACCAGAATGACGCCCAAAAGAGTGAAGAACCAGCCCGAAGGCACTCGTAAGTCCATATTAGGCAAACCAAATGTTCAGAATGACAGCTAAAACCAAAACGAAAACCGCCAGTACAACCGGGCGCTCATACCACTTGGCGTTCTCATCGCGGCGGATCTTCGTCAACCCGTACACCAGCCCTTCCAACTCACTTTCCTTGCGCGGCTGGGTAAATATGCTCACCACCACGGTGACGAGGAAGCAACTGGTAAAGGCGACGATGGCGATCCAGAAATTCTGCGCCATCGTCGAACGGAATTCATACAGGTTACCGAACACACCGCCCTTGCCCTCGGCGACCGTAAAGCACCAGATCAGCACCGCGCCGAAGGTTCCGGTGACCAGCCCGGAGAATGCGCCGTTGGCCGTGCTGCGCTTCCAGAACATGCCCAGCAGGAAGGTGGCGAACAGAGGAGCGTTGACCACACCGAAGACGAACTGCAGGATGTCCATGATGTTGTTGTAGTAGCCCGCCAGGTACGCGGCGCCGATCGAGAGCGCCACGCCGATGATGGTGGTCATTTTGCCCACCTTCAGGTAGTGCTGGTCGGGCGCGCCCTTGCGGATGTAGGCCTGGTAAATATCGTAGGTGAAAACCGTATTAAAGGCGGTCACGTTGCCGGCCATGCCGGACATGAACGACGCCATCAGCCCGGTGAGGCCAACGCCCAGAATGCCGGCCGGATAGAACTTGGCCATCAGCGTGGTGAGCACCTGGTCGTAATCCTTGACCATGAGTCCACTCGCACCGAGTTTCATCGGCAATTCGTAGAGATGCGCGCCGCCGGGTCCGGCAATCTTCGCCAACGCCACGGCGGCGATGCCGGGAAGGATGACGACGAACGGCAGAAACATTTTTGGAATCGCGCCGATCAGCGGCGTCCGCCTGGCTGCCGACATGGAATCGGCCGCCATGGCGCGCTGCACCACCAGGAAGTTCGTACACCAGTAACCGAACGAGAGCACGAAGCCGAGCCCCGCCACCACGCCGAAGATTTCCACTCCCATCGGGTTCTCGCTGGCGTGGCCGATGTGCGTCCACGAGTGGGTCATGTTCGACGGCAGCCGCGACACGATGCCGTGCCACCCGCCGGCCCTGGCGCATGCCATAATGGCCAGCGGCGAGAAGCCGGCCACGATCAGGAAAAACTGCAGCACCTCGTTGTAGATGGCGCTGGTGAGGCCGCCCAGATACGTGTACGCCAACACGATCGCTGCCGTGGCCAGAACCGACGTGGTGAAGTTCCACCCCAGCACCAGTTGCAGCAGCAACCCCAGGGCGTACATCGAAATGCCCGAAGAGAAGATCGTCATCACGGCGAACATGAAAGCGTTGAAGCCGCGCGTCTTCTCGTCGAACCGCATCTTCAGGAATTCCGGCACCGACCGCGCTTTGCTGCCGTAATAGAACGGCATCATGAAAAGGCCCATGAAGACCATGGCCGGAATCGCGCCGATCCAATAAAAGTGCGCGGTCATGATGCCATACTTGGCGCCCGAGGCCGCCATGCCGATCAGCTCCTGGGCGCCCAGGTTGGCGGCAATGAAAGCCAGGCTCGTGATCCAGACCGGGACGGAGCGGCCGGAAGTAAGAAAGTCGCCGCTGGTGGTGGCCTTCTTGCGGAGCATCCATCCGATGCCGAGCACCATGGCGAAATACGTCGCCAGAATTACATAATCAACCGGAGCGAGCTTCAAGGCTTTTTTCTCCGAAATGCGGATTTTGAGAATCTAGAGTCTATCACATGGCGGCCCGTGGAACCTGCGGCCGCGGACAGCGGGGCCGGGCGTCAGTTGCCGGTGGCCTTTTTGGCGTAGCCCACGCTTTGGGCCAGAATGATCCGCTGCTCGGCGCGCAGGTTCAGCGCTTTGCCCAGACCGGCGCGATCGACCGATCCGCGCACCACCGTGCCCAGTCCTTCGGACGCGCAGAACAGATACACGTTCTGTGCGATGAACCCGGTGTCGGCGTTGGCTGTGGCCAGCTTGCCCGGATCGTCGCCGCCCAGCTTGGAAGTGTCCGCCACGTAAACCAGGTTGACCGGAGCGTCGGCCACGTACGCCTGGGTCCCGGCGAACTTGCGGATGTCGGTCTTGACCACGGGCTTCAGCGCGTTCGCTTTGGCGTCGTAAATATAGGCACCGTCGGCCGTGATGACATAGACGTCGATTTCCTGACGGTTGGAAGCCGAAGGCGCGGTGCGGCGGCCGTCGTCGCGATTGATGCCCCAGGCGGCCCACAGAAGGTTCGCGAGCGTCTGCTGGGAAACCTGCTCGGGGCCGAAGTCGCGGACCGACTTCCGCTCCTTGAGAACCTGCATCAGCGGCTTGCCGCCGCCGGTCTGAGGCGCTGGCAGCGCGACCGGCTTCAGATCCTGACCGGTGACCAGTCCCAGCGGGACCAGCAATAGAGCAATAACGGATTTCAACATCCGATCAGTATAGACGATAGCCCCTGTACCCGGGCGATGTTGCGACCCGATGGGCCGAGTGTTCCGCACCGGATCAGTCGATCGGAACCGTGGCCCAGGGCGGACGCCATCGGGGCAAAGAACATTGTGTTTGAGAGTACGGGATCTTGATAACTCTTTCAGGTGGATGAAAATGCTAAACTTATGGCCATACCACTACCCGAACGGAGCGCCGGTTGGATTCCTCCCCAGGCGAGATTACACGGCTTCTGCAGCAATGGAGGCAGGGCGAACCCGATGCCTTCGATCGATTGATGCCGTTGGTGTATCCCCATTTGCGCCAGATTGCAGCATCCTACATCCGGAGAGAGAGAAATCCCGGGGTACTGCAAGCGACCGTCCTGGTCCACGAAGTGTACTTGCGCCTGATCGGCCAGCGAAAAGCAGAATGGGTGGATCGCGCGCACTTCTACACCTTCGCGGCCAAAGTGATGCGCAGGATTCTGACGGATCATGCGCGGAGCGCCGATGCGCAGAAGCGAGGCGGGGGCGCCGAGCATATCGCTTTGAACGAACAGATCCCCTGGATTCAGATCGGCAGCGAGTCGATGTTGGAACTCAACCGCGCCTTGGATGAGCTGGAGGCGATCGACCCGCAGAAGGTTCAACTGGTCGAGCTCAGGTTTTTCCTGGGATGCACGGCGGAGGAGACGGGCGAACTCCTACAGGTCTCGAAAGCCAAGGTGGACCGCGACGTGAAGTTTGTGAAGAGCTGGCTCTACCGGCGCATTACCGGGGAACGGGAGCGCCCATGCGGGAAGGCCTGAGTCATCCAGCCGGCAGTTTACGCAGACCTTAAGCAGCAATTGCGCTGACTGGGAGTAGCCGATTGTCCGCAGAAGAAACAGCCTTGGAACGCTGGCGCCGGGTGGAGGCCATTTTTCACGAACTGACCGAGGCTGCCCCTGAGCGAAGAACCGCGCGGCTGGAAGCGCTCTGTGCGGGAGACGGCGATCTCCTTCGGGAGGCCAGTGACCTGCTCCGCGCCTCGGACGAAGAGGAACGTTTCACCGCTTCCCATGCGACCTCCGATCCAGGGGAATCCCGTGAGACGCGGCCGTCGGTTTCCACGTTGCTGGCCGGGGCGCTTGCCGAACCCGAGGACCGGCGCGCCGATTGGCTGAAGCGCGCCTGCGGGCACCATGCGGCACTTCTGAGCGAAGTCCGCTCCCTGGTGGCTTGCTTCCAGGCCTCGGCGCCCTCGCCCGGCGCCCAAGTTGCGCAGGCGGCTGCATCGCCCGAATCGTCGCAGGAGCTCGGTCCGTACCGCCTGGTGCGCCAGTTGGGCGCGGGCGGCATGGGCGCCGTCTTTCTCGCCACCCGCGCCGATGCGGAATTCGAAAAGAAGGTGGCCGTCAAGCTCATCCGTACCGGCGCGGACTCGGAGGTGCTGGTGACCCGGTTCCTACGCGAGCGCCAGATTCTCGCCGGCATGGAGCACCCCAATATTGCACGGCTGCTCGATGGCGGGACCATCTCCGGCCAGCCCTACCTGGTGATGGACTATGTGGAAGGGCAGCGGCTGGATCGCTATTGCGACGAAGGCCGCCTCTCTATCCGCGACAGACTCAAGCTGTTCCGCAAGGTCTGCGCACCGGTGCACTACGCCCATCAGAATCTGGTAATCCACCGCGACCTGAAGCCCACCAACATTCTGGTCGGCGCGGATGGCGAACCCAAGCTGCTCGACTTCGGCATCGCCACCCTATTGCAGGCAGACAACCGGAGCACGGATCTGACTGCGGTCCACGGCCTCCTCCTTACGCCCCAGTATGCCAGCCCGGAGCAGTTGCACGGACGCCGCACCACGGTGGCGAGTGACGTGTACTCCCTCGGTGTCATCCTCTATCAACTGCTCTGCGGATGCCATCCGTTCCAGGCCGACACCGGCAGCATGGCGGACCTGGTTGCCGCGGTGGTGAAGAACGATCCGCTCCTGCCCAGCATGGCCGGAAGCCTGGCAGCCGCGGCGTCCGAACCGGCGAATTTGGCGGAGTGCCGGGGCGAAAAGCCGGACGGGCTGCGGCGCATCCTGCGCGGCGACCTGGACAGCATCGTCCTGAAGGCGCTGGCGAAGGAGCCTGCGGACCGCTACGGATCCGTCGAGGAGTTCTCCGCCGACATCGGCCGCTACCTGGAAGGCCGGCCGGTGCAGGCGGTAGAGGGAACGGCGGCCTACCGCGCGGACAAGTTCGTGCGGCGGCACAAACTCGGGGTGGCGGCGGCCGCCGCGCTGGCGCTCTCCCTGATGGGCGGCCTGGCCGGCGTGCTTTACGAAGCCCACCTTGCCGGCCTGGAGCGTACCAACGCGGAACGGCGCTTCAACGAAGCCCGGCAACTGGCCCACTACCTTCTCTTCGACCTTTACAATTCCGTGCAGAATCTGCCCGGGGCGACCCCGGTGCGGGCCGAGATGGCGGCGCGCTCGATGCAGTACCTGGATCGCCTGGCGGCTGCCAAGTCCGCGGATGCCGGCCTGCGCGTCGAAACGGCGGAAGGGTACCTGCGCCTGGGCGACGTGCTGGGCGATCCCTTTCAGCCGAATCTGGGCAAGACCCCGGAAGCGCTGGACAGCTATCGCAAGGCCCTCGCGCTGCTGACGCCGTTGCTGGCCGAGAACCCGGCGGACCGGCGGGCGCGCGCCGCCTATGCGCGCGCCAACGAGGGGGCCGGCGGGATACTGACTTTCGGCGGGAAGGTCCGCGAGGGCGTGGCCGCGCTAGAAGCCGCCACGCGCGATTTTGAGCGGCTGCTCAATGCTGCACCGGACGATGTCCCGACGCTCATCCGCGCCGGCGATGCCTACGAACTCCTGGCACGGCAACTGAGCACGCAGGGGGGACTTATCGGGGCCGACAGACAGGACGACGTGAGGTCTGACATCGACAAAGCCCTGGCCCGTTACGGCGCCGCACGACGGCTGGCGCCGGACGACGCGGGCATCGTTCACAAGATCGCGTATACCTACCAGGTGCTGGGCAACGTCGATTCCGTCGCCGACCCCAGGAAAGGCACCGAGATCTTCCGGCGCGCCCTGGCCACGCTCGACCAGTTGCCGGCCGCCGGCCGGGAGAGCGCGGAGACCCGCAAGATCCGCGCCTCGCTGCTGTTGAATCTGGGCTGGACGCTGGGGCAGACGAACGACTACGGGGACGCGCTCGCCGCGTTGGAACAAGCCCGCGATATTCTCGACCGGCGGGCCGAACTCGATCGTGAGGACAAGCAGGCTCTGTACGCCAGCACCGTCGCCTACCGTAGCCTGGGGATAGTCTATGGCTACGCCTACAACCAGCCCAAGGCCATCGAGAACTTCCGCACCGCCGTGGCCCAGTTCGACCGCCTGCTGAAGGTCGATCCCGCGAACAAGACGTACCGGTCCGTGCAGGCCGACCTGCAATTGCGGATCGGCGATGCGCTCTCCGTAGCCGGGCATCCGGTAGAGGCCATGGCCGCCGCCAGCGCAGGACTCAAGTCCATGTGCCTGTTGGCGGATGAGCCTGGAGCGACGGCAGGCACGCTGAGAGCCGCCGCCCGCTGCCTCATGACGACAGAGGTGGCCCCACTGCGCGACTATCCGCGCGCTCTGGTGTACGCCCGCAAGGCCGCCGAGTTGGGAAACTACAAAGACTCAGCCGCCCTCGAGTCGCTGGCCGACGCGTGCTGGCGAAACCGCGACTTCGCGGGCGCGCGCGTGGCGGTCGATCAGGCGCTGGCTTTGGTGCCCGCCACACGGCCCGGCGAGAAGCCGTCGCGCGCCCGACAGAATCTGGAAGAGCTGAGTGCCAAGATACGCGCTAAATCCAAGCCAGACTGACGATCCGACTGCTCGCCGTCCAGACTCTCCGCGAGGCACTCAGCCGCGCTAACCGCGCCAGTTGACGCCCACGTTCATCGTTCGGAATTCCATTATCCTCGTCGATTTCATTGAACTTCGCCGTTCGCAAGGAATGAAGTTAGAGGATGCAGTCGTCGATGCGGGCGCGGTGCGATTTCGCCCCATGCTGTTGACCGCGGCGGCTGTGGTTGTCGGTGCGAGCGTGATCTTATTCGATCCGATTGTCCAGGGCCTGGCGCTGTCGCTCATGGCGGGCGAAGTGGCCTCGACTGTGCTCTCGCGCATGGCTGTGCCCGTGCTGTATTACCTGAGCCAGCGCGGTCACAACTCGAAGCCGTCGCCGGTAGGACCCATGGCAACAGCCTCAGAGTAAGGATTTCAAGAAGGAAGGTGCATCGTGCCTCTCCTGGGCCGCCGCGACAACGTTAGAGAGACTGATTTCAATTGCCCTGCAGACGATCCACCGCTTTAATTTGCGAGATTTTCAATGTTGTGTCCTTTCGACTGGTTCCTGGCACACCTGCGACCAACCTAAAGTC
>CAWJLI010000143.1:0-13674 GCA_963843095.1 Bryobacterales bacterium
TGCCATGCTGGACCCTGGAAGAACGACGACCCGACGGTTTCTCCGAAGTCTGTGCTGAGTGGTTCGTCCAACGGGGAAAACATCTTGCTGATCGGACCAGATGGTCACGTCTTCCTCTACAAGGCCTATTGCAACAGTTTTGTCGCCGCCCGCCAGGACTATACGGCTTTGTCCGGCTCGTACGGCGCATCGAGCTGGGAAAACTATGTGGCCGGCACCGCCTTCCTCAACTCATCGCTGGTGCCGACCGGAGCCTTCAATACTGCCGGAGGCAATCCCTCGGGATTCACCTTCATCGATCAGAACGGCGTTGCGAGCGGCTACCTCACGACGGCGGCTTCCGCATCCAGCCCGGGCACGATCCAGTTGTTCTCGCCCCTCTCATCCGCGGCTGAAAGCCCCATCCCGTTGGTGGAGGCGCCGATACTGCCGAGCAGTGGCAGCAGTCCCACCAGCAGCAGTACGACCTCCGGCTCAAGCTCCAGCGCCCCTTTGGGCTATCCGAGCCCCGATGGCACTGTTTCCAATAACGGATCGGGAGCCAACGCCGGGAGCCAGTTGACCAATTTCATTCGCACCGTCGCTCCGCTCCCCACCGCCAACGAGATCATCGTACTGACCACTTCCGGCATCACCGTCCTGAGCCAGAACTACGCGGCCTCCTTCGTTCCGCCGGTGATCACCAGCGTCGTGAATGCGGCCAATAACACGGCGCCGGTTGCGCCGGGGGGCCTGATCACCGTCTGGGGCAGCAACATGAGCCCGGCCAGCGCGGTCGCTTCGCAGGTCCCGCTGCCGACCGCATTGGGTCAAATCCTGCCTGAGCGTCAACGGTACGCCGGTGCCGCTGCTGTTCGTTTCGCCCACGCAGGTCAACGCGCAGTTGCCGAACAACGTCCTGGGTTCCTCCCTCATGAGTATTCACACGCCGGGCGGCGTCAGCAATGCCTTCCACTTCACGGTTCTGTCGGCCGCGCCGGCCGTATTCATGTCCGGCAGCGCCGGGCCAGTCACGGGTCTGGCCACCGTCATTCGCGCCGCCAACAACCAGATCGTGACCCCCACCAATCCAATTCGTCCGGGCGACACGCTGGTGATCTACTTGACCGGTATGGGCCTGACCACTCCTGCGGTCACGGCCGGTTACGCCGCGCCTGCCAGCCCTCTGGCCGTTGCGTCCATTGTCCAACCGTGACGTTGGGCGGTTCTCCACTGACCGTTCAGTACGCGGGCCTGGCGCCGGGCGAGGTCGGCGTGTACCAGATCAACGCGGTCGTTCCCGGCTCCGTCCCGCAGGGCTTGAGCGAGCCGCTGGTGATCAACCAGGGCAGCGCCAGCGGTGCCAACACCACGCTTAACGAGCGTGTGGTGGCCAACTAGTCGTCCCCCGGAGAAGGTATGAAAACGATTGGAAAGATATTTCTGCTTCTCGCGTTCGGCCTCTGCGCCTTCGCCCAGCAATGGGAAGTGGGAGGCATCGGCGGCGTCGGTTTCCTCGACACCGTCCATGTCAGCGCCGTCAGCGCCGGTTCGGCCACCGCGGGGTTCGCGCCGGGCGTGGCCGCCGGCGCATTCTTCGGGCAGAACATCAACGCGCACTGGAGCGGCGAGATCCGCTATGAGTTTTTCGACAGCAACCTCAAGCTCTCCGGCGCCGGCACTTCGGCCTCATTCAGCGGCATCGCCCACGCCGTCCACTACGACCTGATTTACCACACCAACCGGAAGAGTTCGCCCGTGCAATTCTTTGTGGCGATCGGCGGCGGCATGAAGATCTTCGATGGCACCGGCGCACAGGAGGCGTACCAGCCTCTCATGCCAGTTCGGATACTTCACCCAGACCCACCAGATCAAACCGATGCTCAGCGTCGGTGGCGGCATCAGCTACAAGTTGACGGAGCGCCTTTACCTCCGCACCGAAATACGCGACTTCATTTCCCAGTTCCCCACCAACGTGATAGCCCCGCCTCCGGGCGTCAAGTATGGTAAGGTCCTGGAGAATCTTGTGCCCATGGTGGATATCGCCTACCTGTTTTGACGCTGGCGACGCAGGGTCGCACACGGCGGCCCACAATGGCAATCGCGCCTACGTGTGGTACAGCATAAAGTACACCACCACGCCTGTCACGCTCACGTATAGCCAGATCGGCAAGGTCCAGCGCGCGATCCGCCGGTGGGCATCGTAGCGCGCCGTCAGGCTGCGCCGTAGGGTGATGATTGCCAGCACCGGCACCGCGGCAGCCAGCACCGTGTGCGTCCCCAGTATGCTCAGGTAGATGGCACGCAGCGGACCGGTGTGTTGAAACCGCACGTGCCCAACTTGCAGGTGATAGACCACGTAGCACACCAGAAACGTACAGGAGACGACGAATGCCGTCGTCATCACCCGGCGGTGGGTTTCCTTCCGCTTGCGCCGGATCAGCACGTAACCCCATACCAGCAGGATGGCCGCGCTGGCGTTCAAGAAAGCGTTGATCGAAGGCAGAATTGCGGTCATATATGGCGGACCCCATGGTCCGCGGCCGGCGCCCTCTGGGGACGACGCCCTCGTCCCGCAGCCGGAACGACGCGAAGAGGCCGACGAGGGCGTCGGCCGCGGACCTGGGGGTCCGCCCCACAAACGAGGCAAACACTTCTCATGCGGTGCTGTGCGTGGTCTTCTGTGCGGCCATATTCCCGAGGCCGCCAGCAGTGACCAACCCGAACGCCAGCGTCACCAGCAGGCTCGTCACCGCTCCCGGTTGCGCATTCGGCAGCGCCAGCGTGTGATTCAGCAGCGCAGATCGAATACGTCAGCGGGTTGGCCCACATCAGCACTCGCACCCAACCGTGCGCGGTGGCCATCGGGAAACAGCGATCCCGAGACCATCCACATCGGCACCAGCAGCAAATTCATAATCGCGTGGAATCCAGCCGTGGATTCCATCCTCCAGGCAATCACAAATCCCAGCCCGGTGAGCGTAAACGAAATCAGCAGAATCGCCAAAGCCACCGGAACCAGCTCCAACAGTCCTATGCGCACACCCGCCAACGGCGCGAAGCAAAGAAAAATCAGCCCCTGAATCCAGGCCAGCGTGGCCGATCCCAAAATCTTCCCCAGCACCAGGCTGGTGCGCGGCGCGGGCGAGACCATCATCGATAGCAAAAACCCCTCACGCCGGTCTTCGATGATCGAGATGGTCGAAAAGATGGCCGAGAACATCACAGTCAGTACCAGTGCGCCCGAGTAATATCGCGCCAGGTCGTTCGATCCGGAGCCAATCAGCAGCCAGAACACCAGCGGCGACGCCACCACGCCCAGCACGCGGCTCTTTTGACGCCAGAAGCGGACCAGCTCGCGCTGCCACAGCGTAGCGGCGGGCAGAATGAAGCTACTCAATCTGCGCCCCCGTTTCGTGCACGAACACATCTTCCAGCGTCGGCTTGTGCAGCCCCACCGATTGGATGGCGCCGGGAAACGCCTCCACAACTTCGGCGATGAAGCGGTGCCCGTTTTCGATCTCCACCCGCACTTGCCCGTCCACCTGGCTGGCGCGCAATCCGAAGCGTTGCTCGATCGCGCCTGCCAAGGCCTTCGCGTCTTCCGCCTCCAGCACCACCACGTCGCCGCCGATGCGCGCCCGCAGCGCTTGCGGGCTGCCCTCCGTCACCACTTGCCCTCTGTGCAGCAGCACCAGCCGGTTGCAGCGGTCCGCCTCTTCCAGAACGTGGGTGGTGAGAAGAATTGTCACTCCCTCCTGATCGCGCAGCCGTTCGATGTGGCGCGTCAGATCGCGCCGCGCCGCCGGATCGAGGCCGGTCGACGCCTCGTCCATCAGCAGCACCGGCGGCCGGTGCAGCAGGGCCTTGGCGATCTCGACGCGCCGCCGCAGCCCGCCCGAGAGCTTCTCCACCAGGTCCTTGCGGCGATCCTCCAGGCCCAGTTGCGCCATGGCGTGTTCCATGCGCTCCCGCAACAGCGCTCCCGAAAGCCCGTGCAGATGGCCCTGCGCGCGCAGATTCTCTTCCACCGTCAGTGCCTTGTCCAGGCTCTGCGTCTGGAATACCACGCCCACCTGGCGCCGCACCGCCGCGCGGTCGCGCACCACATCGCAGCCGCCGATCACCGCCCTTCCCTCGCTCGGCGCCATCATCGTAGAGAGGATGCGGAAGAGCGTGGACTTGCCGCCGCCGTTCGGTCCCAGCAGGCCGAAGATCTCGCCTTGGGCGACTTCGAAGTTGACGCCGCGCAGGGCTGTGCGCTCACCGTATCGATGTGTCAGGTTTTCAACTTGAATCACAGACCTGGCCTGTCCAGGAGCATCAGCCCGTAAAGGAACGGCAGGTACACCACCGAGGTGAGCAAAACGCCGCGCGCCCGCGCCACGGTCCGCTCGCGGGCCACCCGCACGCCCGCGTACAGGAACCACAAACCGAGCAGCAGCGCTCCCGCCAGGTAGATGCGCCCCGACATTCCCAGCATACCCGGAACCAGGCTGACCGGGATCAGAGCCAGGCCGAAAAGTACGATCTGCCGCGCCGTGGACCGGCCGTCCGGTTCCACCACCGGCAGCATTCGTATCCCGGCGCGCGCGTAGTCTTCTTTGTACATCCAGGCGATCGAATAGAAATGAGGAAACTGCCAGAGGAAGAGGATCGCGAACAGCACCCACGAATCCGCCGTCAGCCGTCCTGCCGCGGCCGCATAGCCGATCACCGGCGGCATCGCGCCTGGGATAGCGCCGATGGTGGTGGACCACCAGGTGCGCTGCTTAAGCGGCGTATAGAAAAACAGGTAGCTGGCCAGCGTGAATGCGCCGATCCAGGCCGTCAGCGGGTTTACTCCCACCCACAAGTCGGCAAATCCCGCCACCGAAAGCGCTATGCCGAAAGCCAGCGCCGGCCCCGAGGCCAGCCTTCGGGAAGGCAACGGCCGGTCCGCCGTGCGCCGCATTTGCGCGTCGGCCTCGCGCTCCAGCCACTGGTTGAGCGCGGCCGTGCCGGAAGCAATCAGCCCCGTTCCGACCATGGTGTGGAGCAGTCGCAACACGCCGACGTGCTGGAGAAACTCGCTCCAGCCGCCCGTGCCGGCAAGTCCAAAAAAGTAGCCGATTCCGGTGCTCATCAGAATCAGCCAGGTGATCCGCGGCTTGGTCAGCTCAATGTAATCGCGCATGTGTGGGATCGATGGCCGCCCGCTCGGTTGCCGGGCATGATTATGAGATGCATCCACAATGGAGCAAGCTTCCCAAAACCCGCCCCCAAAATTCGCCCTCCGTCGACAACATCCGTCTAGCTAGCCATCCTCGCGCAAGCCAGTGTTGAAGTTCTCAACGACTTGGCGCGCCCCAGAGATCGCCAGCAGCTTTTTATTGTAGTCGGTTTGGCCCCGTGGCGCAGACTGTCGGCCTGCTGAGCCGAGATTCGTCTCGGCTTTTCTTTGTTCGCTGAGCCTCCGGGTGGACGGTGGGAAGCCGACTCCGTACTCACCCTCCGCTTTCACTTCCGTCTCACCAGCAACTCCACGCCTCCCACTACGGTCCTGCCGGGCATCGGGACGCCTAGGATTTCCTGGTAACTGGTGTTAGTCAGGTTGGAGACTTGTAAGAACGGATGCACTATCCCGGCCGCATACGCGGCGTAGATATCCCAGAGGGCGTACGGGGAAAGACCCCGGCGATTCAGCGCGCCTACGCGCGTGCGCAGCATCCAGCGTTCGGCGAACGTCGCTTGCCACGCCGCCACGCCGGAATCGGCCGGGTAATTGAAGCTGTACTTGGTGTAAGTGCCGGGTACGGTGTTTTGCGCGCCGATCAGCCAGTCATAGTGCAGATCGAGCGTTTGCGAACGGCTGAGCGCGAAGTGCAGTCCGCTTTCGACACCAGTGAATCGCAGCCGGTCGATGTTCAACGCCTGCCAGGGGGCGTCCACGTCAGTGCGGTAGTAATCGATGCCGTCGCTCACCTGGCGGTTGAATACAGTCAGTTCGCCGCGCACGCGGGAGCTGGGCTGCCAATCGGCACCGGCTTCGTAAGTCCAGGCGCTCTCCGGCCGCAGGCTGGGATTGCCGAAGTCGCTGGGGTCGGAGTAATAAAGCTCTGTGTAACTGGGCACGCGAAAAGCGCGGCTCACGGACCCACGGAATTTGAACCGCGGATTGACCCAGGCGCCGCCGGCAATGGTGGGGCTGAGCGTCGCCGAAAGGTTGCGCCAGATTTCCTCCCGCGCCGCCACCGAGAGCGAGAACCGCCGCAGCGCGCGGAAGTCGGCCGCCGCGTAGGCGGCGCCGCGGCTGCGCGCGTGCGTCCCCAGGTTGTTGCTCACGATAGATTCGTGCAGGCCTTCCACGCCGTACGAAATGGTGATCGCCCGCGCCGGCGTTTCCCGGCGGCGTAGCGCGGCCTGGTAGCTTTCATCGGCGTGATGGTTGGTGTAGATCTCGGGCTGATCGCGGAACAACACGAACAGATCGCTGTGCCGGCGCCAGGCGAAGCTCCCCTCGGTCTTCTTTCCCAACGCCTGCCGCCCACCGATCCACCAGGTCTTGGTGTCTTCCCAGGAAGGATACGGCCCATAGAAGTCGTTGGCGCCGAAGGGATGGTCCATGTACGCCATCGTCAGATCGCTGGCGCCCCAGCCGGTCGCAACGTGGGTGCTCGAAGCGAAATTCAGGTTGCGGTAATCGCGATCCGGCATGAAGCCGGTGGAAAAATCGCGCGAGAAGCTGAGCTGCTCGCTGACCGGTCCGAAGGTATCCGCGATCGATGCGCGCTGCTGGTTGATGCCGTCGTTGCCCACCGCGGTTCGCAGCCGCAGTTCCAGATCCTCCGGCGGAGCGGTGATGATGTTGATAACGCCGCCAATCGCGTCCGAGCCATACAGCGTCGAGCCGGAACCGCGCAGCACCTCCACCTGCTCGATGGTATCGAGCGGCACCGGGATATCCATATCGTGGTGGCCAGTCTGCGCGTCGCTGAGGCGCTGGCCGTCGAGCAACACCAGCGTCTGCGCGAACGTGCCGCCGCGTATCGAGAGGTCGGTTTGCACGCCGTTGGGCGCTCGTTCCTGGAGGTCGAGCGAGGGGTCGGTACGCAGCAGGTCCTCGAGCGCGTTGAGCACCAGGCCGCTCGACCGCGCCGGCAGCAGCGTGATGGCGCGGTCCATCTCATCGAGCGAAAGCGGCTCGAAGGTGCCCGTTACGACCACCGTTTCGTGCTGCGCGGCAGGCGCGGGCTGGGCCGCCGGTTGCGGCGCATCAGGCTGCTGGGCAACAACGGGGAAGGCCAAGAGGAATAGCGAAAGAAACGAGGAGCGCAATTCCCCATTGTACCCGGCGCGGGGCGGGAGCACTTTTGGCTCGCGTGGCACCCCCACACAACTGTGCATAACCGCTCCCTATGGTCGCGGCTCCGATGCATTTCAGGAATCGTCCAGTATTCGCGCGTACCCTATCCGAACACCATGTGCCCCGGCTCGACCTTGCGCACGGCGCACCAATCCAAATAGAGCCGGCCGTAGCTGGCGGTGATGTACTCCCGCTCGCGAAAACCCAGCCGCCGGGCCATCCGGTCGATCCAGCGCGGGCGGCCTTCCAGTTCCAGGTAAACGCCGATCGGCGTTTCATCCAGCGTCGCCACGCCGGAAGTGCCGGGCAGGCGAAACTCAGTGCGGTACTTCTCGTACCGAAACGCCGGCTCATACCCGAGCCGCTGGAGAATCAGCCCGCACTTGGCTGCGCTCGAAAGACCGACCTCCAGTTCCTCGCGCGTTTTGTATTTGGCCGCCAGCGGTGCTCCTTTGAAGGTGAAGGTGTCCGCGCCGGGGGTTTCACGCACACGGAGCAAGAAGTTCGTCTGGCGCAAGCTGCGGTTCGCCGTGTCGAAAACCGTGTTGGCCTCGAAGACGCGGCGGCGCGACACGCGAAATCCGGCCTTGCGCAGCAGGCTCCGCGCGGCCGCCACGCCGGGCACGGCCAGCTTGATCTCGGTTTCTTGGGTTCCGCGGAGCATCCCAGTCCAGTCGCCGCCGGTTCAATCGCCGCGATGATTGTCCAGAAAGTCGCGGTCCACCGGCTTGCGGCCGCGAAAACCTTCATCCACCCCGTGCCAGAAGCTTATCCCAGCCTCGCCCAGCCGCCAGCACAGGTACACTTCATCGCCGCGCAGCAGGGTGGGAAAGTCCACCAGGCCTGTGTCCAGGTCCTTGATCACGCAGCCCAGGTTCTGCACCTGCTCGATGGCGGCGCGCAGGTGGGAGGCCGCCGTCTCGCTCCGCGTCCGGACCGCGCTGACGTGGCCGCGGTCCAGGTTCACGCCGCCCATGAGGGCCACCCGTTCGCGGTATTCCATGAGTTCGCCCTGCGCCCGCTCCAAATCGCTTTTGAGATCGATGGCGCTCCGCAGCAACGGCTCGACCCGTGACAGCAGCCGCTCGGCTTCGGTTAGAGTGAAGCGCTTGGGCATGATCAGACGCCCGACACCGGGAACGACCGAGCTGGCGTCGCGGTAGCTTTGGCCGCCGCTACCGCAGTTGACCCGTTGCGAGCATTCATGGAAGTTTCCACGCCCCCACTTTTACAGCCATGATGCGCCGGCCGCGCATCCGGTAACAAGAAAGCGGCGGCGGTTTTTCTTCAGTATAGCGCCAGCCGGGGCCCGCAGCGCGCGCTCTTGACAACCGCGTTCGTCCGGCTTAATAATAAGATGTCTTAGTAAGGAATCTCGGTATGGCGCGACAGGACGCATTGCAGGGGTCGCTCCCGCTGCTGGTATTGAAGATTCTCGCCCGCCGCGGGCCGCTCCATGGCTACGGCATCGCCCTCCGGATCGAGGCCATGTCGGAGGACATATTGCGGGTGGAAGAAGGCTCGCTCTATCCGGCGCTCCATCGCATGGAAGAGGCCGGCTGGATCAAGGCGAAGTGGGCCACCACCCCGAGCAATCGCCGCGTGCGTGCGTACGACATCACCGCCGCCGGCCGAAAGCAACTGGAAGGCGAGCTAATCCGCTGGCGTTCGATCACCGCCGCGGTGGACGCGGTTCTGGAGCAGGCCTAGGCGGGCGTCGGATATGCGCAAAGACCCGATATGAAGTATCTGACCATCTGGCTTTTCATAACAGTTTCGGCCAGCGCGGCAACCTGGCAGAGGCATGTCTTTACACCAAAAGGCGATTTCTCCGATTCACCGGCACCGCACCCGCTGGCGTACTTCACTCAGGATCCGTTCCTGCGCGACGATGGAAACGACTTCTGCACAAGTTGTACGCCGGAGGGCAAAGCCACCGTGCACACACATCACAGGGCCAGGACCGAAGTACAGAGCGTTGGGAAGTTGCAGGGGTTTGCGATCTATGACCTGTTCTATCGTTTTGATGACCACATCGACAGCGGACAGATCGACTGGAAGTCAATTCTGGTTGAGACTTCGCCGGAACAGTACCGCGAGATTTACCACCTGCAGCCAACCCAGGCGGAGATCGGACCGTCATTTTTCCTGAAGGCTGGTGCCGACGAGATCCTCGTGACGCGCGATCAGATTCCAGGAGCTGGCAACTATTATTACGAGGACTATTTCTGGTTTGATCCAGGAGGCCCGGTCCGGATCGACCTTGACCCGATTGGGCAGGCCGTCAAATCGATTCTTCCAGCCGATTCCACCGTCTGGAATGGCGGCGGCTTGAATATGGCGTCGCTGACCTACCACATGCCTGTGTGGAAGAAAGGCGATGCCCATTGCTGTCCAACCGGCGGCACGGTCGACGTAAAGCTCCGGCTTGACGCGGGCCGCATCGTTGTAACCAGCAAACATTTCGATCCAGCTGCCGATGCCGCCAGACCGTTCGGCTGAACTGGAGATGCTCCTTTTAGCTAACACGAGGAAATCATGTCCTGGCTATCTCGGTTGATGAATGCTTTCCGGCCGGACCGGCTGGATCGCGAACTCGATGAGGAGTTGCGCTTTCATCTGGAAGCGCGCGCGGAGGAAGCCATCCGCCGCGGCATGAATCCGCAAGATGCCGCACGCGAGGCGCGGCTCCGGCTGGGCAATGAGCTGCATACGCGCGAGACCAGCCGCGACGCGAGACTGATGCCTTGGCTGGAATCGCTGCTCAAGGACGCGCGCTTCGGCTTCCGCATGTTGCGCAAGGACAGCGCCGTAACGGCGGCGGCGCTGGCATCGCTGGCGCTGGCGATCGGCGCCTCGCTAGCAGCCTTCGCGCTGGTGGACGCGTTGCTCCTCCGCCCACTGCCGGTGTACCAGCCCGAGCGGTTGATTCAGTTAACCACTCCGGACGAGATCAACGGGTGGGCAGGCCCCACCCTCAGCTATCCTCTTTTCGACCGCTGCCGCCAGGCCTCGCGCGCACAACTCGACCTCTTCGGCATGAGCATCCAGTCTCTCGAACGGGTCGTGTTCGCCAAGTCGGGAGGCCGCGAGGAGAGCCTTCGCGTGCAGTACGCTTCGGGCAATGCCCTGCCCTCTCTTGGCGTTCGGCCGGCGTTGGGCCGCCTGCTGACTCCAAACGACGACCTGCGTCCTGGCGCCCATCCCGTCGCCGTGGCCAGCTACAACTTCTGGATGCGGCGTTTCGGCGGCGAGCCTTCGGCGTTGGGGCAATGGTTCAGCGTGGGAACCAAACAGTTTCAGATCGTCGGTGTGACTGAGAAGGGGTTCACCGGCACCGAGCCGGGGATCCGCACTGACCTCTGGGTGCCGGCCATGATGTGGTGGAGCGACGAGGATCTGGCGAACCCCGGTAGCACCTTCCTCCGCGTGCTAGGGAGGCTAAAGCCGGGAGTGACGATAGAGGCGGCCCGTCCGGCCTTGCAGACCGTCTACACCAGGTTCCTTCGGGAGCAGGCCGTGGCGGAGTTTCGACCGGACACACCACGCGTCACTGTCGATCGCTTCCTGCGCAGCCGTCTCGACCTGCGACCTGCCCCGAACGGCCCGTCGGAGTTGCGCGAAACATTCGCACGGCCGTTGTGGATTCTGGCCGTGGTCGCCGGCTTGCTTCTGCTGATCGCGTGCTCCAACCTGACCAACCTATTCACCGCCCGTGCGCTGGCGCGGGAGCGCGAAATGGCCCTGCGGATCTCGATCGGCGCCGGTCGCGGGCGTCTGATGCGGCAACTGCTGGTGGAGGGCGCGCTGCTGGCCTGCGCGGCGAGCGTGCTGGCGGCCGCGTTCGCGGCGATCGCAGCGCCGGCCATCGTGAGTCTGCTCAGCACGACGGATAGCCCGGCGTACCTGGATCTGCACCCGGATTGGCGCATGCTGGCCTTTCTGCTGTTGGCGTGTACCGCAGCCACGTTGCTGTTCGCCCTGCTGCCCGCGTTGCGGGCGTCCGGCGTTTCTCCGCACGAAGCGCTGAAATCGGGAGGCAGGCAACCGGGTCGCGCCGGTGCGCTCAGGCCCATGGTCGCCGCGCAAATCGCGTTCAGTTTCGTGGTGCTGTTCGTGGCCGGCTTGCTGCTGCTTTCATTCCGGCAACTGACGCACGTCGATCTCGGATTCAGGAAGAACGGGGTGGTGCTCATAGGTGTCGAGACTACGGACCCCGATCCGTTCGCCAAGATATATTACACGCCGGCCGCCCGTCTCACCGCGCTCCAGTTGGTGGACCGCGTCCTTGAGGTCCCGGGCGTGCGCAATGCCGCTATGTGCGAGTTCGGATTCTTTTCGGGCACACTCATGGATGAAAACGTGCGAATACCTGGCCGCGCTCCAGGCGATGAGGGTGTTTACGGCGTGCCGGTCTCGCCGGGATTCCTCGAAACGACGGGCGTGCGGTTACTGGAAGGCCGGACCTTGGCGCCATCCGATTTCACTCCCACGCCATCGGTGGTGCTGGTGAATCAGGCGTTCGCGCGCCGAAACTATCCGGGTGAAGATCCGGTGGGCAAACGCTTCGTGTTCTCCCAAAGAGACCGGGACCTTCCGCAGGACATCGTCGGCGTTGTCCAGGATGTCCGCTTACAGAGCGTCCGCCAACCGGCTCCCCCCACCGTGTTCGTACCGCTGCGCGGGCTAAACGGAACCCTGGCGGTGCGCGTGAATGGCGATCCCTGGAAAGTAGTGCCGCTGGTGCGCCGGCAGATCCGCGACTTCGGCCATTCCGTGCGCGACGGCGGCGTAACCCTCCAATCCGCACTGGTGGATGACGATCTGGTGCGCGAGCGCTTGCTGGCGCTGCTGGCCGGCTTCTTCGCCCTGGCGGCGTTGGCGCTGGCAGGCGTGGGCCTGTATGGCGTGCTCAGCTACTCGGTGGTGCGGCGGACCAAGGAAATCGGCATCCGCATGGCTCTGGGCGCCAGGCAGGCGTCGGTGGTGCGGCTCGTGATCCGCGAAATCACCGTCGCCGCCGCCATCGGCCTGGCCGCCGGGCTTGTGCTCGGTCGCCTGCTGGCTCGCCCCGTGGAGAGCCTGCTCTACGAAGTGAGGCCCGGCGATTTCTGGAGCCTCGCTCTGCCGCTGGCGCTGCTGCTGGCCGCCGCCGCGTTGGCCGCCTTCCGCCCAGCCTTGCGCGCCGCCAAGGTGGACCCCGCCATCGCCCTGCGCAACGAGTGAGGGCCGGCGGCGAAATAACTCCAAACCGTCTGACCGGCAGATGTGGCGCACGCACTCGGGCGTGCCGCGGCCGCTCCTACAGCACGTCCGCAAATCCCCGTTTCATATGCCGGAAGAACAGGCCGCCCAGCACGAACGCGGCGGCGCCGAAGGCGGTGAGGATGGCGAGTTCGCGGCCGGGGAAAACGCCTCGCAGCAGGATGGCTCGGTACGCCTGCACGGCGTAGAAAAGCGGGTTGGCGGGGAGCAGCCAACGGGCCTTGGCCGGGTACTTGCTTTCCGCAATCATGATCGGAGTTAGCCAGAACCAGAACGTCAGGGCAACGCTCAAGAGTTGGGCCGTGTCGCGCAGGAATACGTGCAGGCTCGCCACGATCCAGCCCAGGCCGACGGCCAGCAGCCCGATCGAGAAAACGAATACAGGCAGCAGCAGCACCAAGGGACTGAGGTGATGCACCGACAATCCCACCACGGCGATCAGAAGCGCCAGGGCCAGCGCGTGGCTCACCACGGCCGAGAGGAAAACCGAGACCGGGATCAGCTCGGACGGGAAAACGGTCTTGGTGATCAAGTTGGCCTGCTCGACGACGCTCGAGGCGGAACGTTGCAACGTTTCGCTGAACAGCAGCCAGGGCAGCATCCCCGCAAACAGAAATAGCGCGTAATTCGTGGTGCCTTCGCCCGGTGGGAGCGTGGCCCCCAGGCAGACGCTGAAAACGAACCACCAGCAAGCCAGCAGCACCAGCGGATGAATCAGCGCCCACACCCAGCCGATAATGGATCCGACGAAGCGTTGCTCGAAGTCGCGCCGCACCAGCTGGAACAGCAGGCTGCGCCGCCCCACCAGATTTCGAAGAAAGAACTTTCCGGGAATTCGCCGCTTCACGTGGAAATTGGACGATACCAGCTTGTCGCGCAACTCGCAAGCGCCGACGGCGGAAGGGAGAGCCTCCGCGGCGATTGGCGGAGGACAGAGTCCGCCCCGCCCGCCACCGGGCGTCGGCCAGCAGGTGGGGCGTGAAGCGGACGCTTCCGTTCGCCCATTTCACGTCGGTAGGCTCATGATTCGGCAGCTCATGATAACGGCCTACGAACACCCTGAGCATGCCGCTTTCCGGGCTGAT
>CAWJLI010000144.1:0-44879 GCA_963843095.1 Bryobacterales bacterium
CCAGGACAGCAACCCCGTGCAGATCGTGATTGAGCCGTAGGGGGCGCACACAGCCTTGGCGGAAAACGGCGCCGCCCGAGCGCGGCCACAGCTTGACTCCTTTTTCGGCTGGGGTGTGTCAACGGTTGTCCGGTTACGCGATCCGGATGGACATGTGCGGCACATGATTGTATGCTGAGAACATGTCGAAGATGATCCAGGTGAGGAACGTCCCGGACCACGTGCATCGCACGCTGAAGTCGCGAGCCGCTCGCGAAAGCCTGAGCCTGTCCGATTTCCTCAAAAAGGAATTAGCGCGTGCGGCGGAGCGGCCCACCATGCAGGAGTGGCTGGATCGCGCAGAGGAGGCGGCGCCCATTCGGACCAAGCGCAGCCCCGCGCAAGTAATCCGCGAGCTGCGCGACTCGCGATGATTGTCCTGGACGCCTCCGTAGTAGTGGAGCTGCTCACCAACGGCGCCCTGGCTGACTCCATCCGCAGCGACCTCTCCGGACGCGATGACTCCTTCATTGTTCCGCATTTGATCGATGTCGAAGTGATGAGTGCAATTCGGAGGCTGGCGGCTAGTCAGCGCATAGGGACGCATCGCAGCAATCAGTTTCTCGCCGGACTCGTGGCGCTGCCCGCGGAGCGCTATTCGCACACGCCGTTGATTGGCCGCATCTGGGAACTACGGCACAACTTCACCGCCTATGACGCCGCGTACATCGCTCTGGCTGAAGCAATGGACGCCGTCCTCTACACCAGCGACGAGAAACTGTGCAAAGGCCACCGTGCCCGCGTCGTGCTTTTCGCCCCATAAATCCCTGCCGAACGGCGGTTACGTACCGTCCGTCGCTGATTCCTAGCCAAATGGAGCACTGGCGCCTATGCCGCACAGCTACCCTTTCTTTTTTCGTTTCTTTTTCTTTCGCTTTTTCTTGGCCAGCGGATCGCGCTGAATCAGGTTCGCAAACTCGTCCTCAAAGGCCTTGAGCGCCTTGAGAACGTCTCGCGTGCGCTGTTTCATTCCGGGCGTCTCAGCCACGCCTTTAAGGCTGGGAGACGGTTTATAAATCACCGGGTGCTCGACCTCCCAGAAACCCGCCGTGAGCATTGACACGATCTGGAACTCGGCGTGGAACTCATCGCTCGCTTTGCAGTAACCGTGGTATTTGAATGCAAGCGGCTCGTCGTTATCGTCAGAGCTGAGAACTGGATCCGGCATCCACGAAAGGAATTGTCTGCGCAGCGCCCGATCCGCTTCCAAGACGCGCTTGCGAGGAAAAGCAAGAACTCGGACGCCCGCTAGGTCGTCCAGGCTCGTTAGGGTATATTCCTCGGCGTGTTCTGGGTCGAAGGTCGCGCCCTCCTGGCGTCGGCGCAGCTTGTCAAAAGCGCTCTCGCAGTCCTTCACCCGCGCGGTGACGACCAACTGTTCATACTTGTCCAACTGACGCGAGATCGGGAGCAGACAATGTTTAACCTCCGCCTCAAGTTCGCCAACAACGCGGCGGATATCGGGAAGCAGGGCAAAATACTCCTCCCGCAGCAGGTCCTTAACAGTGCGTTCGCCTCTAGCCAAGGACTGACTCTAGCTCGCGCACAACCGCTTTCGAGGGGCCATCAATGAAGTAGAAGTGCCACCCGGTTCCGTTTGCGCGTTCCTTCATGCAGTCCTGAATCTCATCCTCGCTGCGATCTTGAATAAAGTTGATGCTGAAGACCTTTTTGGCCTTCCGGTTTACATACATCTGGCGATCGAAACTATACGCGTATCCGGCGTTTTCGAGAAGTCGTGCCTTTGACTCTGTAAATCGTCCGGTCTGGATGCGAACCCTCATGCCTCATTCTACCGAATACCCGCCCGAAGTTGCCTCCTGTTTAGACTCTCGATTAGCGACGTCGCCCTACCCCGCCCCGTAGTGCGCCTTCACCTTCCGTGCCGCGGCGCGGCCTACTGACTTGGCCAGATCGTCCTCCGACGCCGTACGAACCAGCTCCGAGCTGCCGAATTGCTTCAGCAGCTTCTGCACCGTCTTCTCGCCGACGCCCGGAATCGTGTCCAGCTCGCTCGTCAACTGGCGCGCCGAGCGGCGCGAACGGTGGAAGGTGACGGCGAAGCGGTGCGCCTCGTCGCGGATGGATTGGATCAGGTGCAGGATGGGCGAGAAGCGGTCCAGCACCACCGGTTCGTCTTCCTGCCCGTAAACGTAGATGATCTCTTCGCGCTTGGCGATCGAAGCCAGCGGCTGGTCGGCGATGCCGAGCGCTTCGAGCGATTCCGCCGCCGCGTGCAACTGGCCCAGCCCGCCATCGATCAGCACCAGCCCCGGCAGCGGCTGCTTTTCTTCCAGCAAGCGCGCGTAGCGGCGCGTCACCACTTCGCGCATGCTGGCGAAATCGTCGTTGCCGACCACCGTCTTGATGATGAACTTGCGGTAATCCGATTTCTTCATCCGCCCGTCTTCCCAGACCACCATGCTGGCCACCTTGTCGGTGCCCTGTATGTGCGAAATGTCGAAACACTCGATGCGCTTGGGCGCGGTGGGCAAAGTGAGCGCGTCTTGCAAGGCTTGCTGAATCGCCTTCGAGGAAGGCTTCAGCACGCGGAAGCGGGCGTCGAAGCTGTGTTTGGCGTTGGTCGCGACCAGGTCCATCAGCGCCTTCTTCTGCCCGCGCTGCGGCGTGCGGATCTCCACGCGTCCGCCATGCGGGGCGTCGCGCTTCTCGCTCAGCAACTCCTCCAGCGCCTCGCGGTCCTCGAAATCCACCGGCACGTGGATCTCCGCCGGGATGAACTGCTGGTCGAGATAGAGCTGCTGGAGCAGCGAAGAGAAGAACTGCGGCTGGTCGAATTCCTCCTGGTCCTCCCAGAAGAACTCGCGGCGGTCGACGATCTGGCCGTGGCGCAGATGAAAGAGATTCAGCGCCACCAGCGGCGGTTCCGCGTAGCAGCCGAAGATGTCGACATCGTCGCCGCTAGCCGCCGCCATCTTCTGCCGCTGTTCGATCTCCTCGACCGTGGCCAGTAGGTCGCGCAGCGAGGCCGCTTCCTCGAACCGCGTCTCGCGCGAAGCCGTTTCCATGCGCGTGCGCAGATCGCGCGCCAGATCGGTGTGCCGGCCCTCCAGGAACTGGCGCACGTTGCGCACTGCGGTCTCGTACGCATCGTCAGCCACCAGGCCTTCCACGCAGGGGCCCAGGCAGCGGTGAATGTGGAACTGCAAACACGGCTTCGGGTGATAACGCGTCAGATCCACCTTGCATGACGGCACCAGGAAATGACGGTGGATGAAGTGCACCAGCCGGTATGCCAAGTTGGCCGGGAAAAAAGGACCGAAGTAGGTGGCGCCGTCCTTGCGCAGGCGGCGGGTGACGTAGACGCGCGGGTAGCGCTCGCGGGTCAGCTTCACGTAGGGGTAGGTCTTGTCGTCGCGCAGCAGGACGTTGAAGCGCGGCTGGTATTGCTTGATGAGGTTGTTCTCGAGCGCCAGCGCTTCCTTTTCGTTGTCGACCAGGATGTAGTCGAGATCGCGCGCTTCCGCGATCAGGCTTCCGGTCTTGACATCGGCCAGCTTGTCCTCGGAAAAATAGCTGCGCACGCGATGGCGCAGCACCTTGGCCTTGCCGACGTAGATGACCTGGCCGCCGCCGTCCTTGTACAGGTACACGCCGGGCGCCAGTGGAAGCTGCGCTGCTTTTTCACGGAGGTCCATCGGAGGGAACGCTATAATTAAATTATGTCACGCCGGCTTCTGGCCTTGCTGGCACTGGGCGCAGCCTCTCTGGCGGCCCAGAACTCCGGCAACCCGCAGACACCACCCGATTCGCCGCCTAGTCAGCTCAAGACCGAGCGCCCGCAGCCCGCCACCTCCGACAAGGAGGAAGTGCCGCCGGAAGAAGACTCTTCCCTGGTGACTACGAAGTATTCCTTTAACCCATTGCAATCGAAGAAAGACGTGTTGGTGGGCAAGGAATACGCCAAGAAGGGAAACTACCACGCTGCGGCCGGCCGTTACCGGGAAGCCACCAAGTGGGACGACAGCAACAGCGAGGCGTGGCTGCTGCTCGGCGAAGCCGACGAAAAGCTCAAGGACACGAACGCCGCCCGCGACGCCTACCAGAAGTACCTGGAAGTGGCTGCGGACGCCAAGAACGCCGCCGAAATCCGCAAGAAAGTCGCAAAGCTGAAATAGCCGGGGCAAAGTTTACACATTGGACAGCGGCTCTGGCGGCGCGGTTTACCTGTTTGGGCGCGTTGGAGTTGAGGCACCGCCGCCACCCACCCTTCCCGCAGCCCTCCATCGCGGTCCCGACTGGGCTGCGTGGGGCACGCAACTGATTGATTCAATGCGCTCTGGGCGCGGCCAGCGCGTCCGACCGGTGCATCGCGCCAACGCGATTTCCTCAGCGAGTTTCCGGTAGTAGTAACTCTGAGGCTAACTGGAGATCGTAAGTCATTCTTCGAGTTGATTCCTGAGCCCGAGTAGTCGATAATGTCTACATCGTCCTGCCGGACTTCGTGCGTTTGCGTACAGTTTTCTGATGCGCACCGGCAGCCGTTGTCGCCGAACATGAGCAGGCTAACACTGGGATTGGTGGTTGTGGCGGCTTTCGCGTTGAACGCGGGAGTTGCATCTGCCGCGTCGGCATCGGCGGCATCCGGCAAAAAGCAGGTGGTGCGCCACCGGGCGCAGCCGATAGACCCTGCTGCCGGTGACGATATCGAAGGCGACGACCCGACCGTGCGGCGCGCCGCGGTAGAAGCGCTAGGAGCGCGCCGCGGATCGGTCGTGGTGGTTGACCCCAGCAACGGGCGCGTGCTCAGCATTGTTGGCCAAAAGCTCGCGTTCGAAACCGGGTTCATTCCCTGCTCCACCATCAAGCTGGTCACCGCCCTGGCGGCCCTCACCGAGCATGTAGTCGAGCGCGACACCTTCATTCGCATCGGCCGTTACTCGAGCTATAACATGACGACCGCGCTGGCGCGTTCCAATAACGAGTATTTCGGCGCGCTGGGCGGCCGCCTGGGCTTCGAACGGGTGGTTCATTATGCACGGATGATGGGTCTGGGCGAAAAGGCGGGCCTGGATATCTCCGGCGAGCAGCCGGGCGACGTCGCGGCCGAGCAGCCCAAAGGCGGCATGATTCTGATGACCGCTTACGGCGAAGGGTTCCAGATGACGCCGCTCGAACTCGCCGCGCTGCTTTCGGCTATCGCCAACGGCGGCACGCTATACTACCTGCAATATCCGCACAGTCCGGAGGGAGCGTCGCATTTGACGCCGCAGGTGAAGCGCCAACTGGAGCTGGCGCCCAACGGCATCGACGATATCAAGATGGGCATGCGCGGCTCGGTGGAGTACGGCACCGGACGCAACGCGGCTTATGACCCCAACGAGCCGATTCTCGGCAAGACCGGCACCTGCACCGATTATCGTGCCCACGATTTCATGGGCTGGTTTGGCTCGTTCAACGAAGTGGGCTTCCATAAGCTGGTGGTGGTGGTTATGCTGGCCAGCCCCTACAGGGGCGTGAACGGCGGCCTGGCTTCCGCCGTGGCCGGCAATCTCTACCGCAATCTCTCCGGGCAGCGCTACTTCACCGCCGATGGCTGCCAGCCGGCAACCAGGCATGCCGGAGATCCTCATTACCAGCCCCTCCTGCTGCTCCCGCTGAACGGTAGCGGCGGCGGTCTTTTGCCGCCGGTATCTTGTGCCTTTTGCGCGCTTGCGCCACGGCCACTGCTCGGAACACACAACCGCTCAGCACCGGGTCGTATTTTGCTCTGAAAAGGACACCCGCGGCGGAGAGCGCCGGCGCTACAGAACACGAACGCTCGCGGCCGAAGCCGCGAGCGTGTAGGGAAAACAGCGGTTCTGTAAGAGTTCTACTTAGCCGGCTCAGCGACGATGCCGCCGCCCGATTGCTTGGCCTTCTTCTCTTCCTTGCTCTTCTTCATCGCCATGGCCTTGTCGAGCCAGGCATCGGCGATCTTCACCTGCTGGTCGTACTCCTCTTTGGTGTCCGCCAGGTAAGCCCGCTCGCGAATGAGCAGGTTCTCGTAGGACATGGCGTCATCGTACTCGGAATTGATCTCCAGCGTCTTATCCAGGTCCTTCAACCCGTCCTCGATCACCGGATCCCATTTTTCCTTGAGCTCCGCCTTGACCTTCTTATCCTTGATGGGGCCCGGGTCTTCCTGCCTCATGCCCAGGCCGGCGAGCGCTTGGCCGAACGCCGGGAACCACTTCGACCAGGCGATGAACCCGAGGCTGTAATACGCGTCGGCGTTGTTGGGCGACACGGCGATGGCTCTTTCGAACCACTGTTTGGAGTCATCCCATTTCTGTTGATTCAGGAACAGGCTGGCGATGGACATGATGGCCAACTGGTCCTTCGGGTTCTGCTCGAGGACCTTCTGGAACTGGTCGTAAGCCGCCGCCGCCATCTGGTCGTTTTCCGGCGACACGGCACCAGGAATGTACTGTTGATAGTAGGCGACCGCGAGATATTCGCGCGCCGAGAGAAACGTGGGGTCGAGGTCGACCGCGTTCTTGAAGTGCTCGACGGCTTGCGGATACTGGGCGCCCTTGAATGCTGCCACGCCCTCATTGACCTGAGAGCGCGATTTCAGCTTGTTGCAGCCGGTGGCCGCGAGAACCAACGCAACCGCGGCGAGAACGATTGTCAGTTTGCGCATCGCGTATTGATCTCCTATTGTCCGAGGTCCTTGTACGGCATCAGGCCGACCTTGTCGATCTGGGCGCCGTGCGCGATGTCAATGACCTTGGCTACCCAACTGAATTCCAGGTTGGGATCGCCTTTGACGAACACCACGCGTTCGGCGCGCGTCTTGAAAATATCGACCAAGCGGTTTTGCAAGGCGTTTTCTTCGACCGGATCTAGGTTAATCAGCATGCTGTGATCTGCATTGATGCTGATCACCACCGTGCGGATGTTGCCCGGGTCCACCTGTCCCGGCGGAGGCGGCTGTGGCACCAGAGCCTCGAGACCTTTCGGCGTCAGCGGCGTGATCACCATGAAGATAATGATCAGCACCAGCAGCACGTCGATCATGGGCGTCATGTTGATGTCGGATTTCGGGCCGCCAGTCCCGCCCACTGCCATTGACATAAGATTGCTCCTTTTCGAAAATTCCTTTTGCTCTACTTCGCAGCCGCGACCGGTTGCTTCTTGGCCTCGATCTGTTCGGTGAGGAGGCCCAGTTGGTCCACGCCGGCCGACTGCAGATTCTGCACCACATCCAGCACGGTCTGGTACTTAGCCCGCTGATCGGCGCGCAGGAAGCACTCCTTGTCCAGCCGGTTGGTGAGCATGTCCTTCACCTTGGGCGCCAGATCCTCGGGCTTCATTTGCGTGTTGTTGAGGAAGACGTGGCCGTCGCGGGTGACGGCGATCAGCACGGCGTCGCTCTTATCGGCCGCCTGCATGGGGATCGGGTTGTGGGTCTTCACCATGTTCACGCTGACGCCGTGCGTCAACATCGGCGTGATGACCATGAAGATGATGAGCAGCACGAGCATGACGTCCACCATCGGGGTGACGTTGATATCGGCTACCGGCGGGGGAGCCTTGCTTATATTGAATTCCATTTCCATTGCTGTTTCTCCCTGGGAGCCGGCTTCGCTTACGGGGAGCCGTTTCCGGCTCCCCGCGGTTTTCAACTCGCCGGGAATCCCGACTGTTCTTGTCGCTCGGACTCGCCGCTACTTATGGGCGGCGCCGCGCTGGCTGCGCTTCAAGAAGTAATCGATGAGCTCGGAGCTGGAGTTCCCCATCTCCACATCGAAGGCCTCAATTTTGTTGGTGAAGTAGTTGTACATCCACACCGCCGGGATGGCCACGAACAGACCGATGGCGGTGGTCACCAGGGCTTCGGAAATACCGCCGGCCACGGCGCCGAGACCGGTCGACTTTTCGGTCGAGATGCCGCGGAACGCGTTGATGATGCCGGCGACGGTTCCGAACAAACCGACGAACGGGGCCGTGGAACCGATGGTCGCCAGACCCGAGACGCCGCGTTTCAGTTCGGCGTGAACGATAGCCTGGGCACGGTCCAGGGCGCGCTTGGAAGCCTCGATTTCCTCACCCGGGATCTCGGAGCTGATCTGATGCGCCTGGAATTCCTGCAAACCGGCGACCACAACCTTAGCCAGGTGGCTCTTCTTGTAGCGGTCGGCGATCTTGACGGCTTCTTCCAGTTTGCCTTCCCGCAGCGCGCCGGCCACCGCCGGAGCGAACTGACGGGACTGTTTACGGGCGGCGCTGTAAGCCAGCAACCTGTCGATCATCACGCCGATCGAATACGCGGACATGATGAACATCAGGATCACGACGGCCTTGGCCAGGTTGCCCATCTGGCTCCAAAGGTGCGGCAGGTCCCAGCCTACCGACTCCTGGAGCAAATACAAGAACGCGAAATGCACATGCGCGAACATTCTGATTTTCTCTCCTGCGAGTTGAAATGTTACTGCTCTAGCCGGCTCCGCTTACGCGCCGCCGGGGTACTACTGCAACGTAAAGTTGACATCGATGGTGGTCGCAACTTCCACCGGCTCACCATTCAGCATGGTCGGGCGGTAGACCCAGTTTTTCACCGCTTCCACGGCGGCCGACACCAGCAGCGGATGGCCCCGCACCAGTTTCAGGTCTTGTACCCGGCCGTCCTTGCCGATAATGGCGCTCAATTCCACCGTCCCCTGGATACGGGCCTGCTTGGCCAGGGGCGGATACACCGGCCTGATCTGCGTGATCAGGTTGGCCTGCTGCACATTACCGCCCACGCGGATGCGCTGCGGGGTGACCGCCTTGGGCGGAGGCGGAGGCGGAGGAGCGGCCGAAGGAACCGAGCCGATAATGCCGCCGAGCACGCCACCCACCGAACCGCCGGCCATGCCGCCCGCCACGCCGCCGACCACGCCGACGCCGGACGAGGGAGGCGGAAGCTCATCTTCTCTGATCTGCGCGATCTCTTTCGGAATCGTTTTCGGCGCCATCAGCTTACCGGCATCGAATTGGCGCGGAATGATCTTCACCTGCTGGATCTTGGGCGCCGGAGGAGGAGGCGGCGGAGGGGGAGGGGGCGGAGGCGGCGCCACAAAAACGCTTTGCAGCGTGGCTGCGGGAAGGACGTCAAAGTAGATCATCGGCAGAAGCACGAAAACGCCAATCGCGAACAATTGAATCAAGGTCGATATCAAGACCGTCCAGCCCTTGTTCGTCTTCCCCGTTTGTACGAATGTCTGTTCAAACATGAGGCACTTCCTTTCCTGCACTCAACGCCGTCGCGTCCAGCGGACGGCTAAAATGTCCCACGGACGGCCAAAATTCCTGCCGCCTTACTTCAACGCCTTGGCCGCGTTCTTCCGCGGAGTGTCCGGCCGGGGCGCCGCAGCCACGGCGGGAGCTGTCCTTACGCCCCGCCGGTCCGCCCACCCATGCCAGAACAACACAATCGGACTGGCCACAAATACCGAAGAATACGTTCCCACCAGAATGCCGCACACCAGCGCGAACGAGAATCCGTTCAGCACCGGGCCGCCGAACAGGAACAGCGCAATCACCGTCAAGAACGTCAACCCCGAAGTCATGACCGTCCGGCTCAGCGTCTGGTTCACCGCGCGATTCATCACCGATTCCAGCGGCTCGCGCCGGCTCATCTTCAGGTTCTCCCGGATGCGGTCGAAAATCACGATGGTGTCGTTCATCGAATAGCCCACCAGCGTCAGCAGGGCCGCGATCACCGTCATGGTGATGTCCTTGTTAAACAACGAAAACAGACCGATCGTAATAATGGTGTCGTGGAAGCAGGCGATTACCGCGCCCAGCCCGTAGATCCACTCGAAACGAAAGGCGATATAGGCCAGCATTCCGGCCAACGCATACAGCGTGGCCAGCACAGCCTTCTTGCGCAGTTCCGCGCCCACCTTCGGTCCTACCATTTCCACTCCCGCGATGTGGAAAGGAGCCAAGTAACACTCCTCGCGAAGAGTGTTCATAATACCAGCATTCACGCCCGGTGTGGAAGATAATTCGCTAAAATTCGTAATCAATCCGGAGTGCTGGGTGTCGCGCGTCGAGAGCAGGCCCGTCACCAGGTTCTGGACGTCCTGTTCGCTCGCGGAGACGTTGTTGCGCGCCAGCGCGTCGCGCAGCCGATCGGCCAGCGCGTCATGCCCGGCGTTGTTGAAATCCAGTTTGCCGCCGGAGCCCTGCCCGAAGGTAGCCGTCAGAACATCCGTCATATCCTGGCGATTGACGTTCATCTGGCCCTCGCTGACCGCCTCGGTGCCGATCTCGACGGTGTTTTGCGCGCTGGTTTCGTTTTGCACCGAAACTTCGCCTCTAATCTTGGGCGAGGCGGACATGGCGGAGCGAATCTTATCGAGCGGCGGGGCGTAGGCAAACTTCACCGTCATCATCACGCCCTGCTTGAAGTCGATCCCATACTTCAACCCGCCCTTGGCCGCGATGCTGATGAACCCGGCCGCCGTCAGCACAAGGCTGGCGATGATAAACGGCCACTTCTTGCCCAGAAAGTCGTAATTCGTGTTTTTAAATAATTCCATCGATACGTGCCATGCTGGTGCCCTATGTAAGGTTGGACACCAGCCTTTTCCGTTTTGTTCCCATCACCCGGCAAGGACCCGGCGGCCGGCCGGCTTTCGCCCGCCGCACCCGGTTCCCGCTCTTTTTTTCCGCTCGGTCATTGTACTAAATACAGAGAACTAAATACTGAGCGTCTCCATGCGGCGCCGTCCGGACAATTCGTAGTTGAAGATCGTCCGCGACACGAATACCGCCGTGAAAACGTTGGCGGCCAGACCGATGGTCAGCGTGACCGCGAATCCCTTCACCGGGCCTTCCCCGAACAGAAACAGGAAGGCGCACGAAACAATCGTGGTGACGTGGGTATCCACGATCGTCCACCACGCTTTGTTGAAACCGTTCTCCACCGCGGCCACCACCGCCTTGCCGGCGCGCAGCTCCTCGCGGATTCGCTCGAAAATCAGCACGTTGGAATCCACCGCCATACCGATCGTCAGAATCACGCCCGCGATCCCCGGCAAGGTAAGCGCGGCATGGAAATAGGAGATCGCCGCCAGCAGCACCACCGTGTTCAGCAACAGGGCCAGCACCGCGTTGACGCCGCTGCGCTTGTAGTACAGCAGCATCACCACCACCACCGCGATCAGGCCGGCGATGGCCGCCTGCATTCCTTCCCGGATCGAGTCCGCGCCCAGCGACGGGCCGACCGATCTTTCCTCCGCCGCCTGCACGCTGGCCGGCAGCGAACCCGAGCGCAGGTAGCGCGCCAGGTCTTCGGCTTCCTCTTCACTGCCCAGGTTCGTGATGCGTCCGGAATCTTCGATCCTGGCCTGAATCGTGGCCACGCTCACGATCTGGTTGTCCAGTACCACCGACAGCTTGTTGCCGATGTTCCTTTCGGTGAATGCGCCGAAGCGGCGCCCGGCGTCGGGCGACAGCGTGAAGTTGGTTTCCCACTTGCGGTATTCGTCCTGACCAGGGTGCGCGTTACGCATCTCGCTGCCCATGACCACCGCGGGACGCCCCAACAGGAACCACTCTTCGCCCGGCGCCGTGCCGCGCGGCTTGGCCTTGGCCAGCTTGCTGTTCAGCGGCAGAACACCGCCCTTCTGCGCCAGCGCCGCTTCGCGGCTGGGGAACGGCCCGTCCTTGACCTCGTCGAGCTCGAGCACCGCCGCCGTGCCGATCAACTCCTTCACCCGCGCCGGATCGTCCACGCCCGGCAACTGCACCAGCACCTCGTAGTCCGCGCCCGCGCGGCCGTACTGTTGCACGCTCGATTCCGCCACCCCAAGCTGGTTGATGCGGTTGTCGATCGTGTCGATAGTCCGCTGCACCGTATCGCGCTTGAGCGCGATCAGGTCGGAAGGCTTCAGCCGCATCGTGTAGTCGGTGGAATTTACAACCGTGAGCACGTAAGCGCTGTAGCGTTCGTTCACCAGGCTGCGGAATGCGCTCGACTGTTCCGCCGGCACGCCCTTCACGGTGATGATGATGTTGTCCGCATCCGTCACCGACGTCGGCTGGGGGGGATCCGTGCGGTCCATGGTGGAAAAGCCGATGCTCTGCTTGGCCATGTCCACCTTGATGCGATCCATGGTCTGATCGGCATCCGCTTTCACCGCGTCCTCGACGTGTACCACCTCCACCAGTTGGCTGCCACCCTTGAGGTCGAGCCCCAGGCGGATGTTGTCTTTCAGATTCTGGACCAGTTCGGTTTTCGATTTGGGCAGACCGATGATGCCGAAAATGCACAGCAGGATCGTTACCACAATCACCACGGTTCGCCACTTCAAATTCTGTGTCATGGAATGGAAATGCCTGTTAATTAGAGATTGCTACGATTGCGCCTTCTTGATTTCACCCGATACCAGGCTCGCCACCGAACCGCGGGTGACCTGAATCTTCACGTTGTCCGGCTTCACGCGCAGCACCAGCTTGTCCTCGTCGATCGCCACGATGGTGCCGATGATCCCGCCCGAGGTCACCACTTCAACGCCGTTCTGCAGGCCGGCCAACATCGCCTTCTGCTGCTTGCGCTGCTTCTGCATGGGCATGAAAAGCAGGAAATAGAAGATTCCGAAGATCAGGAGGATGGGGAGGAGTCCCGCCAGCGAGCCCAACGGTCCGGAGGGCGTCGTTGTTGTTTGCAAATAAAAGCTGAAAATCACGTCTTGGCCAAACTGAGAGCTACCCGGCATCTTCCGCCGGCCGGGCACACTCCAAATATTCCGGGAACGAACCCGATATTATAGCAAGCCTTATCTCCCTCATGATGTCAAGGTACCGCCGCAGGTTGTGGCGGGTGGCCAGCATGGCGAACAGAATCTCGCCGGCCAGGAAAAGATGCCGCAAATAAGCCCTTGAATAGCGCCGGCAGGTGTAGCAGCCGCAATTGGGATCGAGCGGCCCCGCATCGTCCTTATAGCGTGCGTGTTTGATCACCACCCGCCCAACGCTGGTGAACAGGTATCCGTTGCGCGCGTTGCGGCTGGGCAGCACGCAATCCATCATATCCACCCCGCGCGCCACGTATTCGCCCAGTTCCGCGGGCATTCCGACGCCCATCGCATAGCGCGGACGCGACCGTGGCAACACGGCTTCGCTCGCCTCCACCATCTCCAGGCTCAGCGGCCGCGGCTCGCCCACCGAGAGGCCGCCAATCGCGTAGCCATCGGCATCGAGACCGGCAAGTTCTGTGGCGCACTCGCGCCGCAGGTCCGCATATGTGCTGCCCTGCACAATCAGAAACAACGCGTGCCGGGTTTCCATCCCGGCCATCCGCTGCGCATGATGGGCGACCGCCTGGCGCGCCCAGCGCACCGTCCGCTGCATGCTCTCACGCGCCGTTTCGCGGCTCACCGGGTATTCCGGGCATTCGTCGAGCGCCATCAGAATGTCGCTGCCAAAAGCCAGTTGCGCATCCACCGTGGATTCCGGCGTGAAGCGGTGGGAGTCGCCATTCAGGTGCGACTGAAACGTCACCCCGTCCTCGTCGATCTTGCGCAACCCGCTCAGGCTGAACACCTGGAAACCGCCCGAATCGGTGAGGATCGCGTTGGGCCAATCCATAAACCGGTGCAGCCCGCCCAGCCCGCGGATGGCCTCCGTCCCCGGCCGCAAATAAAGATGATAGGTGTTGGCCAGCAGGATGCGCACGCCCAGGTCTTCCGCCAGGTCCCGCGAGCTCAGCCCCTTCACCGTCGCCTGCGTGCCGACCGGCATGAACACCGGGGTTTCGATCACCCCGTGGGCCGTGTGCAGCAGTCCCGCGCGCGCGTGAGTCCGCGGACATTCCGCCACTACTTCAAACTCAACCTGTCGCAAGATCTGATGGTACCAGCGCCACATCCATCGCCGCCTCATGGGGCAGTCGACCACAATCAGATTTGGCCGCTATTGGACCCGCCCCGCGGGCTCAGTAGCCTTGCTCGTGCAGCTTGTCTATGGTCAAGCCGGTTTTGACGTCGAGTTTGCGGAGCAGTTTTTCGACGTGCTTGGCGAGGATGTCGCATTCGATGTTGACGCGGGCGCCGGGACGATAGGTGGCTAGCGTGGTGTTGCGGTAGGTGTGAGGAATGATGGTGACGCTGAGCATGTCGCCCTCGATCGCGGCGATGGTGAGGCTGATGCCGTCGATGGCGATGGAGCCTTTGTAAACGAGGAATGGGTCGAGTTCGGCGGGCACGCGGATACGCAGCCACCAGTTGTCCTCGCCGAGAGCTTCGAGCGAGAGGAATTCGCCGGTCGAATCGACGTGCCCCTGCACGATGTGGCCGTCCAGGCGGCCCGTGGGCGACAGAGGACGTTCGAGATTCACGCGCGAGCCGGCACGCAGATCGCCCAGATTGCTGCGGCGCAGCGTCTCTGGCGCGAGGTCGGCGGAAAAAGAATCGGGCCGCCGGTCGACCGCGGTGAGGCACACGCCGTTGACGGCGATGCTCGCGCCCAGGCCCATGTCCGCCAACACGGCCGTGCAACGAACCTTCAGGCGCGCACCGGCCGGCCGCGCTTCCAGGGCTTCCACGGTGCCCAGTTCTTCAATGATCCCGGTGAACATATCCTTCGATGGCGAACTCGTCGGGCGGGATGGGGTGAATGGTGACGTTGTGAACGCGGATGGCGTCCACCCGGCGCCGCCGGCCAATGCCGCCGGCGAGAGGCAACGCCTCCAGGCCGCCCAGAATCTTCGGGCCGTAATAGAACAGGATGCGATCGACGACGCCGGTTTCGAGCGCGGTCCAATTCAGCTTGCTGCCGGCTTCGATCATCAGCGACAAATAGCGCCGCCGGCCCAGCCAGTCGATGGCACCCGCCAGATCGGCGCGGCCGCCGGGTCCGTTGAGCACGAGCACTTCGACGCCGGCGGCTTCGAGCGACTTGCGCCGGTCGGACGAAGCGGCGGAGGTGGTGACGGCGACCACGTCGCCGGCCGCGCTGCGCACCATTTTCGAATCGGGCGATAGGCGAAGCTGCGAATCCATCACCAGGCGCAGCAGCGGGCGGCTGCGCGCGAAGCCGGTGCGGTCGTTGAGGAGGCAATCGTCGGCCAGCACGGTGCCGATTCCGGTGAGAATGGCATCGTGATCGTGGCGCAGTTCCTGCACGTGGGCGCGGGCGCGCTCGCTGGTGATCCAGCCGCGGTTGTCATCGGGCGCCGAGATCTTGCCATCGAGCGTGATGGCGGTCTTCAGCGTCACCAGCGGCCGGCCGGTGCGCATGAAGTGCAGGAACGGCTCATTCAGCTTGGCGGCCTCGGCCGCGAATTCGGTGGCCATCGCGACTTCCACTCCGGCGGCCTGCAAGCGGCGGAAGCCTTCGCCGCCCACCAGCGGGTTGGGATCGATCAGCGGCGCCACCACCGCGGCGACGCCGGCGGCGATGATGCGCGTCGGCGCAGGGCGGCGTGCGGCCCTGGTGGCGCGCACGGTTCCAGGTTGAGATACAGCGTGGCGCCGCGCGCCTTTTCGCCGGCGTGCGCCAGCGCGATGACTTCGGCGTGCTGCACGCCGGCGTAGGTGTGAAAGCCGCGTCCCACCACTTCGCCGTCGCGCATCGAGCACGGCGCCGACCATGGGATTGGGGCTGGCCAAGCCGCGGCCTTGCCGCGCCAGGTCGAGCGCTTCGCGCATGAATGCCGGGTTCATATTTCGAATAGCGACGCGATGAACTTCTCGGCGTCGAACGGCAGCAGGTCGTCCACCTTTTCGCCCACGCCGACGTAGCGGATGGGCAGATCGAGTTCGCGCGCGATGGCCACCACAATTCCGCCCTTGGCCGTGCCATCCAGCTTGGTCAGCACGATGCCGGTGACGCCGGAAGATTCGGTGAACTTGCGCGCCTGCTCCAGGCCGTTTTGCCCGGTGGTCGCGTCGAGCACCAGCAGCACCTCGTGCGGCGCCTCGGGGATCACTTTCTTGGCCGTGCGCGACATCTTCTGCAATTCGGCCATCAGGTTTTCCTTGGTTTGCAGGCGGCCGGCGGTGTCCACGATCACGTAATCCACCTTGCGCGCGCGGGCCGCGCTGACGGCGTCGAACAGCACCGCGCTGGGATCGCTGCCGGGGCTTTGCCGCACCACGGGCGAGCCTGTGCGTTCACCCCAGATTTCGAGTTGCTCGATGGCCGCGGCGCGAAACGTATCGGCCGCGCACAGCAGGACGCTGCGCTGTTCGGCCTTGAAGCGGGCCGCCAGCTTGCCGATAGTGGTGGTCTTCCCCGAACCGTTGACGCCGACCACCAGGATGACGGCGGGCGGCTCGGCGACATGCGCGGGGGCGCGCTCGGAAGCCTGGAGAATCTCGAGGAGATGCTCGCGGATGAGGCCTTTCAACTCGGCGGCGTCGCCCAATTGATGCCGCTCGACGCGCTGGCGGATGCGCTCCAGGATCTCCTCGGTGGTGCGCACGCCCATGTCGGAGGCGATGAGCGTGGATTCGAGCTCGTCCAGCAGATCGGCATCGATCTCCTTTTTCCCCTGGAGTGCGTCCTCGAGCGCGGAAACCAGGCCGGCGCGGGTCTTCTGCACGCCGCTCTTGAGCTTTTCGAGCAGTGACGGTTCCTGCTCGACCGTGCCGAATAGGGTCTGGATCATTTTTCATTCATTCTAGCAGCCGTGGTAAGCGGAGCATGGGGCGCGTGGGCTGTTTGTGCGAGAATTGAGACGTGCAGCATTACGCGGTTGTAATCCATCAAGATCCGGATGGCGGGTTCTGGGGCGAAGTCCCCGCGCTTCCGGGCTGCTACTCGCAGGGCGAGACGGTTGATATCCTCAAGGAAAACCTCCGCGAGGCCATCGCCGGTGTGCTCGAAGTTCTGAAAGAGCAGGGGCAAGAGCCTGACGCGAGCATCCGTATCCTGGACGTGGCCGTTTGAGGTCGATCACGGGGCCGGAGATGTGCCGGTTAATCGAGACGAACGGTTGGTTGCTCCGGCGCATCAGTGGAAGCCACCACATTTATTCCAAGGCGGGCGAGCGCAAGGTGATTTCAATTCCCGTTCACGGTGGCAAGACTCTGAAGCCTGGACTCGCGGCTCGAATTGCGCGCGATGCAGGCGTAGGTATCTAGTTGGCCGATCCTCGATCAACTGGCGGCCACTGCGGCGCGAGGCGCTTACCTGGGCCCCAGACTACCCAATGGAAGGACCGGCCATAATCCTGTACGGAGATTTTCAGGACTAAAGTTCGGAACAAACATCTGTCATCGGCCGTAAAATAGGCGTGTACCGGTTCTGGATCACGAGAAGATCCTCGGGCCATCGGAGGCTGCACTATGAGAACAGGCTTGCTGGTTGTGATCGCCATTCTGTCTGCGCCGCTGGCCAACCAAGCCGTGCCGGGAACCGGCGGACACGCTTTCGCCGCTCGCGCGCAGGGCGTCGAACACCGCGACGAGGAGAGTCGCCGTTTCGAGAACCCGCGCGTCAACGGGCAGGTGGTAGACCGCTGCCTGAATTGGACTTCCAACTGCGAGCAACCGGCTGCGGACAACTTCTGCCGGCTGAACGGCTACGCCGGCGCCGTCTATTTCCGGCTTGAATATACGCATCCTACGCTGGTGGTGGCTGACAACAAGGTGTGCAACGACAAAACGTGCCAGGGGTTCACCGCCATCACCTGCGCCAACAAGCGCGAGTTTGACGAGCCCCAGATTAACGGGCGGGCGGTGGACCGCTGCCTGAATATGGGCCGGAACTGCGAGCAACCGGCTGCCGACAACTTCTGCCGGCTGAACGGCTATGCCCGCGCCGCCCGGTTCCGGTTTGCGGATATGCGTCCCACCGTGGTGGCGGGCGACGACAAGGTGTGCGACGAAGGCTATTGCCAGGGTTTCACGACCATCACCTGCGAGGGCCGCGGCGAACGCGCCGCCGAGAGAGGCGGGCGCAGTTTCGTCAACCCGCGTATTAACGGGAAACTGGTGGACCGCTGCTTGAATTGGGGCGAGAACTGCGAGCAACCCGCTGCGGACAACTTCTGCCGGCGGAAGGGATTCTCCGCCGCCGCCGCCTTCGAGTTTGCGAACATGCATCCCACGCTGGTGGTGGGTGACGACAAGGTGTGCAACGAAGACATGTGCCAGGGGTTCACAAGCATCACCTGCCGGTAGGGTGGCACGATCTCGGTAATCCTTACCCGCGGAGCGGCGATTACGGAATCTGCAGCGTCTCGATAATCGTATCGAAGCGCTTGCGGTAGCTATCCAGAGCGGGTGCCGGGATACGGCCGAAGAACAGCGCCGACGTGTTCTGGGTCCTGACGAAAGTCAGGTATTCCGCCATCGGGATTCCCGATTCACCGGTGTACTCGGCGATGCAACTCCGGGCGGCCTGACCACCCACCATGCGCGCCTGGCAGCTCCCTGAGCGCAGACGATAATCGGGCATGCCCTCGCCGCGGCGCTGGTTGACCTTAGACTCAGCCGATCTCTGCAACATTGCCTGGATGCCCTCCGGCGTTCCCGGCAGGCTCGACGGTGGCGGCCGGTAATTCAAGGACGGCGCCGTCTGCCCGGTCGTCTTCTGCGGATCGACGAAGGCGACCGTGCTCTCCCGATCGCCCCACCGCCAGGAGGTCTCCACGCTCCAGCCCTCCGGCAGGCGGAACGAAACGTCATACGTCATGTCGCGGCAGACGAGCGAGCCCGCGTCGGCAGTACAGGACACGGCCGAATTCTGAACCCAGGTCTCGTTGCCGTTGACCATCAACTTCCTGCCGTCGATCGCTATGTCGACGTCCTTGGCCAATTCCACAATGTGCAGTATCAACACATTGCCGTTGACGGTATATTTCCCGCTGAACTTCTGCCCGCCTTCCTCAAGTGAGAACGAATTAGCGGATGCGTTCAATTCAAGTCGATCGGCCGGGTCCTGCGAATTCGTGTACACAGATCCGAGGCTCGGTGCCGCCTTCTGCGCGGAGACAGGCCCGCAAGGATCGACCGCCAGTCCGGTAATCGTGGCCTGTGCCACCGCCATCGTCAGCATAAATGGGTCCTGGACAAAGGCCGTGGACACGCCCTCCCACTGGATCCGGTAACCCAGCTTCGGGTTACCCCCGAGGGGCGCGTCCAGTTTCAGAGTGATCTCCGCGTTCCGCGGTTGCTGCGCGTCGGCCGCGACGGCCACCAGCAACTCGTCCGGATGGCAGGCGGGACTGGCCCCCACCAGGGTTCCGAGCAATCGCGGCACCATGGCGCCCTTGAGTGAGGTTTCGAAGTACTGCGGCCCGTTGGCGCCGGCCAGCACTGCCTCTGAGCTTTATCCACAGGGCCAGTTGCGGGTTGCTCCTTTCGAGATCCGCCACTTTCTGCGTGGAGGTATCGCTGGTGCTTATGATGTGGAAGCCGAATGGGGGAAAGGGCGAACTCAGCGCCTGCTGCTTGAGTTGCTCCAGCCCGTCGTCGCCTCCATGAAACTGCACGTAGGCTTTCTCGAGATAGTTTGCCTGTTGTGCCCGGGCGTCGGGTGTAGGGAAATCGCTCTTGCCGGGATTGAGGACCACGGCTCGCGCAATCTCGTACAACCCCAGCGAGATCTTCGACGGTTGCTTGAGCTGGCTGGCGCCAAGCTGGGCGGCCAGCATCGCGCTGTCGGGATTCGCCTGGAGCGCCTTGGAGAATTCCGCTTCGGCCGCGGCATAGTCGCCCCTTTGCATGGCCGCCCCGCCGAGCTTCGCAGCGATATAAAGCAAGGCGCCTTTGGCGGCTTTCTGCAAATCCCCGCGAGCCTTGGCCCAGGCGGCGTCGCTGGTGCCTTCCGGCTTCCGGTTGAAGTACATCAGCGTTTGTGCCGCGTTCCGCCCGGTCGCCAATTCTTCCGGCGTGGGGTTAGGGATCTGCTGGACCGCGGTCACCGTGGTGTAGAGCGCCTTCACGATCATTTGCGGCCCGCTCTTGGGGTCGTCGAAAGCTGCGTTCAGATCCTTGTTCAGCAGCCCCGCGGCCTCATCTACCGCTCTAGTGGGCTGCTTGGCGGCGGCAAGCGCGAGGATGTAGTAGACGGAGCGATCATCCTTGAAATCGGAATCCGGGTAGTTCTGTTGCCAGGTGTCCAAATCGGTGAGAGCCTTCGCCGGGTTGGATGCCACCTCGGCGGCTATCGCGGAGTAGAGATCATGCTCGGCCCGGTCGCGGAAAGCCTTGGCGGCTTTCGCTGGGTTCGCCGGCATCTGGGCGCGTGCGGCCTCGATCCCCAAGGTCGCGACAGAACCGAACAGGGCTGCCGCCGCGATCCCGCCGATAGTCTTACAAAACTTGTGCACGTCCACCTCCTACGTCTTCCGCGTCAGAAACCGCCGATGTGCTATTGCGGTTGCTGCCCACCGCTGGAGGCCTGGTCGACTTCGGCTTCGGTCTGATCCGCCTCCTGAGCCTGCTGTGCCAGCAGGCTCTGCGCGTCCGCTGCGGCTGGCGCTTGTCCAGCGGCCACTTGCCGCGGATCGGCTGCGGGGCCGGCCGGCAAGCCGCCCTGACCCTGACTGGCGGCGAGCTTCTCCATGCCGGCCGCGATCTGCTCGCGGAACGCATTGTACATGTCCTGGAGCACGCTCAAATCCAGCGCCGTAGCGAAATCGGCTGGGCAATCGCCACCCTTGCTGCTGCGAACCCTGATCGGCACCTGGCCGTCAGCCGTGAGATAGTCAGCCGTGCGTTCTATGGTGTCGCCCGGCGTCAAGGCGCAAGTCTGGCCATCGTCACCCGCGTTCAGATTCAAAACTGTCGAAACCACGAACAGTCTGAATTTCGGATCCAGCGCGGGCGGTGGCGCATCGGCAGCCGTGGGCAGCGAAGCCGGCTGAGCCGCGGCGGCCTGTTCCGCCGCAAGCTCCTGCTGCACCTCATCAGCGATCAATTGTTTGACCTCGGGCGTCAACGCAGCGGAGTATCCCTGGGCTGGTTGCCCTCCTTCGCCGTCCGCCATCTGGTTCTCGTAGGCGAGCCTCAAGTCCGCCGCCAGGAGATAATCGGCGAGCCACAAAGAGGCGCTGGGATAAAACGGCGCTGGCGCGAAATAGCCACCGTAGAACCAGGGAGCGCGTCCCCAGCCCCAGGCGTAGAGCGCTGAAGAACGCCAGGGATGATAGGCCCAGCCGTAAAACGCCGGCTGATAATAGACGCCTGGTATGTAACCGAAGTAGTGAAAGCGACCGTAAGTGTAACTTCGGTACACTCGCACCTGAGTCCGTCCCCCCGAGACATACGTGCGCGAAACATAGCCCGGCCGGATCGGGCGCTCGACAAACCCCTGCCTGCCCGCGGTCACTACACGTGCGCCGTCCCGCCGCACGGATTCGACTCTCCGTTCGCCGTGCGAGCCCCGGTCCACGACCATCCTGCTGCCGTCGGTTCCGGAGTGCTCGATGTGGGCCGCGTGTCCATCTTGCCTAAAGTTGGTGGCTTTCAGTCCCGGCTTCTCCACAGCCGCTACATGGCCGCCGCTATCCGTGCGAACCGCCGTCTGAGTTTGAGGGTTGAAGTATCTCCGCGAACCGTCCGAGTTAGTTGCCGCTTGCACGTTCCGCCCCGGAGTATATACAGGCCTCTGCGTCGCCCCGCCGCTGGTCGATGCCCCGGTGTTGGACTTACTCCCCGTGATCCCGCCAGTAGTTGAAGCGCCGGTGTTGGACTTGCTCCCGGTGATCCCACCGCTGGTCGATGCCCCGGTGTTGGACTTGCTCCCGGTGATTCCGCCGCTGGTCGAGGCGCCGGTGTTGGACTTGCTCCCGGTGATCCCGCCGCTGGTCGAGGCGCCGGTGTTGGACTTGGCGCCCGTGATTCCGCCGCTAGTCGATGCCCCGGTGTTGGACTTGCTCCCCGTGATTCCGCCGCTAGTCGATGCCCCGGTGTTGGACTTGCTCCCCGTGATTCCGCCGCTGGTCGATGCCCCGGTGTTGGACTTGCTCCCGGTGATTCCGCCGCTGGTCGAGGCGCCGGTGTTGGACTTGCTCCCGGTGATCCCGCCGCTGGTCGAGGCGCCGGTGTTGGACTTGCTCCCCGTGATCCCGCCAGTAGTCGAAGCGCCGGTGTTCGACTTGCTCCCCGTGATCCCGCCGCTGGTCGAGGCGCCGGTGTTGGACTTGCTCCCCGTGATCCCGCCAGTAGTCGAAGCGCCGGTGTTCGACTTGCTCCCCGTGATTCCGCCGCTGGTCGAGGCGCCTGTGTTGGACTTGGCGCCGGTGATCCCGCCGCTGGTCGATGCGCTGGTGTTGGACTTGGCGCCGGTGATCCCGCCGCTGGTCGATGCGCCGGCATTGGACTTGGCGCCGGTGGTCCCGCCGCTCGTCGATGCGCCGGCATTGGACTTGGCGCCGGTGGTCCCGCCGCTCGTCGATGCGCCGGCATTGGACTTGGCGCCGGTGATCCCGCCGCTGGTCGATGCGCCGGTGTTGGACTTGGCGCCCGTGATCCCGCCGCTCGTCGAGGCGCCGGCATTGGACTTGGCGCCGGTGATCCCGCCGCTGGTCGAAGTACCCGCGGTGCTGGGCCGGGCAATAGTATTCCTGGTACCACCTACAGCGCCGGTGTTTCTGTTCGGCTGATTGCCGGACCCGCCGCTGGAAGTCACCGCATTGTTGTGAGGTTGCGGTCGCGCGACACTCGATGAAGGCTGTGCGGACCTTGCGGGCGCTTGCCGGGCCGGTGCGGACCTCGGCGAAGCGTTCAGACGGTTGTTCTGGGGCGCTGGCTTTGCCGCCGGCTTAGGCTTGTTATTGGCGGCTCCGGCAGACGCCGGAACCAGGAGCAATGCCAACAGGCACGTGAACAGGTTCCGCTTGGTACTCTTTGTCAACTCGCGCGAATTCATTGCAATCTCCTGATCCCGTCGTGGAAAACGGATCTTCGGGTTTTGCAATAGGTTAGGTAAGGTAGATCTAATGTTGATTCCGCAAGGAACCCAACAGATCTTAATACCGAAACCTCCGTTTTCGGATCACGACCGGCTCTATTTTACACCCAAGAGTCTCCGCGGGCGCCGTTGTTTTTTGTCTTTCGGTACTGTAAGTGGGCCTGCCATGAATAAGTTAATACTGACTGCGGAAACTCAGCCCCAGCGGTTCGCCGACATCACCATGACCGCCGGTACTCTCAAGGTCGATTGCGCTAGGATGACTTTCCAGCCGGGCGAACAGCCGGTGCTGGATTCGATCCGAACGGTGTCCCAGAGCGGCCACCCGCGACGCACTCACTATCGCGGCCGCATTCTGCCTGGGCAGAATTCGTAAGTGAGTTACTCAAGCCGCGCGGGCGCTAGTGCGCGCCCGGTGCCTGGTCGCCGTAAAAGGTACCGCGGCCGTGGGAGCCGACGTAGACTCTGCCGAACTGCTTCGGGTCGCCGGCGATTTGCAGCAGCAAACCCCATTGATGCTGATCGTCGTTGATCCGCACCCAGCTTTGGGCGGCATTCGTGGAACGGAAAATACCGCGCAGGCCATCTACCACGCCAATGAGGTACAGGGCTGAGTAGGTGGCGCCGGGCGCGGCTTGGCCGAAGCCGAAAGCGTGAATCTGGCCGACGTGGCCTAAACGGGAGAACGTCACGCCGCTATCGGTGGAGTGGTACAGGCCATCGAAGGCAGCCAGCCACAGGTCGCCTTCCTTGCCCGGCGTGGCGTAGATGCGGTCCTGGCCGCCACGGTTGTCGCCGCGGGCGTCAGCATGGTCGCCGCGCGTGGGAAGGCCATCGGGCAGCGTGAGGGGTTGCGCGGTGAAAGTCGCCGCGCCATCGGTGCTGACGAAGAGCTTCCCATCGAACAGCGCGAGACCGTAGAACTTGCGCGGATTGACGGGGTCGGCGATCACGCGCGTATTCTCGGAGATGCCTTCCGACTTGATCCAGCGCCCCCCGGAATCGCGCGTGAAGTACACGGCGCTGCGCTCCGGCGTCCACACCCAGATCTCGCCGTCGGTGGAGACCGCGATGCTCCCCAGGCTGGCGTTGGGTGGCGCCGACGGAGTGGGCTGCCACGTCCTGCCTCCATCCATCGAGTAACCGATGTTGCCACCGCCGCGATTGCCGGCGGCCCTGCCGACGCGCACGATCATGTCCGGATTGCTTACGGCGCCGGCCACGCCCGCCGTGTTGCCGAAGCGCGGGGGCGAGGAACTGCCTTCCGGCGCGGGTTTATCGAGGTCCCAGTGCACGAACCCGCCGTAATCGCCGATGGCGGTGACCAGATGCGCGCCCTTGGACGGGCTGAGCAGATCGAGCGCGACGGTTTCTTCGATGCCGGTGCTCATGACGCTCCATTTGGTCGGCTTGCCGGAATCCAGGGCGGTGAGATTGAAGGTTTCGTAACCGCCGTAGCCGGTGACGAACATGGCGTGGTCGGAATTGGCCGGATCGATTTCGACGTCCAACAGCCAGTGAATCGGCGTGCGCGCCACGTAGGGCGCCAGCGAAAAGTCATAGGTGCCACCCGAACCGAAGACCGGTTTCCAGGTTTTGCCGCCATCGAGGCTGCGGAAAACATCGTCGCCGCCGGGGCGGTAATATGTGCTGGCGATCAGGGTGTGAGGATGATGCGCATCCACGGAAACACCACCGTAGCCAAACGCTTTGTTGTTCGCGGCGTCCGGCCGGTCGGGTGTGATATCCGTCCACGCGCCGCTGGCTGTATCGAGCTTCCATATGCCACCGTCGGTCGGCCGGTACGGGTTGGGGCCGGTGACATAAGAGATGTAGAGCGTGCCATCGGAAGCCAGCGCGGCGCGCGCGGGCCGGTATTGAGTTGGCGCGCCGGCGACAGGCTGCCAGGTCTTGCCGGCATCCTTCGAGCGGAACAGGTTGTCGCGTCCCATCAGGGAGACGCCCACGTAAATGGTGGAACTTGATTTGCCTTTTGCGCCGCTGCGCGGATCGAACACCACGAAAACGATGCCGCTTCCCTGCCCCTGCCGGCTGCCCTCGGTGGGCGGCTCTTCGGTAACATCGGGAAAGCTCTCCACCTTGCTCCAGGTCACCGCGCGGTCGACGCTCTTCCACAAGCCGGCGTGGCGCGTGCCCAAATAGAGGATGTTACCGCTGTTGGGATCGACCGCCAGGCGCTCGCCGTGGCCGCGGCCGTTTTCATTGCCGCCGAACTTGAAAGGCACATTGGTATGCTGGAACGTCTTGCCGCGGTCGCTGGAACGTAAAATGGCGCCATCCGGCGTGGTGGGATTGGTATAAGTGCCGCAGGCGAGATACACGCGATTGGGGTCGGACGCGTCGACGGCAATGCTCTCGACGCCCATCCAGTTGAGATTCTCGTAGGGTACCCAGTCGAGAAGCGGCTCCCAGCGATGGGCAAGATCGTTCCAGCGGTAAGCGCCTCCGATGTCGGTGCGGGCGTAGCGCACACCCTTGGCGGTCGGGTGGAAAATGATGCCGTCCACGAATCCGCCGCCCACCATCTGTACGCTCTTCCAGACGTAGGAAACGGATGCGGGCCGCTGGTTCGGCACGCTTTGGGCCGTGGTCGCGCCGCAGAGAGCCGCCAGCGCCGCCGAAAGCCGGAGGTATCGAAAACTCATAAGAGGAGGCGCTCCTTTGTCGCGCCGGGCGAGGGACGAATTCCTCGATCCGAAGGTACAAGGTAGCACGTATGGAAATCGGTTCCATAGCGTGTTACAGGCAAGCTCAAGCATGCCCGACCCGAGCATACGAATGCGCGAATCGTACTACACTGAGATTTGCCCGCAAGCCGCCACGGCTTCGAACCGCGATGCACATACCGGATGGATATCTGAGCCCGGCCACCTGTGCGGCCCTCTACACCGGCGCCGCGCCGTTCTGGTACGTTGCACTCAAGCGCGTGCGCAAGGCGCTGCACACGCGACTGGTGCCGCTGATCTCGCTGTTCGCAGCGTTTTCCTTCGTGATTATGATGTTCAACCTGCCGCTTCCCGGCGGGACCACCGGCCATGCGGTGGGGATCGGCCTCGCGGCGGTGGTTTTAGGACCGTGGGCCGCCATGCTGGCGGTATCCATCGCGATCGTGATTCAGGCCCTGTTTTTTGGCGATGGCGGCATCACGGCGATCGGCGCCAACTGTTTCAACATGGCCATTGCCGGCGCGCTGGTGGCGTACGCGGTGTACCGCATTCTCTCCGCGCGAGCGGCCATCGGCTCGGCGCGCAGAGTGATGGCGTCGGGCCTGGCTGGCTACGCGGCGATCAACGTTTCGGCGCTGCTGGCGGCCATCGAGTTTGGCATTCAGCCGCTGTTGTACAGAGACTCGACGGGCGCTCCGCTGTATTGCCCGTACCCCCTCAGCGTCGCCATTCCGGCAATGATGCTGGGCCACCTGACGATTGCCGGTTTCGCCGAACTGACGGTTTCGGCGGGAGTGGTGGCGTTCCTGCAGCGATCCGATCCATCGCTGTTGAAGAGCACGGCGGGCCGCGGCGCGGCTCTCACCGAACAGGTTGCCGGCAGGGCGCTACGGCCGCTCTGGGCGGGCCTGGGCGTGTTGCTGATGCTGACGCCGTTGGGGATTCTGGCAACCGGATCGGCGTGGGGCGAATGGATGGCGCGGGATTTCTCGAACCCCGCCGTGCGGCACGAAATCGCGGCCACGTCGTTCCACCAGGCCGCCCCGCTGCGCGCGCCGGAAGGGCTGGCGCGACTGTCGCAAATCTGGACCGCGCCGTTCGCGCGCTACGCGCCGCCATACATTCGCAGCGCGGCGTTCGGATATCTGCTCTCGGCCATGTTTGGCGCGGGCCTGATTCTGCTGGTCTGCCTGATGGTGGGGTGGCTGTGGGACCGCAAGGAGCCCCGCCAGGAGACGGCGACATGAAACTCGGCGGGCGGCAGGGCGGATTCATCGAGCGCACCATCGAGGGGCTTTACGCGGGCCTGCAGCGCGTCCATCGACGCCGAGAATTCCGCCGCAGGCCGAGGCTTGCTCCAGCGGCTGGACGCGCGGGTGAAAGTGGCGGGATTGTTTTCGCTGATCCTGGCCGCGGCGCTGGCAAGGCGGCTGTGGGTGATTGCGGCCCTCTTCGCAGCGGCGGTTGTGTTGGCCGCGCTTTCGCGCGTTCCCTTTCGCGTGCTGGCGGCCCGGGGATGGATGGGAGCACTGGCGTTTACTGGCGTCATCGCCCTGCCGGCTTTGTTCCTCACCCCTGGCGTTGCGCTCTGCCGCCTGCCGGGCCTCCACTGGACGGTGACCGCGCAAGGCTTGACGACCGCGAGCTACCTGCTGCTGCGCGTGGAGACGGCGGCTACTCTGGCGCTGTTGCTCGAGTTCACCACGCCGTGGGCACACGTGCTGAAGGCGCTGCGGGTGTTTCGGGTTCCGTTGGTGTTTGTGGCGATCCTTGGCATGGCGTCGCGCTACATCCTGCTGCTGCTGGAGACGGCGCATGAGATGTTCGAGTCGCGCAAGAGCCGCAGCAGTGGGCGCGCTTGCGGGCGCCGAGCGCCGGCACATGGCGGTAGCGAGCGCGGGCGTGCTGCTCAGCCACTCGTTGCAGCTGAGCGGAGATGTTTACCTGGCCATGCAGGCGCGCGGATTTCGCGGCGACGTTCACCTGCTGGACGATTTCGCCATGCAGCGCCTCGACTGGCTGGCTCTGGCGGGCTTTGCGGCGCTGGCCGCGGCGGGCGTGTGGGCGGGCCGATGATGCTGTTCGAAACCACGCACCTGACCTACCGCTACGACCGGCTGGCGGCGATCGAGGACTTGAGCGTCTCGATGGCGGAGGGCAGCCGCGTGGCGCTGGTGGGAGCCAATGGCAGCGGCAAATCCACCCTGCTGCGGATTCTGGACGGCCTGTATTTCGGGCAGGCGGGCACGGTTCGCTTCCGCGGAGAAGAGCTGACGGAAGAGCGCTTCGCCGATGACGCGTTTGCCTTTTCCTTCCGGCGGCAGGTGGGGCTGGTGTTTCAGAATCCGGACGTGCAATTGTTCAATCCCACGGTGTTCGACGAGGTGGCGTTCGGCCCGTTGCAGCTGGGCTGGCCCAAGTCCGAAGTGCGGGAACGGGTGGGCGAGACGCTCGAGCGGTTCGCCATCGCGCACTTGAAAGATCGCGTGCCTCACCGTCTCTCGGGCGGCGAGCAGAAGCGGGTGGCGCTGGCGAGCGTGCTGGTGCTGGACCCGGCCGTGCTGCTGCTGGACGAGCCGACGGCGGCGCTGGATCCGCGCAGCCAGAGCCAGATGATCGACCTGCTGGTGGAATGGGGCGGCGGCGCGAAGTCGGTAATCACGGCCACGCACCATCTCGGCGACCTGGAGGATATTGCCGACCGGTGCCTGGTGCTCGATGCGGGCCGGGTGGTGGCGGAGGGCGCGCCGGCGGAGATTCTGCGCGATCGCGAGTTGCTGGAACGCACCAACCTGGTGCATGCGCACCGGCACAGGCACCGGTCTGGCGAGGTGCATTCGCATCCGCACGTTCATTCCGTGGAAGTGGAGCGGGGCGATTAGGGTGGGGCAGGGTTCAACCTGCCAACGCCTGCATGCGGGCGCGTTTTCTGGCCAGCCGTCCCTTAACGCGGGCCGCGCCCGAAGCGGTAGCTGAGCGAAAGGCTGGCGTAGGAAGGCAGGCGGACGCCCACCACCCGCTCGAACGGGGCGGATTCGTCCGGGAGGGCCAGCACTTCGGTGGTTTGGCCGGTGTAACCGCTGGCGATCAGGATGTTGACGCCGGCCTCCAGGCGGCTGCCGAACTGGCGGGCGAGTGCGCCGCGAAACTCGCGGACAGGCACGCTGACGAAGCCATCGCCCAACGGCTTGCGGCCCACGCTTTCGAACTCGGCGCGGGCGCGCAGGCCGAACGGCAAACGGTCCAGCGTCCCCAGGACATCGGCAATCAGGCGCGGCGCTTCGGGCACCGGCAGGCCATTGGAGAGATCGCGCGCGTCCGCCTTCGAGACCGACGCTTGCAGGAACCCGCCAGGAAAGGAGTGGCGCGCGTCGGCCGTGATGTAGCGATTGCGACTGGGCCCTTCATCGTACTGGAGGCCCGTATCCGGATCGATCTTAGCCAGCGATTCCTCCTGCGTGACGTGGCCGAGCGTCACGCGAAAATCGGTATCGCCGACGGCCTTGTGCGCCACCATCTGGTATGCGTGCGCGCGGCTGACGGGTGTTCCCTGGGTAATGCCAGTGCCGATGCGCGGATCGTTGGTGAAGAACGCCTGGCCAAAGCTGAAGGACACCGAGGGCAACGGCAGCCGCTTCGGCGCGATGAGGCTCAACGTTGATTTCGGCGAGTTCACGCCCACCAATCCGCTGTGGGAATTGGCGGGATTGAGCAGGTCCGTGTTGCCGATACCGATTTCGTCGCGGCGCCAGCCGAGGTTGTAGTGCAGCCAGGAGGTGAGCTCGCCATCGATCGCAATGTACGGCGCCAGATCGTCTATCGTCACATTGTTGGCCGCGACCTTTTCGAATGGGCCGTAGATGGCGAAGTTGTCGGAATCGTAGTGGTCGAGGTCGTCCCGGCGCGGTGCGTCGCGCTGGTAGTCCGTACCAATCAGAATTGCGAAATGCTGGTTCACCGGATGCGCATAGTTGGCGTTGCCGCCGGTGACTGTGCGGAATTCGCTCTGCCGGATGAGGCCGTCGCCGAAGTTGGAAAAGAGCGCCAGGTTGTAAGTGCGAAAGAAGCCGGAAAAATGGAGCTCGTTCGATTCCGACAGACGCCACACATCGTTGAGCGCGACTTCGGCGGTGTGAGTCTGGTCGCGCTGGCGCGGGTCGATGGTGTCATGGAGGTTCGGCACATCGATCGGCACCAGGCCCGGCACCATGGATTTGCCGTAGTAGCCGATGCCGAAGAGGGTGACCTGGTGGCTGCCGATCTCGAACACGCGTTCACCATTCAGCTTGTACTGCTGGCGATGTTCCAACCTGTCGAGGAAGCCATTGCCATAAGAAGTCTGGAGCGCGATCCAAGCCTTGGTGGCGGGATCGGCGGAGCTCCAGCCGGTGGCGAGGTCGAGATCGCGGGAGTCGCCGGTGACGGTTGCAAACGGCTCCAGCCGCTCGCGAAAGCGGTAGACCGCGGCCATATCGACGGAATGGTTGCCCTCAAGCGCGTTGAACGCGCCGCCATCCGTCACCACGGCTTCGATGACTTCGGGGATCATGATGTTGGGATCCGCGTAGCCGTTGCCGTGCGCATTGGCGCTGAGATTGTTGGGAATCAGGGAGCTGCCGACAGCGAGGTATTGCGCGATCGGCTCGCCGTGGTCTCCGGCCACGCCGGGCGCGAAGTATTGCGGCGCCTTGATGCCGCCGGATGCGGTTTCGACTGGCAGGCCGGGGATGGAGACCGGCGCGCCGGGGCGGCCGGGATTGGCGTCGAGGATGTCGTCGTGAATGTCGATGCGCTGCGCCGGGTCGGGATGATCGAGGCCTGCTTCGCCAGCCTCCGCGATCACAGTGACGGCGTCGTGGCGAGAGGCTAGCCGCACGAACTTCAGGTTTACGGAAAGCGATTCGCCTTCAGCCAGGGGAAAGGTTCGCATGACGGCCTGGAAATCGCTGGCGGTAGCGCCGAGCGCGTATTCGCCCGGCGCTACCGCGCGAAACAGGAACCGGCCGTCGGAGTCACTGGTGGCGCCGAGTTCCGCCGCGCCGCCGCTCAGCCGCAGTGTGGCGCCCGCAACCGGCTTGCCCTGCGGATCGGTCACCTGACCCGCCACGCGGCCATCGGCGGCGAGCAGAGTCGCATGCAAGAGCAACGGTATCGCTGGCAGGCAGGGCAGGCTGGAGCGAAGCGTAATCATAGCTGGGGTTGCCGCCGCGCGTCGCACATTTCGCAAGATCGTATGCATGCACACGATAACACGATTGCGCGATTGGTGCTACGCGAGCTGGAAGTGAAGCTGGCTCAGCTTGTGGGTGGGGCACTTGTGGGTGGATCGACGGGGGGAAAATGGTAATCTTCGATGCGGCAGCCCAGGCCGCGGAAGCCTTGGCTATCGGGCTCGTCAACCCGCACGATGCGAACTTTGCACCTGACTGCGAGCGTCTCTCCCGACCCCTGGGGACGATGCGCCGGAATATGGAGAGTGCAGTCGACGAGCTCTCCTGGGGCGAACACCGTTTTGGAACGGCAATAGAATCCATCACTACTTAAGTCCTGGGTCTCAGTGGCCAAAAAACCTGAATCGCCCCGCCGGTGGAATTGAACGGGCCAGTGCAGACGGGCACGGTAGCGCCGGCGGCGATCCGGTGGAGTCAGGTCTTCTGAAAACTGTTGGGCATGGTCGGCGGACATAATTCGGCGCGACCCACAAGGCACGTTCGGTGCCATTAAGAAGTGCTGACTCTGACCTATCAAGTGAATTCTTTTTCAATTAGTTGCATAAGGCGCGATGCGGTCTGATTTCGCACCAACTGAAGATTTTCCGGTTGCGAATCCAAATTTCCGGTACAGACATCTGAGGTATGGCCGATCCCTTGCGATGATTGAGATCTCGGAGTTCGCTATCGGCCCGCTTTTGGCGATTAGGCGTTCGCCAATGGCTACGGATTTGTCCTAGGTAATGCTTTCGAAACCCAAAAATTTGGCAATTGCAAGTACCATTCGTGGCGCGGGGATCTACTGGTACCAAGAACCGTATCCTCAACTTAACAGTTGACTTCGGTTAGGCTCAGGTTATGATAATTAAGTTCCCAGAAGTGAGGATCGCGAGAAACGGGGAGATATCCCGAAATCTTGCGAGGATAAGATCGCGGAGCCGGGATTTTGTCTTGAGGGCTGGTACGGAAACCACCTTGTGAGTGATACGTTGTAGATTACGTTGTCACCAGTAATTATTGTGGCAGCCTGCGAGTTCTGAATGCGGCGACCACACCCCTAGAAGACGGGCCTTGTTGGAATATGGGGGAGCCCCGAGAGGGGCTAGGCTGAATTGCCCGGGAGTCCTTGAGGGGGGGCTCGATGGACATATTGTTGATTTCGGAGGATCGGGAGCTGTACCGGGTCTGCCTGGAGATCCTCGACGAGATACTGAACCAACCCTGGACGCTTTCCGCGGCCAGCGTAGGCGACTCGATCGCGCACGCGGACCTGTGCATTTGGGATTATCAGAGCGATGTCCCACTGCCCAACTATGGATACAGGTTTTCCCACAAGCATCTGTATCTGGTCAGCCGGAAGGACCTGCCGGAATTCCGCCAACAAACGGCGGTCGCGGAGGCCAACATCCTGCTCAAACCGGCAACCCCGGTGACGCTGGCGGCATTTCTCGGTTCTGCCGTTTCGTCACGCGGGACCGACCCCTCGCGGGAAGATCGGGACGAGATGCTTCAATGCCTGGTGCAAACCAACTTGGCGCTGCAGGAATATGACCAGGACCGCACCAATTTTCTGGCTCGGGCGGTACATGACTTTCGGGCTCCGCTTACCGCCTTGGGCGGCTACTGCGGTCTGATGCTGGACGAATCGTTTGGTCCCATCAACGAGGCGCAGCGGGAAGTCCTGGGGCGGATGCGGCGCAGCGCCCAGCGTCTCTCGCGGATGGCCTCCGCGATGTTCCAGTTGAGTATTGCGCGCCACGTGAAGAAGCGGCCCAACTTCGAGCGGGGCGACCTGCAGGAGTGCCTGGATCAGGTCTTGCACGAGATTGCGCCGTTCGCCGACGAACGGCGGATTACGATTACGCCGGAACTCGAACCTGGCGATGAAGGTCTGCTCTTCGAACCGGGGCAGATCGAACAGGTGCTGATCAACATTCTGGACAACGCCTGCAAGTTCACGCCAAAATCGGGCGCGATCGAAATTCGCGGCTACCCGTTCTTTTGGGAGCGCCGTTCCGGACCATCGGGAATGCCGCCTGCGGTGGAGCGCCGGCGCACCGTGGACCAGGACCCGAACAGCTACCGGATCGACATTACGGACTCCGGCGCGGCGATACCGAAGGAGCATTTGGACACGATTTTCGAGGAGTACGCATCGTACTCCGGCGGGCGTGACCGCTCTGGCGGCGGCCTCGGCCTGGCGATCTGCCGCTTGATCATTACGCAGCACGAGGGGCGTGTTTGGGCCGAAAACACCGATATGGGCCCTAGGTTTTCAATTGTTCTTCCGCTTGACCGGTCTCAGTTGCCGGCGGGGGAGGCGGAATTGGCTGAGGCGTTCGAAACAATGGGGAGGATAAACGTTCATGCTGCTGTCTGACCAGAAGTGCACAATTCTGGTAGGGGAAGATGAGCCGGAGGTTCTGAGCTATCTCGAGACCGCCCTGAAGTGCATGGGGTATTCCGTGGAATCGGCTCGCGACGGGGACGAAGTGCTGGCTTGCCTGCGATCGGGCGGATCCGAAATAGCGGCCGTGCTGCTCGACATAGTGATGCTGAATCGGGATGGCCTGGACACCCTGCGGGAGATTCGAAGCCTGGATCGCCAGTTGCCGGTAATCATGCTCTCCGGCGCATCGTCCACTCTGAACGTGGTCACTGCGATGAAACGAGGGGCGACGGATTTTCTCGCCAAGCCCGTGGCGCACGAGGACCTGCGTGAGGTGATCCGGCGGGCGATCGAGGCCAAAGGCACGGTTCCCGCCGCGCCCCCACGCAATGCGAAGCCTTTCCCCGACGTCTTGCTGGGGACGAATCCCCGGATGAAAGAACTCCAGGTTGTGGTGGGACAGATAGGCTGGTCGGAGGTTCCGGTGCTGATTCAGGGCGAAACCGGCAGCGGAAAAGAGGTGCTCGCGCGAGAACTGCACGCGCAGTCTCCTCGCGCGAACAGGCCGTTTCTGAAACTCAACTGCGCGGCGCTGCCGTCGGAGTTGGTCGAGAGCGAGCTGTTTGGCTATGAGCGCGGCGCGTTCACCGGCGCTTTCCAAAGGAAGGCGGGCAAGTTCGAGATCGCCGAAGGGGGCACGATACTGCTCGATGAAATCGGGGACATGGACGTGCGGCTCCAGGCCAAGCTGTTGCAGGTTCTGCAAGACCACGAGTTTCAACGAATCGGCGGCAAGGAAACCATCAAGGTGGACGTGCGCATCATGGCAGCCACGCACCGCGATCTGGAGAAGGCCATTCTCGAAGGAAGCTTTCGCGAGGACCTTTACTACCGTCTGAATGTAATCAACCTGAAGGTTCCGCCGCTGCGCGACCGCAAGGAAGATATCGTGCCGCTGGCGGAGTTCCTGATCAAGAAACACGCCGCGGGAGGGCTGCCCGAGCCAGCCATCACGCCCGAACTGAAACACGCCATGATGACGTATCACTGGCCCGGGAACGTGCGCGAGTTGGAGAACTATGTTCGGAAGTTTATGATCCTCGGCAATGCCGCCGCGCTCGCGAGCGAACTCCACGCGAAGGCGACGCGTAGGCCAATGCGGCCGGCGCCGCTTGCCGAAGCTCACTCCCAGCCCGGCGATCTCGCGGTGGGTTCTCCGATTCTGGAACAGGTCACGCAAGCCAGGAAACAAGCTGAAACGGACGCGATCCTGGCGGCTCTCAATTCCACGCGCTGGAACCGGAAACAGGCGGCAGCACTGCTGAAAATCGACTACAAAGCGCTCCTGTATAAGATGAAGAAACTGGGTGTCGAGGACCGTCCCGATCTCGTCGCGGCGGACGCCGCAGCGCCGCTGAAGACAATGTCAGCGGGCGGTGGGTACTAAGGACTAAGCTAGCGAGCTCCCTTCACAAGTGAGGCAATCCGGTAAACCTGTGCGAAATGACCCTGTCGGTAATCTCCACTATGTAAAATGCAGTTTTTGCCGATCTTGAATAGAGAAATCCTTTTGTTTTCAGTCGGCAGAGCCATGGCCCTTAGGTTGCACCGTTAATACTCCCAATGTCTGTATAAAATCCCTACGGGACGATCAGCCTGGTTCTGGGATCCGACGATTGGGGACGGGAGAGCAACATGTTAACTCAGGAATACCGGCAGATTCCCGCTCTGCGAAACTGCCCTCGTTGCGGAACGGATTTCCGGAGCGGCGGCACGGAACGGGTCTGCCAGGCTTGTCGAAGGCCAATCGGGGAGCACCGCCCCATCAACCACGACCTTAGCTTTCGGGAAAAGCAAGTCGTGGACCTGGTACGGCAAGCCAAGCCGAACAAAGAAATCGCCTATCAACTGCATCTTTCGGAAGGAACCGTCAAGGAGTACTTGAACCGGATCTTCCGAAAACTCGATGTCAGTAACCGGACGGAGCTGGCGGTCTGGGCGATGACGCATCGTGCGGAAAGCATGATCATTCCGCTGCCGGACAGGACCGAAAAGCTGTTGGTTAATCAATAGCGGGCGGACGAGCGCTTCCGCGTTCCCCGAGCGCGCGCCGGCCGGCTTCGAGCACGCGCAGAATCCGGTCCACATCATAGACCGCGCCGGCCCATGCGCCGCCGCTCGCGTCCTGCAGGGCGGCCCACAAACGGGTATCATCGGGCAGGGCGGGATCGGGCGCAAGGCCCGGCCAGGGCGCGCGTTCCTCAAGCATGCGGGATCCCTCCTCCACGCCACCGGGACCCACCAGGTTGACCTGGCCCTCCAGGCGGTTCCGATCAATGACGATTTCGATCACGTCGCCTGGGCGCACTTTCCCGAGCGGGCCACCGGCCAAGGCTTCCGGCGAAACGTGGCCGATGCAAGCGCCGGTGGAGACGCCGCTGAAACGCGCATCGGTGACCACCGCCACGTGCTTGCCGAAATCCAGATACTTGAGCGCGGAGGTCAACTGGTAAGTCTCCTCCATGCCCGCGCCCTTGGGGCCGCGGCCCATCAGGACGACGACATCGCCGGCCTGGATGGCGCCGCTCTTGATGGCTTCGATGGCGGCAGGTTCGGAGGTGAAGACGCGGGCCGGGCCGCGCTTGCGGTAGACGCCGTCGGCGTCGAGCACGGACGGATCGATGGCGGTGCTCTTGATCACCGCGCCCTCCGGCGCCAGGTTGCCGTGGGGGAAGCAGACGGTGGAGGTGAGGCCGTGGCGCGCGGCCGAGTCCGGGTCCATGATGACGGAGTCGGGATCGATGCCATCGCGCTCCTGGAGCAACTGGCGCAGGCGTGCACGGCGCGCGGAACCCTCCCACCAGTCGAGCATGCGCCCGAGGGTTTCACCGCTGGCGGTGAGCGCCCGCGTGTCCAGCAGGCCGGCGCGGCGCAGGTGCAGCATCACTTCGGGAACGCCGCCGGCCAGGAAGACCTGGACGGTGGCGAAATTGCGCGGGCCGTTGGGCAACGCATCCACCAGGCGCGGCACGCGACGGTTGATATCGGCCCAGTCGGCGGCGGTGGGGCGGCGTAGGCCGGCTGCGTGGGCGATGGCGGCCAGGTGCAGGATGAGGTTGGTAGAGCCGCCGAAGGCCGCGTGCGTCACCATGGCGTTGCCGAGCGCGGCTTCGGTGACGATGTCGCGCATCGGGATTCCGCGCGCTTCGAGTTCCAGCGCGGCCCGCGCGGAGCGGCGCGCCATGTCGAGCCAGATCGGCTGGCCGGAAGGCGCCAGCGCGCTGTGCGTGAGCGACATTCCCAGCGCCTCGCCCACCACCTGCGAAGTGGCGGCCGTGCCCAGAAACTGGCATCCGCCGCCGGGCGAAGCGCAGGCGCTGCATCCGGCGCGGGCGGCTTCCTCGAGCGTGATCTGGCCGTGCGCGAAGCGCACGCCGATGGTCTGCACACGGGCCGTATCTTCACCGTCGGAGGCCAGCAGGCTGACGCCTCCGGGCACCAGCACGGCGGGCAGATCGCGCGTGCCGGCGAGCGCCATCATCATGGCCGGCAGTCCTTTGTCGCAGGTGGCAAAGCCGATCACGGCGCGGCGGGTCGGCAGCGAGCGGATCAGGCGGCGGAAGACGATGGCTGCGTCGTTGCGGTACGGCAGCGAATCGAACATGCCGGCTGTGCCTTGCGTGCGGCCATCGCAGGGGTCGGTGCAATAACCGGCGAACGGCACTGCACCCGCCGCCTTCAATTCCTCAGCCGCGGCCTGCATCAGCAGGCCCACTTCCCAATGGCCGGTGTGATAGCCCAGCGCGATGGGCGTGCCATCGGCGGCGCGAATGCCCCCATGGGTGGAGAGCAACAGCACCTCTGCGCCACCGAGCCGCGCAGGATCCCACCCCATGCCGGCATCCTGCGACCATCCGAACAGGTCGCCCGAGGCGCGCTGGCGTAGCATCTCATCGGTGAAGGGCAGCGCGCCGGCCGGGCCGGGGACGCGAGTGTGGATGTCGTAATTCTCCGGGCCGGAGTCGACGATTTCTTCGAAGCGGAAACGAGGCGTCACAGCCTCAGGATAACGGGTTCGCGCTGACGGGGTGCGTTCAGGACTCAGCCTCAGTATCGGTTGGCAGGCGAAAGCGCCTGCCCCACGGTCACGCGCCCGCCGCCATGGTTGCTTCCGGAGGCGCGTCGCGGCTGATGGTGAGCAGGTCGGTACGCACCTTTTCCCATTCCCGCAGCACGAATCCGTGGCCTTCGAAGAACGCATGGATGCGCGAGCTGTCCCACCCGACAATGTCCTCCAGGATGGGCACCAGCACGCTGATCGCGTTGTCGCTCAAGATGGTCCGGCGCGCGATCTGGGTGAGATACTTGTTCTCCGATACGGCGATGGTCAGGCCGTCCAGCCGGCTGACGTGCAGCATGACGTGGACGTCGGAAATGCCGTCGCCCACGTAGACCACGCGGTCCCGGCCTATGTTCAGCGTCTCGCGCAACCGGTCGAGCACGGCCACTTTCCCGTAGCCGGCCGGCACGCTTTCGATGGACTCGATCTCGCCCGTCTCCGCGTCATAGCGGAACCGCGTCCCGTGAATGTGGTCCGGCGGAATGATGCCGTCGAGCGCGGACTGGATCACTTCCTCCGGCGCGGCCGAAACCACGTAAAAGGCAAACCGGTGGCCTTCGATGTCCCGCAGCAATTCAAACAAAAGGCCAATGTTTTGTTTCAAACGGATGAGTTTGCCGACTTCCACCAGGTGCTCGCGCCGCACCCGGCGGTACTCCGGATCGTGGAGCAGGAGGTAGGCCAGTTCGCCGCCCTGCTGCACCAGATGGATGTTCGACAGCCCTTGGATTCTTTCGCGGAACCCCGTTACGCCAATCAGTTCGCTGAGCGCTATCCCGGAGTCGTTGAAACTCAGGGTTTGATCGAAATCGCTCAGCAGAAGATACTCTTTGGTACGCGGGTCAGTTCCCATATGGATTAGATGTCCCGAGGGCCGAACGGTTGCCTGTGGATTTTCTTGTCAGGAGGCGCGAACGATCCCGCAATCAACTGATTCTATTGGACCTAGATACCAAGCACGTTGGCGATGGTCTTTTCCCACTCACCCAGCGCAGTCTTGCGGCCTTCGCGGTTCCGCCACCAGGAGCCGGCATGAAAGTAGCGGTCCGGCGCGGGCACCACGCGCGTCTCCAGGGGGTAGCCCAGCGCACGTTCGGAGGCGCGGAAAATCCGCGCGGCGCGTGCGGTGTGAAACTCGCTGGTAACCAGAATCATGCTGTGCACCTGGCGTTGGCGCAATTCGCGCAGCAGCAGGAAGCTCTCCTCGCGGGTGGACATGGCTTGATTGCGCAAGGGGACGAACCACTCGGCGGGGTAACCCTGGCGGACGATGTACGGAATGGCGAGATCCGCTTCGTTCGCTCCGTATGCCGCGGGTGCGCCGCTAATCAGCACCACCGGAGCATAACCCAAGCGCACCAGGCGAGCGGCTGTTTCGAGGCGCGTGCCCCATGCGTCGCCACCCAGCACGACCACCGCATCGGCCTTCGCAGGCCCGTCGTCCTCAACCAGAGCGCGACCGAGCGCGCCGAGCCACAGAGTACGAGTGACGTAGGCCGTCAACACAAGCAGGAGCAGCGCCACGCCGAGCCGCCACGCAACGAGCCGGCGCCGGCCCATCGACTATTTCTCGTCTCCGGAATTCTTCTGGTCCAGATTGCCGACCGTCTTCAGGCGCTGGTAGAGGCGTTCGACCTCGGCTTCGTCCTCGGGCCGCAGGATGCGATAGCGCGGCGGCAACGCCTGGCTCGATTGGACCACTGGCGCAAGGACCTCGCCCCAATACTGCCGGTAAGGAACGCCATCGATCAACGCGTCCCGGGAGGAGCGGCGCAAGTGGCGCAGCAGGGCGTTGCAGGCATCCAAATCGCCCGGGTACAGCAGCACCCGGCGCGAATCGTCGAACAGAGTGATGCGCACCACCAGCGGCGAAATCCACCCGGTCCGGTCCAAGCGCCGGATATCCATCCAGGGAATCGCGCGGCGCCCGATCGATAGGTAGCCCTCGTGGACTTCAATGGGTGGCCGAAAAGCCAGCAGCAAAAGAAGACTCGCAGTGAGCACGAACAGGACGGCCGGCAGGAAGGCCAGGACGATGCCGGCCCAGGAACTGGGGTTCCAAGCCAGGGCCCGCCAGGTGAAAAAACCGGCCAGCACAAGCGCACCTATCGCAAACCAAAGATAGTGGCGCGCTGGCAGGTAGCGAGTCATCCGCGAAACCCCGTTCTTCCTCTAGACTACTCCCGAGCACCCCACGCGTCAATGCACGCGCACGGTGCAGCGGCAACTCCGCAAACCTATGATTGCTCCGCCGGTGGAGAAGAGTAACGCAGGCCTTGGCCAGTCAAGCGGTTACGGCACTGGCGCTCCCGCTGCGCCTATTCCACTTTGCGCAGCACCATGGCGGAATTCTTGCTGCCGAAGGCGATGCAATTGGCCACGGCGTGCTCGATCGAGATTTTGCGGCCGGGGGTGGTGATGTAGTCGAGGTCGCAATCGGGGTCGGGTTCGTCGACGTTGATGGTGGGCGGCGCTACGCCGTCGCGCATGGCGAGCAGGGTGGCTGCCACCCCGGCGGCGCCGCAGGCTCCTTGGGGATGCCCGATCAGGCTCTTCAGCGACGATCCGGGAAGCTTATAAGCATGCCCGTCGAAGGCCAGCTTCACGGCGCGCGTTTCAATGCGGTCGTTCAGCTCGGTGGAGGTGCCGTGATAGTTGATGTACTGCACGTCGGAGGGCGCGATGCCGGATTCCTCCAGAGCCAGCCCGATGGCGCGCGCCGGCTCTTCGCCGCACTCTTCCAGGCGCACGCGATGGTAGGCCTCGCAGGTGGATCCGTACCCGGTGACTTCGCCGTAGATTTTGGCGCCGCGGGCGCGCGCCTGCTCCATTTCCTCGAAGACGAAGAACCAGGCCCCTTCGGCGATCACGAACCCGTCACGGTCGCGCGAAAATGGCCGCGAAGCGCGCTCGGGCTGCTGGTTCCAGCGGGTCGACATGATGCGCATCAACTGGAAGCCGCGCAGGATCAGCGGCGCGATGGGGGAATCCACGCCGCCGGCGACGATGGTATTGAGAACGCCGCCGCGGATGTGGCGGAAGGCGTAGCCCATCGCGTCGGTGGAGGAAGTGCAGCCGGTGGAGACGATGTGGCTCAGGCCGCGGAAACCGAACCGCATCGATACCTCGCTGGCCAGCGTGCCGATGGTTCCGGTGGGGATGGTGTAGACGCTGCACTGCTTCTGATGCCCGGTGTAATAGAGGCGGTACTGCTCCTCGCTGAAGTCCTGGCTGCCGCCGCCGGAGCCCACCATGACGCCGATGCCACGCAGTTCGTCGCGCGTCATGTGCTCCGGCTCCAGATGGGCGTCTTCCAGCGCTTCGCCTACGCTGGCAACCGCCAGCGGCACGGCGCGCGATACGTGAGGCCGGTCTTTCACCTCCACGTAGCGCGTCTCGTCAAACTCGTCGGGCACTTGCCCCGCGACTTGCACCTGAAACGGCGTCGGGTCGAAGCGCGAGATGCGCCTCACTCCGCTCACGCCGTTGCGGCTGGCCTGCCAAAAGGATTCCCGACCGATTCCATTGGGGCTCACCGCGCCAATTCCCGTTATCGCCACGCGACGCATTTTTAAGGTTTTGCCTTTCCTTGTTTGCTCAGTATAGGCTGAAATGGATGACAGCGGGCCACCAGCAGGCAGCCGGGCGCCTGGATCGCGCCCTGGCCGGACTTCAGGCAGGCACCGTAGGTGTGCTCAATATGCTGCTCTGGCTGGGCGTTTGCTCGGTCTGGCGGCGCGAAGATTTCTGGATCAGCCCCAACCTGATGGCGGACGCGTTCTCCCCGTCGGCCGCTTTTCACACCGGTTTCGCATGGAGCACCGCGTTCGGCGTGGCGCTCTATATCCTGCTCTATGGCGCACTGGGCACGCTGTTCGCACTGGCCGCCGGCCGCCCCATGCCGCGTCTCCGCCTGGCGCTGGTCGCCATGGCGTTCAGCTTGGGCTGGTACTTGGGCTGGTATTGGATTATCTTCCGCTGGTTGTGGCGGGCGGCGCCGCTGGCAGCGCTGCTCCATGGAGGACGGGCGGCTGTTTACGGCCATTTGATGTACGGAGCGCTGCTCGGCGGTTTCCCGCGTTATCTGCCGAAACCGGTTGCTCCCGAGACAGTTCCGCCGGTCGCCGAAGAGAAGGCTGAGGTGCAGTCCGAAACGTCGACAGACTGAAGCGGGCCGAAGGCTGGGTTGACAGACGAAAGCGTCTGTCCCACCTTGCAGCTCCCCCGGGTTGGAGTGCAAAAGCAACGGCTAGGCCAGCTCCACTTCGATTCGCTTCTGCGCAGCGTCCAGCTTCACGATGCGGAAGCTGCGGATTTGTCCGGAGCGCGGAGCTTCGTCCCTGGTTGCGCTACCGGAAGCCCCGCCTTTTTTCCACTTCGCCTCCAGCATGGAGGTCAAAGAAGAAAGGTCGGCCTTGTCGCTGGCCGGTTGCGATTGGCCGCCGCCCGCGGGTTCGTTCTGGATGCGGCAGGTGGCTGGCACCCCCTCGCCCAGCTCGACGCGCGCGCGGCCGCCGGAAACATCGGTCATCCGCCCCGTCACCACGTCGCCGGCTTTGTGTTCGGCGATGTACTCATCGAGGCCGGTGGGGACGAGTTGCTTCATGCCCAGCCGCAGCCGGCGCTTGGCGACGTCGGCCTCCAGCACCAGCGCTTTCACCGTCTGCCCGACCTTCAGCACTTCCTGAGGATGGTCGATGCGCTTCTCCGCGCTGATGTCGCCCACGTGGATCATGCCTTCCACGCCTTCGGCGAGTTCGACGAACGCGCCAAACTTTTGCAGGCTGGTGACCTTACCCTCTACTTGCGAATCCACCGGGAACTTCTGCGGCACTTCGGCCCAAGGGTCGCCGAGCACCTGCTTCAATCCCAGCGAGATGCGGCGCTCGGCCTGGTTGACGCCCAGCACGGCCACTTCCACCTGCTGGCCGGGCTTGACGGCATCGGCCGGTTTGCGCACCTTCTTCGACCACGACATTTCGGAAAGGTGGATCAGCCCTTCCACGCCCTTTTCGAGCTCGACGAAAGCGCCGAAATCGGCCAGCCGCGTGACGGTACCATGCACGCGGTCGCCGACCTTGTACTTCTCGCCGGCCAGGTCCCACGGGTGCGGCTGAAGCTGCTTCAGGCCGATGGCGATGCGCCGCTTGGCGGCATCCACCTTCAGCACCCTGGCTTCCAGTTCCTGGCCCGGCTTCAGCACGTCGGCCGGCTTGTTGACGCGGCCCCAGGAAATGTCGGCCACGTGAAGCAGCGCATCCACGCCGCCGATATCGACGAACGCTCCAAAATCGGTGAGGCTGCGCACTGTGCCGGTCACGGTGTCGCCTTCTTTGACCTGGCTGTAGCGCTTTTCCTTGGCCTCGCGCTCGTCGTCCTCGAGCACGGCGCGGCGGTCCACCACCACGTCTTCGTCGGCCGTATCCAGTTTGATGATGCGGCAGCGGATCTCCTGCCCGACGAGTTTCTCGACGTCGGCCGCTTCCCGCGCGCCCGAGCGCGATGCCGGCATGAACGCGCGCACGCCGACGTCCACACTTAAGCCGCCCTTGACGACCGCGGTCACCATGCCGGCGATGGGCGCTTTATCGGCGAACGCCTTTTCGAGCGCCGACCAGTCGCGCGGCCGCTCCACCTTCATGCGCGACAGCTCGTAATAGCCTTCCGGATCGCGCCCTTTGATGGAAACCGGGACCTTGTCGCCCCGCTTGACGGTTTCGCCGGCCTTGGTGAACTCCGCGATCGGAAGAATGCCTTCCGTCTTGAAGCCGATATCCACCAGGACCGATTCCGCGGTCACGGCCACCACCGTACCGTTGAATCCACGGCGTTCCTCACCGGCGTGGGAGCTCGTCCGCTCGTACTGCGAAAGAATGTCGGCAAACGACTCGCCGGGTTCGCTGTTGATTTGAGAATCCGGACCGGCAGACGGGTCCTGATCCAACATACTCGATTTGGGCATGAGACTTTCTACCTCATTGTGGCATAATGTAGCGGCGACAGTCTTGACCGCTTCTCGATTTACGGCGGGAATTGACACATCGCCTCGGGCCGCCCGCGTCCACTCAATATGTTGCGCCCTCCCGGATTCCTCGCCCGCTGCTTTCGCCTGGTTCAGCCACGCGATTTCGTGTGGCTGGCATTGTTCGGCGTGCTGATCGCGCGGCCGCAAAACCCGGACGAACCTCAGGAAATCGTCTTCCTGGCGGCATTGGGCGTGGCCCAGGTGCTGGAACCGAAGATTCCCGCCGAGCCGACCACCCGCAGCCGCCTGCTCTGGATCGGGCTCAAACTGGCGCTGGCGTTCATGCTGATCGGCTTCAGCTTCGGCATTAACAGCGTGTATTGGCCGGTGCTACTGTTGCCGGTGGTTTCGGCGGCCACCATGTTCGGCGTGATGGGTACCACGCTGTGCGCCGCCGTGGCCGGCGCGGCGTACCTGCTCTTTCTGCACTGGGTGAAAGACCCGTCGGAGATCACCGCCGACCCGGTCCCGCCGGTCGTGCTGCTGGCCATGATCGCCAACCTGGCCAACTCGGTGGCCGAAGACCTGCGGAGCCAGACCCGCAAATCGCGCGCCGCGGCCGAGCAACTCGCCGCCGCCAACGCCCAACTCCAGCAGGCCGAGGAAGAGAAGCGCCGGGCAGACCGGCTGGCCGCGCTCGGCCAGCTCTCCGCCGGCCTCGCCCACGAACTGCGCAACCCGCTCGGCACTATCCGCGCTTCTTCGGAAGTGCTGACGCGCAGCCTGGCCAAGGAAAACGAGGTGGCGCGCGAAGTGGCCGGCTTCATCGCCTCCGAAGTGGACCGCTGCAACTCGCTGATCACCCGCTTCCTGCAGTTCGCCCGCCCGCTCCAACTGCAGTTCGCCCAGGCCGACCTGGCGCAGACGCTGGATCGCGCCGTGGCGCTGGCCGAGCGCGAGGCGCCCGGCATCGCGTTCTATCGCAACTACCAGCCCGACATCCCGCCGTTTCGCTTTCGATGCCGAGCTGCTGGAGCGCGTTTTTTACAACCTACTGATCAACGCCGCGCAGGCCAGCCCGCCCGGCGGCGCCGTCACGCTGAAGACCCGCGCCGGCGGAGGCAAGGCGGAAGTCTCGGTGATCGACCGCGGCTGCGGCATCGATCCCGCCCAGCGCGACAATATTTTCAATCCATTCTTCACTACCAAGCCGCAGGGCGTCGGCCTCGGGCTGGCTATCGTTTCCAAAATCGTCGACGAACACGGCGGTAACATAGCGGTGGAGAGCGAACCGGGAAAGGGCAGCATTTTCCGGGTGGTTTTGCCGATGGAGGTTCGAACGGCGCAGTAGGAGCCGGGGATGCAAGACGGGTTGGCAGGCGAAAGCGCCTGCCCCACTTAGATCTATGAAGAAACGCATTCTGGTGGTTGAAGACGAAGAAAAACTCCGCCGCGTGATCGAGTTGCAACTCGTCTCCGGCGGGTTCGACGTCGATAAGGCCGCCACCGCCGAAGAAGCGCTGAAAGTGGTGGACCGCGCCGACCTGGTGCTTACCGACCTCAAGCTGCCCTCCATGGACGGCCTGGCTTTTCTCGGCATCATCCG
>CAWJLI010000145.1:0-6003 GCA_963843095.1 Bryobacterales bacterium
CCAGAACCTGCCGAAGTTGTTGTTGTAGTAGCGGGCGTCTAGTCGATCCACCACGGTTCCGTCGTATGCCTGCCAGGAACCCCTACGCAGTGTGGAACCTATCGAGGATTCAGGCCCGACGGCATTCGCGTTTTCGGTAGTGACTCCCCCGACGCGAGTTTCGAGGAACACAGCGAACGCCGCTGATGTGGTTTCGTATTTAGCCGCCGCGGTCACCGTGATGCCATTGTACGATCTGGCGTACCCGAGCAGAAGCCCCTCTCCCTCATCTCAGGGATATCTTCGCAGCGGCCCGGAGCGCGGGTCGGGCACGCCAGTTTGTGGAGCGGCGACGCGGAGCCTTGACGGCGAGGACCGCTATGGAGGCTGAGGAGGGAGGGAAAGGGGGCGCGGCCTCAAGCTCCGTGATGGTTCGTTGGGGCCGGCCGCCACGCACGGACGATAGCCTCGAAGTGTTTGCCGTAGTCCATGGCGTCCGGATATCGATGGTGTGCGGCCAGCAGTGCAAAGACGCGGAGCATGTCCACTGCGATTGACGTATCCACGCCCCACACGTCCGTCAGGTCGAACCCGCCGCACTTTCCGGCGTTCCACCAGGCCAACAGGAAGTTGGCAACGATGCGGCTTTGCCCGGTGTCACCCTGGGCGATCTGGATCAGTCGCTCCAGCGCGGCTCTGGATTTCTCGGGAAGGCGGCTACGCATCTTCCTGGTCCTCTGCGGATTCGGCGGCTAAAGTGTCGAAGAGTTCCGCCTCGGCTTCGACATTGCGCTCCGTGGCCGCCCCGTTTGGGCGGTTCAGGTGGGCGCCTGGATGCGTGGCGGCATATACCTGCTTCAGCAGGTTAATCGAGACCCTGGTATACAGCTCGGTGGTGGAGAGATGGGCGTGCCCGAGCAATTCCTGGATCACGCGGATATCGGCGCCGTTCTCCAGCATCAGAGTGGCCACCGTGTGGCGCCACAGATGGCAGCCGCCCGTTTTGCCGATCTTGGATTTGGTTACGTAGCGGCGCACCAGCATGGTGAGATGCGGGCGTAGGAACGGCTCGCCCAGGTGCGTCAGGAACACGGTACCATCATCGGCGGAGCCGAGCAGTTCAGACCGCGCCTCGCGGATATATTTGTCCACCCACGCCAGGGCGCGCTCTCCGACGGGAATGTGGCGGTCCTTCCTGCCTTTGCCCTGGCGGACCATCAGCGTGCCGCGGTCGGCGTCGATGTCATAGACCCTTAGATTTGCGATTTCCATACGGCGCATCCCGGTGGCGTAAAACATCTCCAGCATGGCGCGATCGCGCAGTCCCTCCGGGTTGGCGATATCCGGCTGCTGGATGATCTGCTCGGCTTCGGCGGCCGTGAGAACGTATTTGGGCAGGCGGTTTTCCAGCCGCGGCGGGATAATCTCGGAAGCTGGATTGTGCAGGAGATAATTTTGCCGCGCAAGCCAGCGGAAAAAGCCTTTGATGGCGTGCAGCCGCTGATGTTGCGTTCGGAAGGCTAAGGGCTGGCCGTTCGGTTTGCGGTGTTGATAGAGCATTCGCTGGTAGCGCTCCAGAATGGGCCGCGTGATATCGAGGGGATCGTTCAGGGCGCGCTCGTGGCACCAGTCGATGAAGTAGCCGATGCAGGAACGGCGAGTGTTGACCGTGTCTTGGCTAAAATTGTGGGTCTGCATCCACACCAGGTGCTGCTCCATCAGCACGTGCAGGGTGTCGGAGGGAGGGGCAGGCGCGGGTTTCGGCGCCCGGCGCCTCAGCTGCTTGGGCATGGCTACCGCTCTCCTATGGCTACGGCGGCGGCTCCATCCAGCCGCATCTCCGTAGTAGTGAGTTTTGCTGCAATCGGGCGAAGATCGCCTGGAAGGTCCGTTTTTATTGGCTTCGGTGCACTCGCACCACCCCCGCGCCTGGGCCGTACCTGGGGCGTATTTGACCCATCCTTTTCCTCTTTTTGCCCATCCCGGTTTTTGTCGTACTCACAGCCGCCCAGCTTTCCGATGTCGCTCAGCCCCGGCAGGAAGAGTTGCCGCGGATCGGCGGGCCGTTCGAAGTACAGCTCGTAGACGAAGCTCTGACCGCGTCCACCGCGATGGACGATGAGATATTCCAGTTCCTCCAGCTTGTGCAGATGGCGCTTGACCTGTGGGTCGCTCCAGCCGGTGTGCTGGCGTACATCGCGGCGGCTGAAGCGATAATCGGTGCGTTCCATTTTTAGCTGCTCGCACTGCTCCCGCACCATGTCATCGACCAGCAGCAACAGGCGGCGGGTCTGCGGGGGCAGTTCGTCGAGCGACCGGCCGAGCACCTGTTTGATGAGGTCCTCGGCCAGTTCTACGTCTTCCCGCGTGGATTCGATGTACTCCAGCGGCCCGCCGTCGCTGGTATCGGTTTTCACGGGGCGCTGGTGCTGGAACAGGAGCGTCACAGCGCGGATCAGCGAGAGGAACTTCATGTGATCGCGACGCGTGCGTGTCAGGCTATCGGGAAAGGTCAGCCGTTCGGCATAGGGATTCACCACGGCGATCGGCCGCAGCAGCCGTTGGGCGTTGCGATGCAGAGCGATGATGTCCTGCCGCCCGCGTTTCGCAAGCAGGCCTTCGAGCGTCTGCGACTCGCGTTGTATCCGGTGGATAGCCCGCGTTTGCTCGCGGTCCTCGTCCACGGTCAGCACCAGACATCGGTTGAGCAGTTCCTCATCGATCTCGATGGCCGTGGTGGTGAGGAAGATCATCACCGGGCCTTCGACACGGTATTGGTGCGTGACCAGCCTTCCCGTGGCCGGGTCTTTGCCGGTGGATGCGATGGTGAGCACGCCTTCGCTCTGGAGCAGTTTCAGCGCGTAGGCGGCGCGCTGTGCGCCTTCCTCTTCCACGATGGCGAGGATCTTGTTTTTCAGATCCGTCTCGCCCATATAAAAGAGCGACTGCCCGGTCATGGCCGAGTACTGTACGCGCTGTTCTTCCGGCATCAGAGCGAGCACGGCTTCCATGAGCGAGCTTTTTCCGGCGGCGGAACTCGATTGCACGATCACGGCGAGTGGCGCATCGAGCAGCCGCGACACTGCCGCGAGATATGCAACCTTTTTATTGGTCTCCTCGCCTACGACACCGCACCGCGCAAAATCTTCCAGAATGCGGTCCAGCAGGCGCGGATCGCGCAGCAGCGCGGTGGCGGCGGTCCGCTCTTTCTCTGACATAAAGAGCTCTTCCTTTTTCGGCTCCAGCGCCTTGCGGATCTGCTCGTCTTGCAGTTCTTCCAGCTTCAGCAGCACGCGGCCGAGGTCGTGTTTGACGACGTCTTCTTTCACCCCCATCTCGATGGCCGCCTGCTTCAGAAACACCATGCGCTGGCGGGCCGAGTAGAGATCGAGCGTATCCACGTGGAAGCCGTCGCCGCGCGAAGCCAGCAGGTTGACTTTCAGCAGGTCGTAGCTGAGATTCTTCGCCAGGCCGCGCACGCGGTAGCGACGGTCGCCCAGCGTGATGACGATTTCCTCAGCGCGGATTTCGGTGGGGACCTCCACGGCTGGCGCCTGGGCTATCACGGTAGGAACCGGCGCCATATCTGTCGGCTCCTGCTCGGCGGCTAAAGAAAAAACAGGCTCGCTCATTTCTTCTTTAGCTGCCGGTTCCGGAAGTTCCTCCACCACAGCCGGAGCCTGGGGAATGTCCGGCACTGGCGCAGTGATGATCTCTACTTCCTCTCTGTCCGGCGGCTTGCCCTTACCGAGCCATTGCGCTTTGTTCAGCATCAGCCCCAGCGTTTTCGCTGCCGGCGTCACCTTCAGCGCGTACTCGTTGGCGTCCATGCCCTTGGGAAACAGTACGCGGAAACACTCGATCCCCATGGCCATCAGTTCGTCGGCAAGAGCGGCCGCGGCCTTCTCGCCGGCTGCGTCGCGGTCGTAGGCGATTAGCACGCGCCTGGTCCCATGCTTCTTCAGCGCCGCCTTGTGATCCGGAGTGAAGCCGTTCACACCATAACTGGCGATCACGTTGCGGAAACCCGCGCACCAGAACGTCAGCGCATCGATCAGCGCCTCGCAGAGAATGATCTCCTTCGAGGCCTCCAGCGCCAGCTCATTCCATACGCCCTGGTGCGGGCCGGGCAGATACAGATGCAGCGGCGTTCCCTCGCGCAGGCCTGGCGTGATCTTGCGGCCGTACATTTCCGTGATGCTGCCGTGGAGGTCGAACACGGGAATGACCACCGATCCGTTGAAGTGCTCATGGCCCGACTCGCGCAGGATGCCGAGCTTCTGCAAGCGGCCCCGCATCTCCGCTCCGGCTTTGCGATTCTTCTCCGGCAGCGTGAGCCCGAGTTTACGATTGGCAAAGCCCAGCTTGAAGTGGCCGATCATTTCCGGGTGCGTGAGGCCGCGGCTTTTCAGGTATTGCAGTGCTTCCGGCGATTCCTTCAGCGTGTCGTGGTAGAACCGCACTACGTCGCGCAAGGTCTGTTGATTGTCGGCGTCCAGCGTGATGGGAGAGGGGAGCTTGGCCGTGGTAGCCTGGCGCACCACGCGGCCATTGCCGGCGGCTAAAGAGGGATGGCTGGTGCGCAACAGCTCGGCCGCATGACGGAAGCTCACCCCCTGCGTCTGCATGATCCAATCGATGGTCGAGCCGCCCACGTTGCACTTGCCCATGCAGCGCCAGAGATTGGTTGACGGCGTGACGATCAGCGACGGCGTGCGGTCGTCGTGGAACGGGCAGCGCCCCACCAGGTTCGCGCCGGTCCGCTTCAGCTCGATGCCGAAGCCGGTCACCAGACGCTCGACGGCGATTTCCTTCTTTAGCCGCTCGATCTCTTCATCCGGGATGCGCGCCATCCAAAAACCTCCTGAAAGCGGATCGCATAAGCGAAACCCGTCAAGTAGCTCGTATGCTATACTGATAGTCGCATATGAGGTTGCCTGAGGCAAGCGCGAATGCACCGCCCTCTACTCTGGTATTCGTGAAGAAGCGGATTCCAGCAGAGCTGAACTTCCACGAACGCCTGGTCTCATTGCGCAAAGAGCGCGGCCTGACGCAACAGGCTCTCGCCGAGATGGTCAGCATGCACATCTCGCAGATCCGGCGTTACGAAGGCGGCCAGTCCCAGCCTACGCTGGACGCTATCCGCAAGCTTGCCGTTGCGCTCAGCGTGAGCGCGGATATGCTGCTTTTCGAAAAGGACGAACGCGGCCCCGACGATGAGCTGAAACTCCAGTTCGAAGCCGCCTCGCGGCTCGACCCGGAAGAGAAGAAAGTCATCCTCTCCGTGATCGAGAGCATCATCCTGCGCAACACCATGAAAGAGGCCGCGCGCCGCTTCGCCAGCGCCGATTCCGGAGGTACCCGATGACCGACCCTCGCCAGCACGCTCACCACCTGATTGACCGACTGCCGGAGACGCAGCTTTCGGCTTTGGTCGGACTGCTGGAAACCATCGTCGATCCCGTAGCCACCGCTCTGCGCAACGCGCCGATCGACGACGAGCCGGAAACGGAAGAAGAGAAGCAGGCCGCGGCGGAAGCCCGCGTCTGGCTGCAGCGGAACGGCGGCAAAGGGATTCCGCATGAGGAAGCCATGCGGAGGCTCGGGCTGGAGTGAGAGAGATCGAGTGGACCGAGACGGCACTGGAAGACATGGCCGCGCTCGATAAGGGCATCGCCCGCCGGGTCAAGCAGGCGGTCGAGCGGTTCGCCGATACCGGCGCGGGCAATATGAAACGGCTCCAGGGCATCGACCCACCCGAGTATCGCCTCCGCGTCGGCGACTACCGGGTCCGCTTCCACCAGGGCGACGAGCCGTCCAGGTTCTCCGCGTCCGCAACCGCCGCGAGGCTTACCGCTGAACGGACCGCGCGGCCGGCTCAACGGAAAATCAACAAGTTCACGTACGCGAACATGGCGGACTGCAAAATCCGCCATTTTCGCTGTAGCCAGTTGCCGGCAAAAACGTTAGCATACGCAAGCGCCGCGTTTGCATACGCCACCCTGCCAGGGGTGACGTGTCACC
>CAWJLI010000146.1:0-3420 GCA_963843095.1 Bryobacterales bacterium
GCGGTGACGGTGGCCAGTCTCACCGTTCAGAGCGGCAACAACCAGAGCGCGGTGGAAGGCGCGGCATTCACCAATCTGCTGGCGGTGCTGGTGACCGGCAGCACAGGGCAACCGATGGCCGGCCAATCGGTTTCGTTCGCGTCGACCGGGCAGGTCCCGATCACGCTTTCGGCGACCTCGACAACCACTAACTCGAACGGCGTAGCGCTGGTGACGGCGACGGCGGGGCCAACGCCGGGCTCGGCCACGGTGACCGCTTCGATCGGCACGCTGGCCCAGGTCTTCAACTTGACCGTTCTGGCGCCAGGGCCGAACCTCGGGGTTTCCAGTTTCGTAAACGGAGCCGACGGCCAGGTTGGTTCGATTTCGCCGTGCAGTATTGCGGCGATTGTCGGCTCGGGAGTGGCCCCGGGCGGAGCGGGCCTGCCGCCGGTGGTGGGTCCTTTGCAGTATGAAATAGCCACCGACACGGTAAGCTTTGGCACCGGCTCGTCCGCGATTCCGGCACCGATCTTCGCGGTCTCGAACATCAGCGGCCAGCAGCAGATCCTGATCCTGGTGCCCTGCGAAGTGACGCCGGGAACGGTACCGGTAAATGTGACCGTGAACGGCGGCGAACAGACCCTTAACGTCAATGTGCTGCCGGCCAGCCCAGGCATTTTCCAGACGACCATGTCCGATGGCGTGGTGCGCGCGGTGATCGAGCGGCCGGACGGCTCTTTTGCGAGCCCCTCCAACCCGGCCCGGCGGGGCGAAATTGTCACCGCTTTCGTTACCGGATTGGGCCCGGTGAGCCCGCAGATCGCGACCAACGCGCTGCCCATTTGGAACACGCCATCGATCGTTAACGGCCAAGTGATTGTCGGCATCAACAACGAGGGCGCCCCGGTGACCACGGCGCAATTGTCGCCCGACATCATCGGCGTGTATTACGTTGAGTTCCAGGTGCCCACGGATGCGCCGCAGAACAACAACGTGGTGTTCTCGATTGGAGTGGTACCGGTTGGCGCGACCCAGCCGATTTACAGCAACAGCGGCGGCAGCAGGATTCCCGTTCAGTAACCCTCCATGCTTTCGGGGCCGGGGTCTGACTCCCGGCCCCGGACTTCTTCCGATCTCACCTTCTACTTTTGTTCGCCATTGGATCTATATGTAGTGTGTCCCGCAATCTGTGTAGACTCGGTGGTACCACAGTAACTCCGTAATAATCAAACACTTCCCGCAGAAAAACCTTGCAAAGGCCCCAGCCTCGTGGCACTATAAGTTGTGTTAGGGACCGTTTCTGGATAATAAGTGGGCGCTGAAATTCAAGAACTGCTGATGGTGGAGCCCCCGCGGGGGATGTACTCCAGTCGGCTGGATGACAAAGGCCGGGCGAAAATGCCGGTGACTTTCCAACAGTTCTTTGCCGCGCTGCGCGAGAAGAAGCTTTTCGTGACCAGCCTGGACCGGCGGGTGGCGCAAATTTATCCAATGGCTGTCTGGCGGCAAAACGAAAGATTCTTCGACAGTTACCGGGACGACCCTCGTTTGGCGCGTAACGTGGCTTTCAATGCGGCGGATCTGGGCGCGGAAGCCGAGATGGACGCCCAGGGGCGGATTCTGTTTTCGCCGGAGCTGCGGCGCGAATTGGGAATCGAGAACGCGCAGGTGCGTCTGTTCGCCTATCGGGGCCGGATCGAGGTGCTGAGCGAGAAGTTGTACGAAGATCGCAAGCGCGAGGCCTCCGCGACGGCGCCCGAGGATGTGGCGAAACTGGAGGCGGCTGGGCTTGTCTGATCTGATGGCGTATGCATTTTTCAGTGATGGCCGCCGAGTCGATCGAACTGTTGGCAGTGCGGCCGGACGGAATCTACCTGGACGCGACCACCGGGCTGGGCGGGCACACGGCGCTGATGGCGGAGCGGCTGGAACGAGGGTTTGTGATCGCCAACGACCGCGACCCACAATCGCTGGAGATGGCGCGGCAGAACACGTCTGGCCTTGGCGGAGCGGATCCGGTTTCACCAGGGCACGTTCGGCGAGCTCCGGCAAACGGTGCGCAGCGAGGGTTTCGAGAAAGTGGACGGCCTGCTGGCCGACTTGGGCGTGAGCCGTTACCAGTTGACGGCGCCCGAAAGAGGTTTTTCTTTTTTGGCGGATGGGCCGCTGGACATGCGCATGGACCCGACCCAGGGCATGACGGCGGCCGATCTGGTCAATTATACAGCCGAAAAGGCACTCGCCGATTTGATCTATCAGATGGGCGAAGAAAGGGGGGCGCGGAAGGTAGCCAGAGCAATCGTCCGCGCACGGCCCATACGGAGCACACTGCATCTGGCCGATGTAGTGGAGCGGGCCGTGCACCGGACGGGCCGTCTGCATCCGGCCACGAAGACATTCATGGCCCTGCGGATGGCGGTGAACGACGAGCCTGGGGAGTTGGACCGGCTGCTGGAAACGGGGCCGGAGATTTTAGGCGAAGGCGGGCGGATGGCGGTGATCAGCTTCATGAGCATCGACGACCGCAAGGTGAAAGTGCGATTCCGGGAACTGGCGCGGCAAGGACGTGCCAAACTCCTAACCAAACATCCGCTGGTGCCGGGCGACCGGGAAACGGCGGAAAACGCGGCCTCGCGCAGCGCCAAGCTGCGCGCCATCGAAATGATTGAGAGAGGGAGTAAGATCACCATGGCGACCATGTCAGCATTCCTGGGTAAGATGGCGAACGCCGGCGCAACGACGGCCAGCGACGGGTCGTGCCTCGCGCGTCCAGGGAAAAAATCCGACCGGCTGAGGGCGTTGCCGATGGATGACGTGCTCTTCTTCTCGAAGAAGATCGACAACTCGCGGCTGGTGCGGGCCGCTGATCCGCGGGCGCGCGGCGCGTGCTGGAGCGCGGTGGGCGCGGCCGGCGTGTTGCTGGTGCTGCTGACCGGCACGCTGGTTCCGAACCTGGCCGGGCGCCTGGAAGGATACAAGCTGGAAGCGCTGAAGGGCGAGGAGCGGCGGCTTCTCGACGAGCGCCGCACGCTGGAGTTGCAGGAAGCCGAACTGCTGAGCCCGGACCGTCTCCAACAGGTGGCAGAGAAGCAGAACCTGGTGGCGCCGAAGGCGGGCCAGGTGGTGCATCTGGACGGCAACCAACCGGACAGTGCTTTTGCGCTAGTGAAGTAGCGGGAACGGGGGGCGTGATTGGATCGCGCAGCGCGGCATGCTGGAGCGTCGTCTGAAATGGCTCGCGGGACTCATCCTGATCTGGGGCGGGGTCATTTTCTGTAAACTGGTTTCCCTCCAGGTGGTGCATCACCGGCAATATGCCGGGCTGGCGCGGGCGCGCCAGGAGCAGGTCGTCAAGATCCTGGCCCCCCGGGGCACCATTCTTGACCGCACGGGCGCGCCGCTGGCGATGAGCGTGCCCACCCAATCGATCCTCGTCAA
>CAWJLI010000147.1:0-29622 GCA_963843095.1 Bryobacterales bacterium
TTTGCGGATGGGTCGTCATGCCCAACCACGTCCACGTCGTGATGCAGCCCATCCGACCCCTGCCGGAGATCATGCGATGGCTGAAGGCCGCCACGGCCAACCGCGCCAATGCCTTGCTGGGCAGAACGGGGGAAGCGTTCTGGCGGAGGGAATACTACGACCGGTGGATACGATCCGAGAGGGAGCTCGCATCAGCGATTGCGTATGTTGAGGATAACCCGGTCAGGAGCGGCCTGGCGGCGTGCTCCGAAGAGTGGCCGTGGTCCAGCGCGTACCAGGCGCAAGGCACCGGCGGCAAAGACCGCCAGCGTTACCAGGGCCACGCCTAACCGATCCGGTAGATGGTCATACCGGAGAGCAACTTGGGGTAGAAGTCGGTGGATTTCTGGGGCATCACGCCGCCCGAAAAACACGTGTCGGCGACCTGCTGGATGGAAGTGGGCCGCAGCAGAAATGCGATCTGCGCGCGCCCACCTTGGGCTTCGGTGACGGCAGCCTCGAGGCCGCGGATGTAGCGCAGGTTCTTCTCGTCGCGGACGGCTTCTTCGCCGATACCGAGCGCTTTCGCAAGCAGGCGCTCGTGCAGCACTCTCACGTCGAGTTCACCGGGTCCGTGGCGCGATTCGAGCAGGAAGAGGCGGGTGCCGATGGCTGCGCCGATGACAGTTGGGCCGTCGGCTCGCTCCAAGGCGCTCCGCAGCCTTTCGAGTGAGCCGATCTCGCCGACGCTGAAATCGTCAGCGGCGCGGTTCAGGAAGTCCTCCGGCAATTGGCTGCGATCAATGCCATTGACGAGCCGGTGCGTGGCCAGGATCTTCAACCCCGGCGAGTACATGTTCACGAACGTCATCATGACGCGGTCAGCGCCGGCGAGCTGCGGGTTCTCATTGCGAAAGGCCAAGGCCGTCTCGTAGCGGTGATGGCCGTCGGCGATCAACAGCTTCTTATCGGCCATCAGCTCCCGAATGCGCGCCGCGTCGGCGATGCGCCACATGCGGTGGCAGGCGCCGTACTCGTCGGAGACTTCAGCGAGCGGGGCGGCCTGGGCGGCTTCGTCGAGCAGGCCATCGATTTCGCCGGCGCGGTCGGGATAGAGCATGAAGATCTGGCCAAAGTGGGCATGGGTGTGGCGCAGCAGCTCCAGGCGATCCTTCTTGGGACCGGCCAAGGTCTGCTCATGGCGGTGCACGATGCCGGCGGAGTAATCTTCCACCGCGCCGAGCGCGATGAATCCCTTGCGAGTCAGGCGCTCGGCGGTATCGGGAACGGTGAAGTCCTGGAAGTAGGGGAAGATGGCGGGTTCGGCGTCGCGCTCCAGGATGCCGCGAGCGATCCAGTCGTTCAAGTGAGCCGTGGCGCGCGTGTAAACGTTGTCGGTCACGGTATCCCACCCGTCACTCTTGCCGAGGATGAGCCGCACCAAGTTGTACGGGCTGAGCGAGAGGTAGCGCTCCCGCATGACGGACGAGATCTTGTCATACGGCTGCGTCACCAGATTGGCGATCGGGCCGGCTTGTGCGGTGTACCGCAGGGCTTGGAAAGGATAAATTTTGGCCAAGCCCCAGGATAGCAATTACGGTTTGGGCGTTACCACCGGCAGGTCGGGTTCGCGTCCCACCTGGCCAGTCATGGCCTGCTCGATAGTCACATCGTAATCGTCCAGGATTTTTCCCAGCGCCTGGTCCATGCTGGTGCGGGCGTCCTGAAGCTGGGAAAGGGCGTCGACTTCCGAGAGCCGGCGCGTGGTGTCGTCGCGCTGGGCGATCATCACGTCGAGAGTGGTCGCGGTGCCAAGCTCGTACTTACGGCGCGTGCCGGCCAGCGTCTCGTCGGCGAGCTTGCGGGAGACCACGCTGGTCTCGTATGCGGCGCGGGCGTTGCGCAAGGCGGTCCAATTGTTCATCACGGCCAGCTTGATGCTGTTGTGAAGCTGACGGTCCTGGATCTCCGATTGCCGGTAGTTGAGCTCGGCGGTGATCTGGTCGGCTTGGGCCGAACGGTTGCGGATAGGGACCGTCAATGCGAATGCAATGTTGTAATTCGGGAATTTGCGATCGAAGACCTGGCTGAGCGCGGTTCCGTAGCCGCCGAGCAGGGACGAATTGAGGTCGCTGGCCGCCAGCGGCCGGTAGCCGATAATCTGCTGGCTCGAGTTCAATATCGGCACCTGGACGGCGCTGTTCACGCTGCCGGCCTGGCCGTTATTGGCCAAGGTTGCCGAAACCGAGAGCGTCGGCAGCAGGTTGTTCTTGGTGCCTAGCAGGTCCAGACGGGAGTTTTCGAGCGCGATTTGGTTCTGCTCGATTTCGGGCCGGTGGGCGATGGCCTCGGCGACCAGATCCTGCCACGGAATCACCGCCTCCTGCGGCGGAAGGTCGATGTGATCGGTGGGAATAATGCGCGCGGTCGCCACGGCCGGAGTGTCCAGGCCGCTGCGCGTGATGTAGTTCTTGAGAATCATCTCCTGTTGCAGGACCTGGCTTTCGCGCTGCACCACGTCCTGTTGGGCGGCCTTCATATCGGCCTCGGCCTGGATGATGTCGATGGGAGCGATGGCGCCCAGATCGGCGCGCTTTTTGTTGTCCTCGAAAAGCTGTGTGTCGAGCCGCAGGGTCTCCTGGCTTACCTTCAACTCATCGTTGTAAGTCACCAGGTGCCAGTAGAGATTGACCACGCCGGCCACGGTGGTGATGGCCTGGTTCTTGACGGTGAGATCGCCCACCCTGAGGTTGTTGTGCGCCTTGTGGAGGGACCGTTTATTCACCGCCAGGCCGAAACCATTGAGCAGGTTCTGGGTAATCGACAAGGAAGCTGTGGCGGAGTCGATGGGATTGTAGAGAGCAGTGAGGGCATTCTGACTGGAGCCATAGACGCTGCTCAAGCCGAGCGACACCGTAGTGCCGGTCCAATAGCCTTGTTGCACGCCATAAACCAGGTTCTTGAACTGCTGCACGAAGAAGTCGGTACCGGTGAACTCGGTGGAAGTCTCGATCGAAGTCGTATGGTAAAATCCGCCGGCAATATAGAAGTAGGGGTCCGTATTGGGAATGGTGGAACCGGCTAACTGCACGCTCAAGCCGCTGAGGACACCGCTGTTCGCGCTGCCGCTGGTAGTGGTGCCGCCGGCGGAATTGACCTGCGAGGCTCCGGACAAGACGCCGAGCGAGGCCGATGTGGGGGCCTGCGTGACGGTGGTGGAGAAATTGCGCAGCAACTGTCCGGCGCTGGCGCGCTGCAAGTCCGATAGCGCCAGCTTCGGCTGATAACGGCTCGATTCGAGGTCGAGGTTATTCTCGAGCGCCAGCGCGATGGCGTCGCGCAGAGACAGATAGATGGAGCCGGCGCGCATCAGCTTGTCGATGCGGGGAGAATCGGCAAACGACACCGCGTTCACCGGGTGGGCGCGGAAAGGCCGGGTGAACCCGGCAACCATCCCATGACTGGGATCCTGGGCGAACGACTGCGTTTGCCCGAATCCGGGCAGCGCCACGAAGGCGCAAAGCAGGAGAGCGACGATCGGCTGAACGCGAAGCATAGTTAGAGTCGAGACCTCGATAGGCTTAATTTGCGGCAATTTCGCCGCCATCACATTTTCCGCTGCAAGTGCTTCCCTGGATTATACGAAGCACCAGCCGCGGCGGTTCGGAAAACTTGGGCGCTGTCCGATCTTGGGACATCACGGGCGGTGATCGAACAGTCCAACCATATTTCATATTAGACGCTGGCGAGGGAGATTTTTTACCGGGAAAATGGGCTGGGCGCTGCGGCGCGGACCGGTCAGGTAGGATAGACCATTGCCTTTTGTGGTCTGTCGCGCTTCGCCAGGCACGACGCCTTGACAGACGACCAAAACCGATCGTCCGTCCTACCACGATGAATTCGATTACAATGGCTTCAGCCCTCAAAACCTGCCGTTGATCGCGTGGGGCGAGTTTCGCGCGGCAGGCGAGGCGACTGACAAAACCATGCGCAAAGTGCCACTGACGGAATCGTTGCGGATCATCGGCCGCGGCACGCGCAACTGGGTGACCGACCGTCCGCTGGTGGTGTCCTTCGAAGTAACCGACGCCTGCACGTGCTTTTGCAAGCATTGCGATCATGGCGGCCCGCGCGACGAATCCCGCAATCTGATGCCCTCCGATTATCCCCGTTACATGGAGGCGCTGCGGCCGTGCGTGGTACAGGTTTCCGGCGGCGAACCGTTGATGCGCCCGGACCTGACCCAGATTGTGCGCAACATCCAGTGCGGCAACGGCCTGCCGTACACAATTCTGGTCTCCAACTGGTCGCTGATGACCGAGCACCGCTATCTGGAGCTGCGCGAGGCGGGCATCGACCAGTTCTCGGTGAGCCTGGATTTTCCCGACGAGCGGCACGACCAGTTCCGCATCCATCCAGGCCTTTACGCGCATTTGGAAAGTCTGATTCCGAAGCTGGCCGCGCTGGGGCACGACGACATCGTCCTCAATTCCTGCATCACCAGCGAGAATGTGGGCGAGATCAATGCGATCGCGGACACGGCCCGCGCCTGGGGCGTCAACCTCTGCTACAGCGCCTACTCGGCGCGGCGCACGGGCTGCCGCGACTACCTGTTGAATTCGCCCGAGCAACTGGCCACGCTGAACTCCGAGCTTGACCGCGTGGAGCAGCGGCGCGACGAGACCAACTGGATCGTCAACGCTCCAAGCACGCTGGCCGCCACGCGGCGCTATTTCGAACACGCCAGCGCGCCGGGCTGCAAGGCCGGCTTGCGCTTTCTGGTGGTGACGGCGGATGGCGCCCTGCAACCGTGCTCGATGCAGTTCGGCAAGTATAAACTCGAAGACCGCGCGCGGATGGTGGACGAATTCACGCGCCACAACACCTGCGACGAGTGCTACGTCTCGATCCGCTCGTACCTCGACAAGACTTTCCCGCAACTGCTGCGCGAAAACGTGCGCGAGTTCCTTTCGGTGAAGGCGCGGTAAGAGCGGAGACGGATGTCGGCGCTATTCGCGGTTGGGGCCTTTCGTCCGGACGCCGGCCGACTTCTTATCGCTGCCTCTGAACCATCGTCCGACGGGAACAGAGAGCGCAATTAGAGCCAATAGGAACATGAAATGGATCAGCGCCACCGGCGCCAGCCGGGAAGGATGATACTCGACCCACTCCAGCCTGGTCAGCAAAGCCGCTCCCGCAACCGCGAGAAAGAGTTTCCGTGTCGCCCACAGGCCCTTCCAGACACCCGAGCGCGCGGTACCAGCGGCGTCCCATAGCAGATTGTCGATAGTCCAGCTCGCGATTTTCCAATGGATCGGGGCGGCCATCCCCGTAGCGTATCACTGCTTTGCGCAGGATGGAGAGAACAAACAGGCAAGCTAAGGTTTGACCCTCCAATACTATGCGCGCATTGGCCTGGCATGCTGCAGCGCGCCTGCCACTTTCCAGCCGGTCGGATCATCCAATGTTCGGCGTATCGGGTTGACCGTGCTATTCACCACGATCCAGCAGTTTCATCGGGTGGCGGATTTGATATATTGACTGACGCATCCAGAACGCTGGAAAAGCCATTCGACCGAATGATGAAAGGAAGGTGTACCAGGTGAGCTCGAAGAAAGATCCCGATCGCTCCCGGCAGCCCAAGTCCCGCTTTTCGCGGCGCGGATTTATCCGCGGGGTGGGAATCGGCAGCGGCGCGCTGGGAGCGGGCCTGCTCGAGAATACGGCGGAAGCCGCGCCGGCAGCCGCCGGCGTTATGGGGCCCGGCCCTGTGCCGATCACGCTCAACATCAACGGCAAGCCGGTGAACCTGACGGTGGAACCGCGCGTCACCCTGCTCGACGCGCTGCGCAACCGGCTGGATCTTACCGGGGCCAAGCGCGTCTGCGACCGCGGCACGTGCGGCGCCTGCACGGTGCTGATGAATGGAAAAAGCGTCTACGCGTGCAGCGTGCTGGCCATCGATGCGCAAGGCAAAACCATCGAAACCATCGAGGGCATCGCCGAACCCGGCAAGCTGCATCCGGTCTCCGCCGCCTTCTGGAATCACGATGCCCAGCAGTGCGGGTACTGCACGCCGGGGTTCGTGATGGCAGCCAAAGGATTCCTAGCCGAGCATCCCAATCCCAGGCTCGAAGAAGTGGAACACGGGCTGGGCGGCAACTTATGCCGCTGCGGCACGTATATGGGCGTCCGCCAGGCCGTGCTCGAAGCGGCGCACAGCCTGAAGGCGCAAGGAGGCAAGAATGGCTAACGCGCCCGACTATAGCTGGCCTCCGATGGAGGCGCGCAAGGTGATCGGCCAGTCGCCAAAGCGGCTGGATGGCCCGGCCAAAGCCAGCGGCCGGGCGCGCTATTCCTCCGACATGAACCCCAAGGACCTGCTTTTTGGGGTCTACCTCACATGCCCGCATGCGCATGCACGCGTCACCAGCGTGGACACGAGCGAGGCGGAGAAGATCCAGGGCGTGACGGCGGTGCAGGTGGTGTCGCCGGCCGGAACCGAAATCCAGTGGCAGGGCGCCGAGGTGGCTGCGGTGGCCGCGATGACCGAAGAGATTGCGCGCGATGCGGTGGGCGCCATCCAGGTGGCCTACGAAGTGCTGCCGCACCTGGTGAAAGAAGAAGACGTGGCGCAGGCGGGAGCGCGCGCCAAAGCCGCCGGCGAGATTCTCAAAGGCGACCCGGATGCGGCCTTCCAGCAAGCGGCAGTGGTTTCCGAGAGCCATTACGGCATCCCCGTGGTGACGCACTGCTGCCTTGAAACGCACGGCCAGACCGTACAATGGCAGGGCGACAACGTTTGGGTGTGGCCCTCCACGCAGGACGTCACCCATTACGCCGGGCAACTCGCGCAGAATCTGAAGGTTCCGGCCGCCAACTGCAAGGTGAAGATGGACTATATCGGCGGCGGTTTCGGTTCGAAGTTCTCGCCCGATTCGTGGGGCGAGGTGGGCGCGCGGCTCTCGCAGAAATCGGGCGGGCGGCCAGTGAAGCTGTTCCTCGACCGCGCGACCGAGCAGCGCATCGCGGGAAATCGCCCGTCGGCTTTCGCCAATATCAAAATCGGCGGCGGCAAGGACGGCACCATCACGGCGTGGGAGTCGCATTCCTGGGCCACCGGCGGTTTCACCGGCGGCGGTTCGCCTCCGCTGCCCTATATTCTGGACGACTCGAATCATCCGATCCCCAATAAGCGGCTGGTGCACACGGCAGTTTCGACCAACGCAGGTCCCTTCCGCGCCTGGCGGGCGCCGAACAACCAGCAGGCTGCGTACCTGACCTGCAGCGCGATCGAGGATTTCGCGGCCAAAGCCGGCCTGGATCCGCTCGACGTCTTTAAGGTCAATCTGCAGTATGCGCCCAAAGTCCGCCAGGATCTTTACCGTTACCAGTTCGACAAGGCCGCCGAGCTGTCGGAATGGAAAAAGCTCTGGAAGCCGCGCGGCGCCAGCACGGGGCCGGTGAAGCGAGGCTTGGGGCTGGGCTTCAGCGCCTGGGGCGGAGGCGGCCACACCAGCCAATGCAAGGTGACGCTGCACGCAGACGGCTCGGTGCAGGTGGATATAGGCACTCAGGATCTGGGCACGGGAACGCGCACCATCATCACCCAGGTAGTCGCGGAAACGCTGGGGTTGCCTATGGGAGCCATCAAGCTAGCCATCGGCTCCAACGATCTGCCGCCGGATAACGCTTCGGGCGGTTCCACCACCGTGGGCGGCGTATCCGCATCCACGCGCAAGGCGGCCGTGAATGCGCTGGCCAAGCTGTTCGACGCGGCGGCGCCGGCGCTGGGGGCGAGCGCCGATCAACTGGAGGCGGCGGACGGCCAGATCCGCGTCAAGGGCAGCCCCTCAAAAAGCCTGACCTGGACCGCGGCCTGCAAGAAGATCGGCGCGGCTGGGGTGATCGCCGAAACCGGCATCAACGATCAGCGCAATCCCAGCCCGGGGCTGATCTCCTCTGGCGCGGGCGGCGTGCAGGTGGCGGAGGTTTCGGTGGATACCGAGACCGGAATCGTGAAGATGATCCGCTACGTGGCGGTGCAGGATTGCGGCCTCGTCATCAACCCGCGCCTGGCGGAGAGCCAGGTTTACGGCGCGATCATTATGGGCATTTCGACGGCCCTATTCGAGCGGCGCTTCATGGACGCCCAGACCGGCGCCATGCTGAACGCCGATATGGAGTTTTACAAACTGGCCGGCATCGGCGATATCGGCGAGATCAAAGTGTACATGGACATCCGGCCGGAAAACGACAAGCGCGGCGTGATCGGGCTGGGCGAGCCGCCGGCCATTGCGATCTGCGCGGCGGTGGGCAATGCGGTAGCCAACGCGATCGGCGTCCGGGTGCCGCACATCCCGATGACGCCGGATCACGTGCTGGATGCGCTGGAAGGGAGGAACGCGTAATGCAAGCCTTCGAATATTCGAATCCGGCGACCCTTAAGGAAGCCACCGGGCTGCTGGCGGCTTCCTGGGGCGAGGCCGACGTGCTGGCCGGCGGCACCGACCTGCTGAGCCTGATGAAGGACTCGTTGCACGCGCCCAAGCGGGTGGTGAACATCAAGTCGATCCATGAGCTGGGCGGGCTAGTCCGTACCGCGGCGGGCCTGCGCATTGGCGCCACCGTCACCATGGACGAGTTGGCCAGTAACGCCGAAGTGCGCGCCGGGTATACGGGACTGGCCGAGGCGGCGGCCGGCATCCCCAGCCCGCAGATCCGCCACATGGGGACCGTCGGCGGCGACCTGTGCCAGCGCCCGCGCTGCTGGTACTACCGGCAGGGCTTCGGGTTGATGGCGATGAAGGACGGCAAGTCGCTGGTAACGGGCGGCGAGAACCAGTATCACGCCATCTTCGGCGGCGGGCCGGCGTATTTTGTCAGCGCATCCAGCCTGGGGCCGGCGCTGATCGCACTGGACGCGAAAGTTAGACTGGTTTCCAGCAAAGGCGGACGCTTGATATCGGTGAAGGATTTCTTCGTGACGCCGCAGAATGAAAACATGCGCGAAATTGCGTTGCGGCCGGATGAGATTCTCACCGAAATCCTGGTGCCCGCCGCAGTAACGCATTCGGCGACCTATGAAGTTCGGCAGAAAGAAGCGCTCGATTGGCCGCTGGCCGCCGCTTCGGTGGCGATCAAGATGAAGGGCTCGGTGGTGGGTTCGGCGCGGATTGTGCTCGGCCACGTAGCACCCACGCCTTGGGAAGCCACGGCGGCAGGCGTTTGGCTGGCGGGCAAGACGATTACCGTCGAAACCGCCGAAGCCGCCGGCAAAGCCGCGGTCGAGGGCGCCCAGCCACTCAGCCACAATGCCTATAAAGTCACGCTCGCCAAGACGGCGGTCAAGCGGGCGTTGCTGGCCGCTGTCGCTGCAAAGGTGAGCCCGAACTCGACGATGTCAGCCACCGATTCGCCGCTCAAACCGGCGCTGCTCGCCGCCGCGAAAGTGAGGGTCTGAAGATGGAGTCCTTACCCGTGATCGGCACGCGTTGCGAGAAGCTGCGCTGGAAGGGCATGTTTGTCCAGGCTGTTTGGGAGGACCCCACGGTCCAGGGTTCCGACGACCATGCCTTCTGGTGCCAGCGCACTTTCAAATGCCTGGGCCCGGACGGACAGGCAGTCGGCAAAGAGGAATGCGCCCCCGGGCGGGCCTGCTACGAAGAGCTGTAGACGGCGCGCCAAATGCGGTTGAAGGGGGACGTGGTTCGCCGCCGCGCTGAGCGTCACCACTGGTACCGGAGCGCTCGAGGTCGGTGACGCGCCGAACTATCGGGAGACTGCCCGCCGCGCGCGGAGTCTCGGCGCCGATTCACCCCGTGACCGCCTCTTGATCGGAACCGGCGGAATTGCGGAATCGCTTGGGCCAGGAAAGTATCTGCGAGAGCGAACGGCGGCCCTTTTTCTCCGGCAGGCCAGCCAGCCGGCGCGCCACGCGGGCCATCTGCTGCCGCAGAACACTGGTTTCGGCCGGCGGTTTTCTTTCGAACAGGGCCCTCCGCAGTTCAGCCGAGTCCCGGGGCACGGTCGCATACACCTCGGCACCGAAGATACTCGGCATGTCGTGCCCGGAGAGCGCCGGCGCAGGGTCCACATCGTTCACGATCAGGCGCACCCGCTGACCCTCAATTCCCGCTTTGGCCAGTGCCTCGACCACCCGCCTGGTCAGGGAGAGTGCTGCCACGCCGGTGCTGGTGACGACGAAGAGTTCGTTGGCCCTGCTCAGCAGGCCGGTGCTGAGCGTGTCGAGACGCCCCAGGTCGAGGACCAGCCAATCGTAGAAAGGCTGAACCAGGGAAAGAACCTGCCGGATGGCCTCCAAGGGCACGGCCTCCTGGCCCAAGTGCGCCGGCGAGGAGACGATGTGCAGATCGTCGCTGGTGCGGGCGACGATCGCGTTCCAGCAGCTCTGATCGAGGCGGTTGAAATTTGCGATGGCGTACTGGAAGGAGTATTGCGGATCGACTCCCATCATGAAGGCGACCATGCCGGTATGGATGTCCAGGTCGGCGAGGAGCACGCGCTGCCCGGTCTGGATGCGGAGCTCGGTCGCCAGATTGCACGCCACCGTGGTAGACCCCACGCCACCCTTGGCGCCAACCACGCCGATGACCCTGGTGCGGCTGGCGACCTCGACAGTGTGCTTGGCGACGGCATATTTCAGCGCCCGCGACAGTGCCGCGGCATTGCACGCGCCCTTGACCAGGTAGTTCTCCGCTCCCTCCTGGATGGTTTGCAGCGCCAGCGACTCGGCATCGGCCCCACTCAGAACTACAATCGGAATGTCGGAGGCTCCGGGCCACCCGCGGACTGCCGCGAAGGTGCCCAATCCCTCGCTGTCCGGCAGGCCCAGATCGAGGACCACCACATCCACCCCGCCGCGCGCCAGTTGAGCGCGACCGGCGGCGAGCGAATCCGCCCACGACAAAGCGAACGCCACGTCGCCGCCGCAGTTGGCGAGCCAATGCTGCACCAGCCGGGCGAACTCAGCGTTGTCTTCAATCAGAAGAACCGAGATACTTCTTTCTTCCATGATCTTGCCAATATAGTCGGCGGGAAAACGTCTGAACTTTAGCCATCCGCCTCAAAAGCCGCCACCACACAGCGGGCCGCGCACCAGCGCCAATCCAGGCGCCGGTCTCAGTCCCGATCCACCGCCCCGGTGCAGCTCCGGGCCTCTTCACTAACCATCTGGGACAGGGCCTCCAACTGCCCGGCGATGCGCCCGGCGTCGCACTCGACCGCGGCTTTCTCGATCGCGGAGCCGATTTCACCGATGCGAGGGAGCCCGTACCCGGAACCGGTGCCCTTAAGATTGTGGCCGAAGCGCCGGATCGGCTCGAAGTCCCCAATGGCCACGCAGTCCCGCGCCTGCTGGATTTGTGCCGGCTTGGTGGCGAGATAACCCGACACCAGGGCCGCCTCGTCGGCGGGGAGAGCGGCCGGCATCGGCCGGTTGCGTGCGGTGGAACGCGCATGACGCAGGATCGCGCCGAGCAGCGTGTTGCGGTCGACCGGCTTGGCGACGTGCGCGACACACCCCGCCTCGAGGCTGGCATGCACGGCTTCCCGCATGGCGTGCGCGGAGAGCGCCACGATTGGCGCCGCAACGGCGCCATGAGCGCGCTGCCAATCGCGGATGGCGGCGGCCGCCTGATAGCCGTCCATCTCCGGCATGTCGATATCCATGAGGATCAGATCGAAATCTTCTCCCCTGCGCACCGCGTCCACCGCCTGCCGCCCGTTGGCTGCGAAGCGGATCTCGACCGGCACGTCCCGAAGATACGCCGCCAGCAGCAGGCGGTTGTCGTCGGTATCCTCGGCGATGAGGATCCGTGCCGGCTCTCTGCCCTTGGGCCACTGCAGGGCTGGCGGCTCAATCGCGCGACTGGGTCCGGCCGGATCCTGATCCGCCGTCTGCAGAGGCAGACTGAAATAGAACGTGCTCCCGCGGCCGAGCTCGCTGATTACGCCGATTTCTCCTCCCATCAGATCCAGCAACTCCTTGCAGATGGTCAGCCCCAGGCCGGAACCGCGGCCCGCGCCCGGGTTTTGATTCGGCAACTGGGTGAAGGCCGCAAAGATGCGGTCCCGATCCTCGGGCCGGATTCCCGCGCCCGTGTCGGAGACCTCAAAGCGAAGGCGCCCGCCATCGGTTTTCACTTCCAGTCCGACGTGTCCGGCATCGGTGAACTTGAGCGCGTTGCTGAGAAGATTGATCAGGATCTGCTGCACGCGCGCCGGATCGCCAAGCTCCCACTCGGGGACGCCTGGAGCAACCGAAGCATAGATCCGCACACCCTTCCGAAAGGCCGAGTCGCGGAAGATCGCCACCGCTTCGTCGGCTGTTTCCCGCACCCGAAACGGAACGTTCTCGACTTTCACCATGCCCGCCTCGATCCGCGAAAAATCCAGAAAATCGTTGATCAGGGTGACCAGTCTCCGGCAGTTTCGCTGGAAGAGGCCGACATATTCCGATTGATGCGCGTCGAGAGGCGTGTGGGAGAGGAGGTCAGCCGCGCCGAGTATGGCGTTCAAGGGCGTGCGGATGTCATGGCTGATCTTGGCGAGGAACTCCAGCTTCATTTCGCTGGCGGCGAGCGCCGCGTTCCTGGCGCGCACCAGCGCGCGTTCGACCTCCTTCTGGCGCGTGATATCCCGCAAAAAGATGTAGCAGCCCGAGCCGCGGGTCTCCGGCACCGGAAGCAACGTCACGCCAGCGTTGACTGAGCCGCCTCCCACCCGTACCATCCGCGCCTCGGTTTCGGCCCTGCCGTTGAGCCGCATCCGCTCGAGCGCTCCCGCCACCCTCCACCAGTCCTCCGGATGGACGCTTTCGACAATCGTGGCCGGCCCGGAATCCCCGTCCAACCCCAGCAACTCGCCGAAGGCCTTGTTGAACGAGACATAGTGGCCCGAAGCATCGGCCTGCGCGATTCCGTGGAGGGCGTTCTCGAGAGCCGCCGCGCGATGGGCCAGCATCTCCGCAGCCACGGCGATTCCCTCGCCCAAGGCGCCGATCTCGTCCCTGCCTTCCGGCAGCAGATCCAGCGGCTGGCCCGCCGTCAGCCGGGCCACATTCCGATGCAGCTTTTCGATGCGCCGGGTGATGCCGGCCGCGAACAGCAGCGAGGTTACCGCACCGCCCACAAAGCCCAGCAGCCCGAAGATCAACGTCACGGCGCGCAACTGGGTGCGTAAACGCACCGCCTGTTGCCGGCTCGCTTCGCGAAGTCCTCTTTCCTCGGCCTCCATGGCATCCAGGAAGCCCACCATGTCGAGACGCCGCGTTTCGTTAATGTCCGTGCTGGCGCGCAGTTGTTCCTTCGACAGGCTGGCCGACCGAACGCGTGCCACGGCGCGGGAAATCTCATCCACGCGGGCGTGGTGAAGGGCGCCGATCCGGAGGACTTCCTGGGTCTGCCTGGGGCTGTGGGCAACTAGATTCGCCAAGCTCTCCAGCGCATTGTCGAATCTGGCGGCATCGCGGCGGACTTCCGCTCGAAACGAATCATCGGCAGTGATGAAGTACGCCCGGATATGGGCACTTGCCTCCGTCTCGGTGGACTTCAGCACCCGGCTGGTTTCGATGATCTGCATCTCCTGATCCGCCGCGTGGTCGGCTGCCGCGCCGCGACTTTCGACGATGTACGATGCGCAGGCAATCCCCACGGCCGCCGCCGCCGGAACCGCGACCACGATGAGCCCCTTCGTACGGAGACTCAGATCGGACCAGATGCGCAGCCAAGGCATGTCTAACGACTCAGGGGACCGTCGGGCAGGCTGCCGTGTGAGCTTGGAGCCGCTGCCGAATACCGGAAGCGTTTCTCGCAAACCTCTGCTGCCATATGCAGATTATCGGCTCGGTTCCTCAAAACTTGAGCGGCCGCTGCGGAAAGCTGCCGGTCGGCTATAGCAAGCCCCTGGAGCGCAGAAACCCCGGCGCCTCAGCAAAGACGACAGCGGCCGCTGGTGCGGCACCCGCCTCGCCGACTACCGTGTCTTGCCCATGTTGTAGACGTAGATGATATGCTCCATGGAGCCTTCGCGGACGTGGGCGACGGCGAAGGGGCGCCAGCCTTTCACGGGAAACTCGCCGCTGACGACGCGGCTTCCCGGCTTGAGAGATTTTTCGAGCAGCGGGCGCAGCCGCTCATTGGAGGTGGTCAGCAGGCACATCGTCACCACATCGGCCGGCCGCAGATCGGCGTGGAGGGCGCTGCCTTCCACGATGGTGATCTTATCCTCCAGCCCCAGTTCCTTGATGTGCTGGCGCGACTTCTGCGCACATGTCCGGCAGGATCTCGATGCCCACTCCGCGGGCGCCGAACTGCTGCACGGCGGCGATCAGAATCCGCCCGTCGCCGCTGCCCAGATCGTAGACGGTTTCGCCGGGCTTCACGTGCCCCGCTTCGAGCATCTTCTGCACGATCAACTGCGGGGTGGGAAGGTTCGGGGCCAGGTTCTCCATAAGCCCCAACTGCTGCCCCAGGCAAGGCAGACCGACAATCAACGCGATGGCGGCGATTCGCATGGACTAATGCGTTTGACGTCCTACTGAGAGAGCGCGTTACCCGCAACCGTAGCGCCCGATTTGCCCTTCCCGATGCGGCTCATGATCTCATTCCACGCGAAGAACAAGTCACGCGGCCGGCTGATGGTGAATTCCATGCCCTTCAAGTATTTAACCGCGTTTCCGATGGCGTCGCGCCAGGGGTTCGCGGCCGGATTCAGATTGTAACTCATGTAGAAGACGGGAAACTTCACGTCCGAGAACTGTTTCAGCGCGTCGGCTGGAATCGCGTCCTCCACGCCCAGCTTGGGGCCGGCGAAAATGATCGCGTCCGGATTGTCCTTCGCCTGGCTTACTTCGGCGGCGATCAAACCGGCCAGAAACTCCGAGCCGGGGTGTTTCTGCGCCAGCCGCTTGAGATCGGTGGTGCCCAGGTTGAGCGCGTGCAGGGCGTTGCCGAGCGCCGGAAAATCGATCTGCGAAGCTTCCTGCTGGCGGCAGATCACTTTCTGTTCTTGCAGGTTGAATGCCACGAGGGAGAAGTTGCCGATGCGCGGTTCGCGGGCGATGCCGCGCAGGATGGAAACCAGCGCGCTGGTTTCCATCGGCTGCAAGGCTGCCGCGGCGGCGTCCTGGGGAGCGAAATTGACGATTACCTTCACCCGGAGGGGTGGGTTGCCATGGTCCCGCTCGACCGGCGCCTCCGGCTTGAAGGTCTCGGTGTCGAACGGCAGCACGGCGCCGGCGGTGATCGCGAGGGCGATTTGGCGGTCGCGCGGGGGCAGCGCGGCCTCCGCCTCCCAGTGGAACGAGCAGACGCGCTCTGTGCGGTCGCGCATCAGCCAATCGACGTGATACTTGCCCTCGCCGACGTCGAAGGCGCCCAGCAGGAACGCGGGTCCCCGATCAGCGTCGTCAAGGGGGGGCACTGAAACGTGTTGCGCGAAATAGACCGGATCTTCGGCGTGGCCCTCGGGAACCACCCGAAAGACCATGGTGAGCTGGTTGCCATCGCCGGCCAGTTCCTTGAGCGGAACGCCGACTTCATACCCCGCGTGGAATTTCAAGTCAAAACCCAGCGTGGGCTTGCTGGGAGTCACCGTGCACGGCAGATCCTTGCGCGCTTCCTGCGATTCGAGGACCGCCCCGTCGCTGGCGAACAGGTGAACCATGCCGCCCGGCGTGTCGCCCGACATCGGTTCCTGCGCCGCCAGCGGCGCCGCGACAGCCAATAGCAAACCGCAACAAACCGACAAGGCCGAGCGGCCGGAAACGCAAAACTGGGGCACCGTTGACATCGAGGTTCGCCGCGCCTCTTCCACTCCCACCCGTCACACCGCAGCTTAATTCGATTATGGCGCAAATACTCGTCGCCGCAAATTGTATTTCGGGATAACGGCGCGGCTAATGGCAGAATGGTAGTAGGGGAAGCGTCAGTGTCTGGAATGGAGCGCAGCAAAACACAAGGCGAGCGAGTGCCGTCGGCGAACTCGCAGCCGGCCGACGTGATCATCAGCCCGGACACGCGCCGCGTCGAGCGCGTGCCCCCGGGACAATCGCGCACCGAGAAGTGGCCGGTGCTGGACGCCAGCGGCCCGCCGGCGATCGAGTTGAAAAGCTGGCGCTTACGGCTGGGTGGCCTGGTGGCCCAGCCTGCCCAGTGGAATTGGGAGGATTTTGCGAAGCTGCCGCGGGTCAAAGTATTCGCCGACTTTCACTGCGTCACCCGCTGGTCGCGCCTGGGCAATCTGTGGGAAGGTGTCTCGACCCGCGAGTTGATCGCCCGCGTCGGCGGCGCCCGGCCGGGGGCCCGTTTTGTGGTGGCCTACGGCTACGACCGCGGCTGGACCACCAACCTGCCGATTGAACATTTTCTCGCCGAGGATTCGCTGGTCGCCATTCTGCACGACGGAGAGCCGATCACGCTCGAACACGGCGGCCCGGCGCGCCTGGTGGTGCCCGAGCTGTATGCCTGGAAGAGCGCCAAGTGGCTCAATGGCCTGGAGCTGGTGGAAAAGGACCGCCCCGGCTTCTGGGAGGCCAACGGCTACCATATGCGCGGCGACCCGTGGACGGAAGAGCGCTTCGGGTTGTAGCGGCGACGGGTCGAGGAAGAGGCAGGAAGTCAGGAGGAACTCCTATCTTCTGACTCCTGAATTCTGACTCCCGTCTTCTTTGTTCCGCCTTCTGACTCCTGACTTCACGTTACAATGACCAACAGCGATGGGCGTCTCCGCAAATCCGGCTTTCTTGCGCGCCATGCTGGCGGAGCGTCTGGCGCTTGTGCTCGACGACGTCGAGCGGGCGGCGGGAGAGGTCGGGAAGCACGCACGCCAGGAATGCGCGGATTTGCTCAACCAGGCGGTGCGGCGGCTTTGGCAGGCAGGCGATCCGGCGGGTTTGGCGGACACTCTCGCCGATGCGGCGGCACAGTTTGCGCGCGGCGCGGCGGTGATGTCGATCGAAGGCGGCATGGCGAAGATGGAAAGCATCCGCCCGAGCGGCGACGGCGGCCCGGTGGCTGGCAGCGAGACCGCGCTCGAGACGGCTCCGGCGCTGGCGGCAGCCATCGCGAGCCGCGAGCCGGTGATCGCGGCGGCGGCGGAGAGTGAGGTCGGCGAAACGCTCGCCCGCCTGGCGGCATCCGCCGGCGACGACCGGGCGGCGGTCTTTCCGGTGACAAGCCACGACCGGGTGCCGGGACTGGTGTGTGCGTGGGGCGCCGTGGAAGCCGCGGCGGTAGAGCTTCTGGCGCAGGTGGCAGGCGAGGAGTGGGATCGCCTGGTTCGCGCCGCAGCCGCGCAAGCAGCGGCCGCCGAAGCCGAGGCCGCAGCGGCAGCAGCAGCCGAAGCCGAAGCTGCGGCCGCGGCGGCAGCCGAGCTGGTTACCATTGCGTCAGCCGAGAGAAGCTGGGACAGCCTGCCCGCCGAGGAGCAAAGAGTGCACTTGCGCGCGCAGCGTTTCGCCCGCGTGCGGGTGGCCCAGTGGCGGCTGCGCGAGGGCGCGGCGGTGCGCTCGGGCCGCGTTCGTGGCGATCTCTACGGCGAACTCGAGATGCAGATCGAGGCGGCGCGGACGAGTTTTCGCGACGAATTCTTCGCCCAGTGCCCCAGCATGGTCGATTACCTTCACCTGGAGATGGTGCACACGCTCGCCAACGACGATGCGGAACTGCTTGGCAAAGATTACCCTGGTCCTCTGCTGTAGCGTCGGCTGGGCGGGCGGCGGCCGGCCCGGCCGCCACGACGGGCCGCCCGAAGGCAGCCAACGGGACGGCGGCCACCTTGGCGGGGCTGGCGCGCGCCTACCGCGCGGGCCCCACGCCGGCCCGCCGCGCGGCGGTGAGAACGTGGGCGGCATTGCATCCGCAGGATGCGCCGCTGGAGCAACTGGCGCTGGGCGTGGTCGCATACGAGCAAAAGGATTACCCGGCGGCCGCGGTCGACCTGCGCAAGGCGCGTCCCAAGCTCGCCGCGCATAGCGGATTACGTGGGCTACTACCTGGGCGCGGCACGCGTGGAAGCCGGCGACTTCGAGGGTGTGGCGCGCGATCTGGATCCGGCGCACCGGCCGCCGGCATCGCCGGTGGCGGGACGGGCATGGGTGCTCGAAGCGCGCGCGCGGCAGAACGCGGATCCGGCCGGCGCGGTGAAGCTGCTGCGCGATCACTATGCCGAACTGCCGGAGCCGGAGGGCGGCCTCACGCTGGCCGATTGCTACGTGGCGGCCGGCGACCCGGCCAGCGCCGCCGATTTTCTCGAGCGCGCCGATGCGCAGTTCGTTACCGGCGAGGCCGCCAGCCGGGCCGCCGACGCCTTGCGCAGCCTTCAGGAGCGGATGGGCGGCAAGTTCCCGCAACCGCTTCCGCAGCAGCTCTTGCATCGCGCCGACCGCCTGCTCGAGGCGCGGAAATACGCCGAAGCGCGCACCGAATTCCAGTCCGCGGCGGAGCAACTGAACGCGAGCGAGCGCGAGCAGGCGCTGGTGCGCGCGTCCGCCGCGCGAATTCCTGGATGGGCACGCCGGCGCGGCTTGCGACGGCTTTGAGCGGATGAAACTGAACGCCGGCGAGGCCGACGCGGAGCGCATTTTATTATGTGGCCGAGTGCGCCCATCACGCGGGGGATGAGACGCAGGTGAGCGCGGCGCTGGACCGGCTGGCTGGCCAGTATCCGAAATCGCGCTGGCGGCTGAAGGCGCTGGCGGCGGCGGCCGGCCGGAGCTGGGTCACAAAACCAGCCGCAGACCTACCTGCCGCTCTACCAGGCGGCTTACCAGAACTTTCCCGACGACCCGCAGGCCGCCCACTGGCACTTGAGGGTCGCTTTCCGCGCCTATTTCGACCGTCGGTAGCGATGCGGAAAACCTGCTGCGGGAGCAGTTGCGAAACTATCCCGGCAGCGGCTCGGCCGCGGCGGCGCTGTACTTTCTGGGAAGGCTGGCGGAAGAGGCGAAGGATTTTGGCGCGGCGCGTCTGTACTTCGAGCGGGTGATGACGGCCATGGAAGGCTATTATTACGCGGAGCAGGCACGCGAGCGGCTGCGGCGGACCGAGGTGAGGAACGCGAGCGGCTCGGCCAAGGTCGCCGAATTCCTGGCAGGCGTGACATTGCCTCGGGGCGAGGCCGTGCCCGCGCGCGCAACCGCGGCCACCGAGTTGCGCATCGCCCGATCGCGCATGCTGCGCAGCGCCGGCCTGACCGACCTGGCCGACGAGGAACTGCGGTTCGGGGCGCGCACCGATGGGCAGCCGGCGCTGCTCGCCATGGAAGCTGGCGGCCGCGGCTGAGGCGCCGTACCTGGGCATGCACCTCATGAAAGCCATGGCGCCGGACTATTTGAACCTGCGGTTGACCGAAGCCCCGCGCCGTTTTTGGGAGCTGCTGTTCCCGCTCCCCTATCGAGCCGAGCTGACGGCCGACGCGCGGGGGCGCGGCCTGGACCCGTTTCTGGTGGCCGGCCTGGTGCGTCAGGAATCGGAATTCAATCCGGCGGCGGTTTCCCACTCCCACGCTTACGGCCTGACCCAAGTGCAGCCGGGCACGGGACGCCAGTTCGCGAAAAGCGCCGGGGTGGGGCGCGTGACGGCGCGCGTTCTCGTGCAGCCGGCGGCGAATTTGAAGATCGGCACCGCCATTCTGCGCTCGATGCTGGACCAGAACGGCGGCAACCTGGAGCAGACGCTGGCCGCCTACAACGCCGGGCCCAACCGCGTGGCCGAATGGCTGACATGGAACACCTACCGCGAGCCGGCCGAGTTCGTGGAATCGATCCCCTACTCGGAAACGCGCGAATACGTGCAGGCCGTGCTGCGCAACGCCGAGATGTATCGAAGGCTGTACCGGTAGAACCTGGGACTGACCTCTCTGTCCCAAGGCGCCGCTCTTGCGCCGCGTGGACAGAGCGGTCTGTCCCCTAGCAACCAATGGCGACAGGCGTTCGGAAGATGGCATGCGGTAAAATGTGACTATTGTGGATGAAAACGGGAGCGAGACGATCAAATCTGCCGCGGCGGCCACGGTTGGGGCCGGTGTTGGCGGCGCCGGCGGCGCAACCGCTGGAGTGCTGGAGCTCGCCGCTCAGGGTGGCGTGACCGCGCTATCCGCGAGTATGGTGATCGGGGTTGGAGCTGTCGCTGGCGGGGTCTTGACTTTTCTCGGTTACAAACTTTACCGTCGTCTCACGAAACCGAAGAGCTGAACCGGAACCGGCTACCCTCGCGACCAACAGCCCGCGCGCGTTTCGCCCCGCAGAACGCCGTCGCAAAGCCGTTCCCACGCCGCTCAGGGCCACGCTTACAATAGTTGATTCGCGTGTCGAGACTTAAACGATGACTCCGAATCCTCTGATTGGCGTGGTATTTCACTGGCTGGGCGGGTTGGCGTCCGGCAGCTTCTATGTTCCTTTCCGGGCCGTGCGGAAATGGAGCTGGGAAACGTATTGGCTGGTGGGCGGTGTTTTCAGTTGGATCATCGTGCCGTGGGTGCTCGGTTCGACCATCGCCACCGACCTGTTCGGCGTGCTGCACGAGACCGAGTGGAACACCATCTGGTGGGTTTACTTCTTCGGCGTGTTGTGGGGATTCGGCGGGCTGACCTTCGGGCTGACCATGCGCTACCTCGGCATGTCGCTGGGAATGGCGATGGTGCTGGGCTATTGCGCGGCCTTCGGCACGCTGGTGCCGCCCATCTATCACGGCACGTTCTTTTCGAATGTGCTGCCGACGCACTCGGGCCAGGTGATCGTGCTCGGCATCGCGATTTGCATGGCGGGTATCGCGTTTGCGGGCAAGGCCGGCATGTCGAAGGAAAAGGAGATGTCGGTCGAACAGAAGACGGCGGTCATCCGCGAATTCAACCTGAAGAAAGGCGTGCTGGTGGCCACGTTTTCGGGTGTGATGAGCGCCTGCTTCTCGTTCGGACTGGACGCTGGCGCACCCATCAAGGCGCTGGCGCTGAAGCACGGCACCTCGACGCTCTGGCAGGGGCTGCCGGTGCTCACAGTGCTGCTGGCCGGCGGGTTCACCACCAACTTCGTATGGTGTCTGATCCTGAATATCAAGAACCATACCGGCTACCAATACTTCAGCGCGGAGATTCGCAACCACCATCCGGCGCGCGGCGAGGAGCACGATCATCGAGAACGCGACCGACGCTCCCGGCGAGGAGATGGCGGTGGCGCTGCCCGCGCGGAGCGCCGAGCCGGACCGCGCGCCGATGTGGAACAACTACTTCTTCAGCGCGCTGGCCGGCACCACCTGGTACTTCCAGTTCTTCTTTTACACCATGGGCGAGACGCAAATGGGCAAGTACAAGTTCTCCAGTTGGACGCTGCATATGGCGAGCATCATCATCTTCAGCAGCCTGTGGGGCATCGCGCTGCACGAATGGCGCGGCGCCAGCGCCCGGACGAAGACCTGGCTGGCGGTGAGCCTGCTGGTCGCTGGTATCGTCGACCGTGGTGGTGGGTTACGGGAATTACCTAGGAACGCTGCCGGCGCGCTGAGGTGGGGCAGGCTTCAACCTGCCAGGCGCGGGCTCCAGGCCCGCGAGCCGTGAGCTTGTGGATTCAGTTTAGCCGCAGGGGTGAGTGCGAACGGTGGCGGCGAGTTCGCGGGGAACTCATGCCGCCCAGTCGGCACACTGATCGAACCTGTCAACGAGGAGCGTTTTCGCGAACGGGTCCTTTGCGAACCCAGCCGCCAGCCACACGCCTGCGATGCGTGTGCGTGCCGCGCGGAATCTGACAGTTCGGCCGAGTTTTTCGGCCGACCAGATCTGCGCCGGCGGGTTAGTTCAAACGACCATCTGGAGGAACGGCTGCGGTTCAGGGGGGACCTCCAGATCGCCGCTGCCGACGAGATCGAGCAGGACGCCATCAATAGTCGATTGTATTTTTGTATCGGGACAGTGAGCGGTTCGGAAACGGCCGTCGAAGGCTCGCATGAGGAGGGTGCGATCTTCTGGAGTCGCGTTCGCGACTAGCGGCACTTCATCAGATACAATTCTGGGTGGACCAACGCCAGTGGTGAAGACGCGCCCAGTTTTCTGAGATCCGGATGAGCGTGCAGATAGCATTCGTGGGCGAACAGGAGCACATTCTGGCGGTACCAGAAACACACCGCCGGATCGTCCCAAACTCGCCGCCGGATGCAATCCACGGCTTCGAAGCCGCATTCCGCAAAAAGCTGCGCCCAATACTCCGGCCATTGTTCGTTCACATGGCAAAAACCGCCCTGGCCCGGAATGGCGGCGGAAAATAGTATAACCGGACCCAGAGACGCCAGCGATTGTACGAATCCTCGGGCCGCTGCCGGAGGCAGATGCTCGGCCACTTCGAGACAAATGACCAAGTCCGATTGAAAATCCGTTCGGAACTCACGGGAAAGATCGCGACGCAGCACCCGCTCCGGCGGCACCAAAAGTCTGTCGATCTCCACTTCATAGCCCTCCACGCCCCACGCATCCTCGATCCCGTGCTCGCGCATCACCTTCAGCCAGGCGCCGGTGGCGCATCCAACGTCGATCACGCGCACCACCCGCAACAGATTCAGCACCAGCGGCACAATCACCCGCGCGGATTGTAAAGATCCCGGCTCCAGGCTCAGGAAGAACTCGCGGTCATAAGAACGGCTCACTTGGTTTGCCTTCCAGTCGCGGTCGAAATCGCCGGCGGTATGAAATCCGCCGCCCCAAACACTCTGCTGTCCGACATGCTGCACCAGCGAAGGGATGTGATAATAAATCGGGCCAAGGCGCCCGGCCAGTCGGGACATCCGGATATCCTGCATCCCGGTCACTTCATCCCAGTGTTCGGCCAGGTAGCAGGCGGTGGCATGTGACAGGATGTAAGCCTGGCTGCCATAAATGGCCTCCGCAGGCGCTATAAAGTAACTTTCCTCCGGCCGCCGTTCCCGCACCGCTATATTGGGGTTATAGAGAGAAGCAAAAAGGTGCCCGCCAGGACGCACCGAGCGAAGCGGTATCCAGGACTCCAGATTGTGGCGAAGGCTGCAATTGAAGTCGAGATCGTCCTCTAGAAAGAGGATGAATTCACAGCGATCGGCGATGCCAGCGCGCAGCGCGGAGAGGGCGGCGTGGGTCTGGCGGTCCCGCTTGCTTTCCGACGGTCCCTGGTCCAGCACGATTACCGGCCGCGCTTGCCAGTCGGTGCGCGAAAGATTGTCGAGCGTTCGCTCGCGCATGGCGGTCCGCTCCGGGCAGGAAAGCATGAAAGCGCCTATCCGCATGCCAGCACCTTGCGCTCCACCTCGTCCACGGACAGGTCCCTGAGACAATCCACCCGCCGGGCGCACGCATCGAGCGGAGCCGTATGCCAGCACGGCTGGCAGTCCATGCCACGGCTCAGGATCGTCACGTGCGGCGGGAATCGGCCGAGCGTCCCGCTGGGAGTCGGACCGAAGAGCATCAAAGTGGGTGTCCCGACAGCCGCGGCAAGGTGCGCGAGACCGCTATCATTGGCCACGACCACCCCGGCGGCGGCCAGCAGTTCCGCAGTCTGCCGGAGCGTAAGCTTGCCGACGAACGATCGGGCGTGGGCGGGAAACGGTGTGCCGCAGAGATCGTCCGGCGTTCCAACCACGGCCACATCCGGGAGCCGTTTGGCAAGCTCGGCGAAATGCGGCCATCGTTTGGCAGTCATTTCGCCGGTCTTGCAGCCGGGCGCCAGCGCGACCGTGGTAGCGGTTACGCCGAAACTTTCGCCGGCGCAAACAGGCAGCCGCGGCGCCGGAGCTTGGAGTGGTGCGTAGCCCAACGCGCGAGCGAAGGCGATATAGTACGCCTGCTCGTCGTGGTAGAAGAGGCTGTCGGCGGGACGATCGACCACTCGTGGAACTCCGCGGTACCATTGTGCGAAACGCCCCCAGTAAAATGGCGGAATCGCCGGCAGGACGTGCTGGTAACGACGCCAGTCCGGCCTGGCCGGTCCCACCAGAATGTCCCGGACTGCGCTCCAGCCGGCGAGCAAATCCGCCGTCTCCCCGTAATCGGCGTCGAGGCGCACATCGGTAGCCAGGCCCATCTCTTCCAGCGCGATGAGCAAGGGTGTGGCCAACACGATATTGCCGATCCCCGAGGCGAGATGAACACAAACCTGTTCCATCGGTTATTGAGGCGCGTAGCAGAAAATATTCCAGCGCATCGAGGCGACTATGTCATGGCGCTGGCAAGTTTGCTGCAAGCCGAGCATCCTGCCATCCTGGCGCCAGCCCGCCGCGCGGAAAAGGTTGTGCCACCATTGGCGGTTCTGCCGCGTCACATGAGTGAGGTCGCGGTTGCCGGGGCGAAAGTCGTCGCCCATGGGAATGGTTGCCAGGAGTCCCATCCGTGTCCAGCCACGCGCTCGCTGGAGAAACGTCGAAGCCTGCTGGTCCGTCAGATGGCTGAACAGATCCATGGCCACCAGGAGGTCAACGGGCCGGTCCCATTCGACGTCGTCAACGCCGGCCACGCGCAGATAGGGCGAGGTTTCGCCGGCTCGCTCGATGGCAAAGCTGCTGGCGTCGAAGCCCCAAGCTTCCTTCTGCCTTTCCCGCAACGCGCGGACCAGAAAACCCTTGGCGCAGCCGGCATCCAGGAACGACGAAGCTTCGGGGAAGGTCTCCAGGAGGAATGCGGCGGTGTCGCGGAAGAGGCCTTGAAAGCTCTCCCAGTGATAGCCGTTCTTCCAATTACTGGTCAGGCCGTGCTCGAAATAATCGGCGCCATACCACGATGCCGGCACGGGCACCGGCGGGATCGAGACCCGCCGCGGCTCGCAAACCATGGACCGCCGCGGCGCAGGAGCAACGGATCGCTGGGACCGGGATCCATTCCTTTCCTGGATCTCCAGCAGACGCTGTCTGGCCATCTCGCCCACGGTTTGCGGTGCGTACCGCGCGCGCAACGCTTCGGCGCCCGAGCGGGCGCGTCCGGCGGCAACGCTGCGGTTCTCGAAGACCCACCGCAACCTCTCGGCGGCGTGGTCCAGATCCGGATCGGCCCAATTCATCCGCGGATGATAGTAGGCATAGCGTTGGGTGACGGAAGCCAGCCGATAGCGAATCAACTCGTGGTTCTCGGGACTCAGATATTCCAAGGGGCCGGAGTAGCCCGTTGCCACCGCAGCCGTGCCCCTGCATACCGCATCGAACAGCGGATAGCACCAACCTTCGCCGCGATGGAGAGACAGGTAGCAATCGCCGCGCTGGTGCAAAGCATCGATCTGTTGGTCGCTCCAGGCTGCTGCAAACACCTCCACGCGCGCGGCGGACCCGGTGTGGCGCCTGGCCTCCTGGATGGCCGCCTGTGCCGTCTTAGCCGCGCCGGGGTTGACCTTGAGGACCAGGGAATGCGCTCCGTCGCTGGGGAATGCGCGCATGTAGGCCGTCAGTTGGCCGAGCGGCGTTTTTCGTTCCTGCCACTCGAAAATGCTGTAGATCACAAAATCGTCCGGCTGGACTCGCAGCGACCGGTCCATGTCGGCGCGATCGCAGAGTTGTGCGGACGGCGGACGAAACGCATGCGGCAGCTTGAACAGAGGCTTGGTGACGCCGCGTTGAAAGGCGGCGATGTTGTGATCGCAGGGCAGCCAAACTTCCATCACGTGGTTCAGCGTGCTGGCCCATTGCGTGGGCATGGTGTCGGTCTCCCACACCGTCATGCCGATCGCGTTGGAGCAGCGGAAGGCTTCCTGGGCCCAACGCGTCGGGATGCCGTGGAAGAGATGAAAATCGGCGGTGCGGTTGCCGCCCAGCAGGCTCTCGACGAGAGGATCGCGGACATCCGCCGGCGGTCCCCCCGTGTTGACCACGGAAACCTCGACGCCGGCCGCATGCAGGGCATGGACGTAGGCGCGCGCCGCAGCGCCGTATCCGGATGGATTGAAAACCTCGCCGTGATACACGAGGCCAAGATCTGCCGTGCGTGGACCGGCCATGGATTCCTCCTTCGGTGGTGCAACGGCCGCGCCGGGACGGATGTGGTGGAGCACTTCCACCGGCTCCAGAGTGCGGAGGCACTCCAGATGATGCTCGCAATCGCGGCGGCCGAAACGCTCCTTCCGGCAGGCCGGCTCGCAACTGAGGCCCTTGGTGATGGAGAAGAAATTCTTGTCCGGCACCCCCTCCCGCCGCGGATTGGTGATGCCGAAAATGCCCCACGCCGGAATATTCAGCGCCACCGCCAGGTGCATCATGCCGGAATCGTTCGAAACCAGTCCGGCGCACTGTTGGAGCAGGGCCGCCGTGTCCAGCAGGCTGAGTTGTCCAATGTAGTTTCTGGCGTGGGAGGGCCATTCGAAGGAGCGCTGGAAGTAAGTACCAGTGTTGTTCAAGTCGCTGGGAGTGCCCACCAGCGCCACTTCCGGCAGGGACCGCGCTAATTCGTCGAAGCCGTGCCACTTCTTCCAGGGCCAATCGGGTTTGCAGCCCGGATGAAGGGCGATAACGTCCTTGGGAAGTCCGAAAGACCGGCCGGAGGTCATGGCAAACGGTGGCGGAAGTTCTTCCTGCCAGCCCGCCAGACGCGCGATCCGCTCCACTTCGGCGCGGTCGCCGTTCTGCATCCACGCCTTGCGCTCGAAGCAATGGACCTGCGAGGCCCGGACCAAGGGACGCAGCGAGGCGCTCCAGGTGGTGAACATGGCGACATCGTAGGTCTGCTGTTGCAGCCCGGCACTATGGTCGGCGCGCTGCCGTGCCCAGGGACTGGAGCGCCAGTAGAGCGTCTCGATTTCGGGAGCCCCGCGCAAAAGGTCGACGGTTTCCGCGTAATCGGGCTCCAGGGCGACATCCACGCGATAACCCAGGCGGGCCATCACCCGCACCAGCGGAGTCAGCCGGAGGATGTCTCCAATGCCGCGGGCCGCCGTGACCAGGGCTCGCTGGCTTTTCCCATAGCCGGAATAGAAGGGCAGGTCCGCGCCGATTCGCTGGTGGACTTCCTCCGTCCGGACTTCCTTCCAGTAGGATCCGCCGGTGAGTTTGGGACTGACGTTGGAGCCGTGGATAATACCAACTAGGAACGCGCCGTCCGCACACTCCACCACTCGGATTTGGCGGCCCGACCAGAGGAAGCGCGCGTCTTCTCCCACGTCGATATCGGGAAAGGAATTCCGCTCCCAGAAAGACTTGCGATAGCACATGCTATTTCCGGAGACCCAGGCGCGATGCTTGGGGGGATACCGGTACTCCCAGGCGCGACCCGCCTTCGGATCGAAATAGAGCACGTTCGCCAGCCCGCAAATGTCCGCATCTCCGAGCGCGCCGACCTGCGCCGAAATGCGATTCGGCGCGATCCAATCGTCGTCGTCCCAGTGGACGATGATTTCTCCTTGCGCCTGGGAGCAGGCAAAATTGCGCTTGGCGCCAACCGAGGTGCGCCGGTCCAGACGGAAATAACGTATGTTTCCGGCTCCGGACGCCAAATCCGCGACGGAGTGCTCGCCATCGTCGACCACGATCAACTCACGGGCAGAGCCCGGATAGTCCTGGCGCTGGAAATATGCGATGGCCTGGCGCACGAAGCCGCGCCGGTTATAAGTCGGCATGATGGCGGAGACGACGGGCCGGTCCATGGATGCACCCAATTCATGCGCCAGTAGGGCGCCAAAACCTCACTGTCACGATCGTCTGTGATCCGGCCTTCGGGGAAACCATCGAAGCAGCCGACAGCGTCGCCGCCAGCCCGCTCATCAGCTCACCCCGGCCATCAGCAAGACCGCCTGGGTACCGTTGGCAACGTTGTTGCTATTGATCACCAACAGAGCAGCGCGGGGACCGGACTGCGAGGGTGTGAAGGTAACACCGATGGTGCAAGACTGCCCCGCGGCCAGATTTGTGCATAGGTTGGACTCAATCGCAAATTCGCCGGCGTTCGGCCCCACGATCTCAGCCGAATAGATGCTGACGGCGGTCGTGCCGTTCGTTTTGCTTGCGGTCAGCGTGACGGGCTGGGGCGCGCTGGTGGTACTGATCGTCTGAGCCGGAAAGGATACGGTTCCGGGCACCTCTAGAACTGGCACGTCAATCACCCCAATACCCGCAGCAACCCCGGTACCGCTCAGCCCGACCGAGATCGATGGCGCGCTGGGGTCTGAGGTTGTAATGACCAGCGTGCCGGTAGCGGTCGTCGCTGCCACCGGTGGTTTGTATGTGACGGACAGCGCCCCGCTCCGGCCAGGCGACAGAATCATTTCCGCGGTGACGGTGAATGCACTGGAAGAACCCGGAGCGATCGACGCTTGGACGGTTATCTGGCTGCCGCTGTTGTTGGTCACGAGAATCGTCTGGGCCGCGGCTAACGCGCCGAAGTTTAACGAATACGATGGCGCTTGAAGCTGCCATGCCGTTGTGCCATCGGTTACCGTGGCGCCGGTCGCGGTGGGCCATGTCGGCTGATTTCCACCGGAGGTCCCGGCCATGGTGGCCTGCTCCAGGTTCCCGTGGGAGTCGATGACTGTGGCGCCCAGCGCATATTGCGTTTTAGCGGCCCAAGGCGATGGGACTGCATTGCTGGGAGACACCACCTCCCGCGTCCAGGGGAAGGTAAGAAGAACGTTCCAGGTCAGCCAGAAATACATCTCGAACGTGCCTCCACGCCTGCCATCGCCGCTGCCAAAACTCCCTAACGAACCTCCCGCGTCAAAGAACGCATCACCATCTAGATAGAGCGTGTTCTTAGCCGACAAGATGAAGTTTCCTTTGATCGTCAGCCGGGCCAGAATGCGAGGAGGGAACGGTAAGCCCTCCAGCGCTGAACCTGCATTGGCGATAACGAGTTGCGCTGAAATGGTCGGCTGCCAGAGAATAGTCTCCTCGTTCGCAACCACCGAGAGGCTCGCGTCCAGAATCAAAGGCAGAAATGTGCCGGGCAAAGACGCGCCTCGGGCCAGAAAACTCGCTTCTACTACTTGTCCTTCCTGACTCCCGGAGGGCCAGTCCAGCGATAGAAAACAGGAGCCGCGATTGACCGTACTTGCGCTAAGTTCCCCGTCGCATAAGACCTGCACTGCAGCCTGATTCGAGAAGTAGTATGCGGGAATGACTGCATTGTTGGTGAGATTCACCCACTCAGCGTTCCCTTTGTATGGCGATTCCCGGTATTGAATGTTCGTGATGTGGACACCCGGATCGAAATTGGCATTGAAGTAAATTGGCGGAGCGGAGCTGTTGCTCAGAGTCGCCGTCACCTGTTGGTCGGGCGTCGTTTTGTCGAGGGTCCAGTAGCAGCTCGCCATGCCGTTCGAGTCGGTCGGAACCGAGAGTGGTGCCGAGGTGCCGGGAACACCACGGACGGCCGACAATAGCGCCGTTGAGGGTTCCACTACAGCAAACGTCACCTGCGCTTTCCCATTCGCTACAGGCGATGCGCCGGTGGCTACGCAGACCTGGAGCGGCAGCGGCAGTTGCTGACCGGGCAACGCGTCCTGGCCGTCGCCACCCACATAGTAAAGAGCCGGGGGACAGAGCTTGTCGAGCGCTTCCTGCACTGTGCTGACTGCGCTGAGGGTGGGGCAACTACCCGAAGGGAGATACGCGACCTGGTCCGCGGTGCTCCATTGAGCGCTGAAGACGACCGGCATGTATATAGGATTGCCGTCAGGGTCGTGCAACGCTGGTTGAACCA
>CAWJLI010000148.1:0-21903 GCA_963843095.1 Bryobacterales bacterium
CGGTCGACAAAGACCACGTATAAGTTGCTGCGCCCGCGCCCCCGGTTGCCGCAAACGTTTGGGAGTAAGGAACACTCACAGTCCCGGGACTCGCGTTAGGCGTGGTGATTGCGAGGGCCGGATAGATCACTATCGTATAAGCCTGTGTTCCCGTCAGCGTCGGTTGGGGGACATTGTTAATAGTAATGTTGCTGTCGACCTCCGCCGTGAAGGTGAATGTTCCCACTGCCGTCAGCGTGCCCGACAGAGTTCCATTTGCAGACAACGTAAGGCCCGACGGCGGAGTCCCGGAGAGTACGGAGAATGTGTAAGTGCCTGCTCCATACCCGAGGGTGGCTGTGAGGGTCTGGGAATATGCGGAGCCGATAATCCCGTTCGGAAGACTGGTCTGTGTGATTACCGGGTTGGGCTGTACCCCCCATAGCGCAAGCCCACATGACAACAGGCAGACAGGAAGAAGAATCAGGCGTCTCATCGCCGGCCCTCCGGAAGTGCGGCCGCTTTGACGGGCGGCGGCACAGCCACGATGCGCGGCGCGGCATTCGCGTCGAGCACCTGGACCGGCCCGGCGGCAGGTTCCGTCAGACGGAATGTGGCGGCGCCCGCCAGCCGGAACAAGCCCGTCGGCGCGCAGGCGCAATCGATTGTCGTCGCTGCACCGCCACTGCGATCGAAGATGAACACGGTGCCATTGCCGCCGGCGGCGAATACGCGCTGGCCGGTCGCATCAGTGTCCGCGGCAACCAGTCCCTGAACTCCATTAAGCTCCGAGGCGACTACCTGGAGCACCGCCGCGCCGGCCGGGTCGGCAATCTGATACACGGTCGCGGCGAGAGTGTCGGTGACCAGCGCTTGCTGGGCGGCGTTGAAAAGCCGCACGGAAGCAACGCTGCGGAACGAGGCCACCAGGCTTGGCGCCGAGTGTATAGGAATACGATAAAGGGAGACCGACTCCGCCTGGCCCGCGGCCATCAGGAGAAAGCTGCCGCTATCATCCACGGCCATGGCCGTGACCGGAGACGGCAGACTGGATACGTCGATTTCCTGGGGCGCGCCCGGGGCGGCAGGCAGGCCGGTGATAATCTGTACTCGGCCGGCTGCGTAATAGAGGGCTGCAGCGCTTCCGCCCGTGCTGAAGACCATGCTGTCCGGCGCAGGCTGAACGCCATCGAGCGAGGCCGCCACCCAATCGCTGCCGGCCGCGTGGATCAGCGCAACCGACGAATTCCTCGCGTCCACCACCAGGGCGGCGTCCTGCGCGGGTGAGATTTCAGCACGCGAAATCGTGAAGCCCACGGCCAGCGGTTCGCCGGTAGTCGCTGCACCCGGAATGCCGCTGATGGGACGCAAGCCCCCAGCCGCACGGTCGAAGACCAAACCCAGGCGCGGACCGCCGAGGGTGGTCACGGCGCTGCTCCCGGCAAGCGCGAAGCCTGCGGATACAACTGCTGTCAACGTCCGCACTAACAAGCTTGATGTCATGTCGATCACCTTTTCCGGCTAGTGCGGGGCGCCCACGGTGGGCGTCCCGGCGGTGATTGTCGTGGGAGACGAGCCGCCGCGAGTGGCGGCCACCAAGCCCCCTGCCACGCCCGCCGCCGCGATCAGGATAATCGCCAGAACCTTCCCGGAGACCCCAGCGCCACCGGCCGATGCGCCCGCCGCGGCGTTCTGCTGGTGGATCATGGTTTCGGCGTTCAGGTTCCTGAGTCTCGCGACAACGCGGATTTGCACGTCGCCGGCCACCTTATTGGGTACCATTCCACGCGCTATAGCGTGCCCGGTGTCGTCGGTCATTACGGTAAGGCTGCGGGTGCCATTCGAGAAAACACCACTGGCGCCGTGTTCGGGCAGGAAGAACGTAACCGCCACTCCGGCGACCGGCTTGTGGTTCTCGTCATCCACCTGCACCATGGCCTCTCTCGCCACGCGCTGGCGGATATTGTTGATCGATCCTTCACCCTCGAGAATCGAAATCTCCAGTTTCATGGGTCCCTGTTCCTGGGCCCTGACTGGGACAGGCCATGTCTGAATTAGGACAACCTCCGCGAGCAGCACACACAAGGCGCGCGCCGCCGCTCCGATTCGCACTTTTGTCCTCATCCTCGAAATGATAGACGGTTTGTGGCAGAATTGGAAGCATAATATCGGCGGGGATGCCGCGGAGGTGCTACATGCCGGTCGAAAAGACGCTCTTCTGCTCAATCTTGGGAGTGGCGGCTCTGTTTGCCCAAGCTGCCACGCAAGAGCCCGCCAAAGAGCTATCCGCCCGCGATTTGTTCTATGCGCCAACGCCGCCGGCGCAGAAGACTGCGGGCCCGGCGAAGCAAGCTGCGCCGAAAAGGTCCGTGCCGGCCGGTGAGGCTCCTCACCCAGCCGCCGTGGAACCGCCCGCTGCTCCGCCCGCGCAGCACGATGCCCTCCAACCGGTCTCTACCGGCGGCGCGCAGATCATCCGCACCGCGTACACGGGCAAACCGCTGGGGCTGCGCTACAGCATCTTGCGCAACAATGGAGACGAATACCGGGAGGTTGCGCCGGACACCGTCTTCCACTCCGGCGACCGGATTCGCGTCGCCGTTGAGGTGAACGATGCCGGTTACCTGTACATTGCGATGAAGGGCGCCAGCGGCACCTGGAAGATTCTTTTCCCGACCGCGGAGGTCGCCGGCGGAAACACTCGTGTCGAAAGCGGCCAACAGTACACCATTCCGTCCCCGCCAGGCCGGTTCGCGTTCGACCAGCAACCGGGCGAGGAGCAGCTTTTCATCGTACTTTCGCGGCGACCAGAGCCCAGCCTGGAGCAGTTGATCTACTCGCTCGGCAGAGGAAACGTCTCTCCCACCAGCACGCCGTCCACGTCCGCCGAGCAGCCTAAGCTTCTCTCGGCGCAAGCCGGCCCAATCGGCGATCCCCTTGTCGGCCGCCTGCGCAGCGAGGTTTACGCGCGGGACCTGGTCTTCGAGAAGGTGGACGAAAACACGCCAGGCGAGAAAAAAGAGAATGCCGTTTATGTGCTCAACCGCACAGGCAGCCCCGACTCACGCTTGGTGGCGGACTTTGTCTTGAAGCATCAGTAAGGCAAGTGTGAAGCGAGGCGGAGGTCGCCCATGAAGCTGAGAACCTCGTTGTTTCCGACGCTCGCGGCGATACTCGCCATGGCGCCGGCCGGTTCCGCGTCCGGCCAGAGCAAGAGCCTCGAGCGGGGGCCGCGCCGCATGGAGCTCACACTGGAGCGCCAGGAGAACGGCGCCTGGCGAGCGGTGGACCCCGGCCTGGTGTTTTCGCAAGGCGACCGCGTCCGTTTCCGGTTCCACACCAACTTCGACGGATATCTGTATGTCATGAACCAAGCAACCTCGGGCAATTACGAGATTCTCTTTCCGCGCGAGGACACCGGGGAACAGAATCGCATCGAGGCCGCGAAGGAATACGTGGTGCCTGCCGTCCAGGGCTGGTTCCGTGTAAGTGGGCCGCCCGGCCAGGACGTCCTGTACTGGATGGTTACGCCGCTCGCGCTCGGAGCGCAACCGAAATATCAGCCGTTGCCCCCGCCGCCGAGGCCGGGCACGGTGCCGCCGCGTCTGACACCTCGGTGCGACGATACGATCTTCAAGGCGCGCGGCGAATGCGTGGACGGCTCGGCCGGAGCCAAGGGAGTGCGCCCGGAGGAGAAACTGCCGGACAATCTGAGCGGGGTGCCCGGCGCAAGCTCCCGCCAGTTGATGTTCATCCGCGACAAGGATGTTTCGGTGGTGGCATCGCCCGAGCCGCTCACCGCACCGGTGATCTACGAGTTTCGGCTGGCGCACCAGTGAATGTCATGAAACTCGCCCGCACTCTCCCGATTCTGGCGGCCGTGGCAGCGGCGTTGGCCGCGCAGACGCCGCCCGAAAAGCAGCAGCGCGATCTCAAATACGAAAGCGGCGCGCCACCCGTCAAGCCGACTCCAACCGCCGTCGCCATTCCACGCTCGTACGCGCTGGTGCTCGGCATAGCCAATTACAAGAACCTGGCCGCCAAAGACCAGTTGCAGTTTTCCGAGCGCGATGCAGAGTCGATTTACTCTATTCTGATCAGCCCGGAAGGCGGCAATTTCCACGCCGAGAACGTGCACAAGCTGACCGGCCCGCGCGCCACCCTGGCCAACATGCGTCACGAACTGGAAGATTGGCTGCCAGCGACTGCGCGCGACGACGATCGGGTGCTGATTTACTTCGCCGGCCATGGGTTCGTTTTCGACGGCCGAGCCTATCTCGCGCCATACGATCTGGACCCCGGCAACATCGCCGCTACCGGTTACCCCATGGATACGCTGGGCTCGGTGATCGGCAGGCGCATCAAGGCCAAGTGGAAGGTCCTGATCACCGACGCCTGCCACAGCGGCGCCATCACGCCGGAAGCGGACCGTGCCGCGGTCAGCCGCAGCCTGCTCGATCTCAGTTCCTCGTTGTTCTCGCTCACCGCCAGCCGTGATCGCGAGCGCTCCTTCGAGAGCGCCGACTGGGGCGGCGGCCATGGCATCTTCACTTATTACGTCGTCAAGGGCTTGGAGGGCGCGGCCGACGAATCGCACGACGGCATCGTGACCGCCGACGAACTCGCCGAGTACGTCCGCCGCAACGTGCGCGAAGTGACCAACGGGCAGCAGAACCCCACTTCGGAGCGCGGCAGTTTCGATCCCAACATGCTGCTCGCGTATCTCCCCTCGGGAGCCGCGCCCGGTGCGCCTCCGCCACCCAAGAATGGCGCGCTTATCTTCGAGACCAACATGGACGGCGTGGAAGTTTTCGTGGACGGCAAGTCCGCCGGGGTGGTCAACAAGGGCATGCCGCTGCGTTTGCCCGGCCTTCAGCCCGGCGTCCACACGGTGAAGGGCGTGCACATGGGCTACGAGCCCGATGGCCCACGGGAGGAAACCGTATACCCGGGGCAGGAGTCCACCGTCACGCTGAAGATCCTGATCCCCCGCCGCCGTGCGCGTGCCGCGGTCGAGCAGTTCGACAAGGGTTTGGATCTTTACAACAAAGGAACGCCTGAGAACTATCGCAAGTCCGTCGAGTGCTTCCAGGCAGCGCTGGCGGCCGACGCTAACTACAGCCAGGCGGCACTCTACCTGGGCCGCGTCTACCGCGATCTTTTTCAAGAGGACGAAGCCGAGAAAGCCCTGCGGCGGGCCATCGCAATCGATCCGGACTACCTGGAAGCGCGCGCCACCTTGGGCGGCATGCTGCTCGATAAGGGCGCGCTCGACGAATCTATTCTCCAGTTAAACACCGTGGTGCAGCGCGACCGGACCGACGCGCTCGCCTGGTATCTGCTCGCCCAGGCGTTGCGCATGAAGGAGCTCTACCCGGATTCCATCGAGGCGGCGCGCAACGCGATTCGGCTCACGCCTAACAACGCCGAGGCGCACTTCTGGCTGGCGGAAAGCCTGCGCCTCAGCGGCAAGTATCAGGAGGCCACCGATTCCTATCAGCAGTACCTGAAGCTCAGCGATTTCGACAGCCGGCTGGCGGGCAAGATGAACTATTACGTGCTCGGCTATCTGATCGGATTCGGCAAGAAGAAGCGCGCCGCGCAGCGCGATGTGTGGCAGGACCTGCGCAGCCTCGCCTATTTCGGGCTCTGCGACAGCCAGCGCTTGCTGAACCAGTTCGACAGCGCCATCGCCTACTGCCAGAAATCCCTCACCTATGATCCCTCGGATCCGTTCGCCCACTTCGGTCTGGCCCTCGCGTACACCAGCAAGGCGCAAGCCTCCGGAGCCGTCGAATCCTTGATCCCCGCGCGCAAGCACTTCTCCGAGACCATCGCCCTCAACCCCGACATGCCGGAATCCGAGCGGGCCAAGAAGTACATCGCGCGGATTGATACGCTGTTGGCCAGCGCCAGCAAGTGAGGCGCTAGCTGCGACTTACCCACCGGCTAGACAACGGCGCAGGGGGATCGGCGATGGATTGCAGGCGGACGAGCAGGACGGAATCCTGGTCTTTCAGCGAAGCCAGCGGCATAAATCCGTTACCAAGAATAAACTCGGCAGCAGTGTCGGTAAGGAGCACTTCGGCGCAGGGTTTGGCCACGGATTCGCCATCCGCGCGGTAGATATGTTGCGGCAGGCCGCCGATCTCCCGATGGCGCGCGGGACGCATATCCCAGCCGTCGGCGCGAAAGGCGATGCCGAGCACGCAGGCGCAGAAGAAGGCCGGGTTGCCCCACAGATAATCCGCGTGGACGCTCTCGCGGCATCTCTTCAAAATCCAACTGCTCGACTGGCGTTGTGTCCTGCCCGTAGGGCAGGCGGAGCAGGAATCGCGGCAAGGCGAGACCGATCCAGCGCGCCTCTGGAGAGCGAACGAGTTCCTGCCATTCGAGACCGGGCGGATCGAACGGAGGCGCCGCTTCGCCTAAGAACGGCGCGCCCAACGACGCGGCGAGACGGCCTAGCCATCGCAACTTGTCAGCATCCCCGGCGGTCTGTCCGAAAACGAAGTTACCCACGATCAGCGCCCAGGGGGCTGAAGAACCACCGAGGCAGCGTTCCAGTGCGAGGGCATCGGCCATCAATTCTTCGAGCGTCGCGTCGAACACGTAGATCTTAAGATCGGTATCCGGCTGAAGCCGGTCTACCAGCATGGCGAGCGAACGCCACGCGGCTTCGAGCGATTGGAAATGCGGGTGATGCAGTATGGCATTCATCTGCTCGCCCGCCGCGGCATCGACGCGCGCGGCCCATTCCTCCTGCCGGGGATTCTGGCGGGCGGCAAGATGAGGTTCGATGGCTTTCTTGATGAATTCGGCCAGCGCGTCGGGAGCCTCCACCACACGGGAAGCCGGCTCTTCATCGGCCCGCTCCATCATGCTTTCCAGGAGACTGCGGCCCGACGCCGGAGGCGCTGGCGCGGCGGCCGACGGTGGTTGGCGGGGCGCCGGCGGAACGGGCGCGGGCCGGTTGCGCAGGTCCGCCAGCTTTTGAAAAGCGTCGGTGTGCCGATAAATGTGATCGGGATGAAAGTCGTCGAGCGCGCGAAATCGTAGCGTGCCCTGCGGGAGTTGGACGGAAGGCGAAAGCGACGCGAGCACCTGGTCGAGATTGTCGCTGTCCACCGCGATAGGGCGGCGTCCGGCGATGGGCGCCCGCTTGCCGCAAGCCCCAAGGCCGCTGAAATCCCCGAGGATCAGCATGCGAAATGGCGTTTCGGCCTCGGGCGCGCTGAGAACTGGTTGCGTGCGCTCGCCGACTTCGATACCGACGGAGACTTTCGAGATTCGTTCTGACATATCGGCCTCGTTTCCTGATTACTCGGCCAAAATTACCCAGCCGACCGCACCCTATGGTCGCGGCTCCGCTACGCTACCGCGCGACGTCCGATACACAGGCGAGGCGCGAGAAGTAGCCGGCCTGGAAGACTGCCGGCGCGCCGGCCATATCGAGTTCAAAGTGAACGATGAGGGGCTTGCCGTTGACCTTCATCGGGTCCTTACCCGCGCGAATGATCCATTCCAGGGAATAACCGGCGCCAGCGGGCGTCCACCGGTCGGCCCTGTTGAAGAAGCGGAATACAGCCCAGATGCCCTCCGCATCCGAGAACGCTATGTCCGGACCGCCGAGTTTGACCGAAGCCTGCACACCGTGCGAGCCACCGGCTTGCCAGGTGAACTGCTTGGGTGTGGCTGTGCCGCCCGAGTAACTGAGGCTCTGCCCGTCGATCAGCAGGTTCACCGTCTGGATATTCTCCGAAGGTTCCGGCTTGAGCATGTAAGTGAAGTGCGGGTCCTGCGCGCCGCCCGCGTAGATCGCGTCGGAGAATGCGGTGGCAGCGTTAAAGAAGTTGAGGAAAGCCGGGTTCACGCCACCCGAGGGACCGATGGCAAACTGCGATCCCTGTTTGACCAGCAGCTTCTGCAGATTCTGGTCGTAGAAGCTCCAGAGCGCGCCATCGGGCTTGCGCAGGAGCCCGTTGACGTCGGCAACGGTGGCCTCCACGGTCGAGTTGGGATTGAACGGATATTTGGACAGCACCGCGCGGAACTGGCCGCACAGCGACTTGCCTTTGCCATTCAACTCGGCGGGCCCGAGCAGGCGCAGCATACCTTCCACGTAGACGATGGGATCTTCCAGCAGCTTCTGCGCCGCGGTATCGAGATGACCGTCGGAATCGACGCGGAAGGCCTGTGCCATCGTGCGCGTGGTGCCCTTGGCCTCCCCGGCCTTGACAAGAGTCGGAGCCGCCGCGGCGTCGCTAGGAGTTCCGCCCTGGCTGGCAATCGCGTCCAGCGAGATCTGCAGCGCCGCGAGCGCAGCGACATAGTTCTGATTGGGTGGCAGGATGTACCGGTCCGTGCTCCCCGGCGGAACCACCGTCTGCACCGGCTGAAACGCCGCCTTCACATCCGGATCGTCTACGTCCGTGTTCAGCGATGCCAGCCAGAACAACTCGAGAAGTGGCGACTGGTTGCCGGAAAGCTGTGTCAACTTCTGCGACGCGTCCGCCAGACTGGCGTATCGGACCACCGAGGCTGATTTGATATAGGTCCGCCACTTCAGGATGAAGTCGGCGTTGTAGCGGGCACGCAGATCCTGCTCCAGCTTGGCACGATCGATATTCGCGGAAGCCTGCTCGCCGAGGACCCACTGCTCGCCGCTAAAGTACCGGTCGGCATGTTGGATGGCGTCTTTCATGAAAGCCCAGCCGCCCTTGGAAAACGCGCCGGGCACTTCGTACGTCTCCGACACCGCCTGGGCCGATCCGGCAAACTGGCGATTGAAGTTGATGGGCGGATTGTGCTTGCCGGCTTCGGCCAGCATGAATGCGTAGACGCGCTCGGTGCCGGCAAACTGGCTGAGATACCGGCGCGCTTTTTCGATGGTGAAAGCGTCGTTGGCTTCCGTATACGGATTCTCTTCCTTGAGTACGTCGGAGTAGAAATCGAACTGCTTCTGGGCGAGCTGCTGGCGCTCCGGATCGATGGCGCGGTCGTTGGCCCACCACTTCATCAGAACCGGCGAAAGAAACTGGCTGGTCGAGTGTTCGTGGTGGGAGGTGGTGATGAGATAGGCCTTCAGCGCGTCGTAGGTGGGACTATACTCCGGTCCCGGTGTTGCGGGCAGGCCGCTCAGCCCTTGCACAATGGAGTTTTGGGTTGGCGCGAGCAGCAACTGGCGGAAGCGGTCAAAATAAATGCGCCACGCTTCGGGATAGAGGTCGTTCCCGACAAAAAGGCCCATGCGGTAAAACAAGGGAGCGCCTTCACGCCGGTACTGGCGCAACGTCTCGAGCGACTGCCGGAGCGCCTCCAGCTTTCGCAGGCTCTCGACCGGCGCGAGATTGGCGCCGGCCACGCTGGGCGCGCCACTGCCCTCCGCCGCCGTGCGCAGCCGCGTTTCCAGGCCGCGGTTATTGAAGAACGAGACCGTAAAAACGATCGAGAGCGCCAGGCAGAGAACGGCTGCCACAAGGAACAGCACACGCCGCGCGAAGCTCGTCCTGGTGCTGGAGCCGCTGGCGCCCATGGCGGCCCGGTCGGAGAGCAGGACATCCATGAACAAGCGGCTCAGGAAGAGCCATTGCGGCACTTTGCGCGTGCCGCCCACCTGCGGCGGTGGGGCCTGCGGGGCCTGCACCTGCGGGCCTGCCTTGAAGATGCCGGTGGCGCCGGAGGCCGTCCCGTAGTCGGCCTGCTGGCGCGGCGCCGCGGGAGCAACCGGGGCGGCTTCGTTGACGATGATCGGCCGCACGCCGGTGAAGTAAAATCCGCGCAAGATCGGCCCCACGCTCAACTGGCTGGGCCGGCACAGATCCACCAGAAATTGCACCACGGCGGGACGGATCTTGCGGAACTCGCGGGGAAACTCATAGGTCGCGGGCAGCTTCGTCGAGTCGGTCTCTCGCGCGAGAAACTCCGGGCGGGCGTCGGCCAGCGATCGGAAGAGGCGCTCGAAAGTGCCGGTCAGGCGCGCGGTCTCTTCTTCCGCGTACACTCCCTCGGTACGGCCGGTGAGGAGCGGAAGAGTCGCGCCGACCACCTGTGCGGCCTCGTCGTTGCTCAGGTTGCGCACGTATTCGGTAAAGAACGGCAGCCGGTCCATCTTAGTGAACAGCACATAGACCGGAAGATTGATGCCGAATGCCTGGGAAATCTCGCCCAAACGGGCACGCAAGGTGCGGGCGGCGTTGACCACCGCTTCCTGCGCGCCGGCGCGGGTGAAGGTTTCGCTGTCAAAGCAAACCAACGCCGCGCGCGGCGCCTGGCCGCCTTTACTGACCACGGAGGAGCGCGGCTGCAATCTGCGGACGAAACGACTCCACTGGCTGGAGTCCGCCAGTAGCGTGCCGCCCGCCTCGGCGAAGATGTTGCGGCGCGAGAACCACAGGTTGGCGGTGCGGGTCGGCACCACGTCGGCATTCTGATAGATTTGGCCGGCCAGCAGTTCCGGGTCGAGACCGGAATGGATCATGACGCTGGTCTTGGTGGCGCCGGGCTGACCCATCAGAAGATAGACCGGGAGGTTGGCGATTCTGGCGCCCTGTTCGAGTTTGGCGGCGGAGAGCCTGGCCTCGGCGGCGTGCACCAGCAGCGAAATCTCGTCTCCGCCCGGCGCCACGGGTTCGCCGGCTTGAGCGGCGGCGGCTTTGGCTTTCTTTTTCTTGACGAAGAACAGAACGACCAGGACGATCAGGGCTACCAGCGCAACCGCGAGCAAAACGTAAAGTATGGTCACGTGGATCTCCTCGACTATCGCGCCGGAGTGGCAATCGCCTGCACGTCCGACACTCCCGAACCCAGGGTGAGTTTATAGCCGCCGAAAAGCAGCACCATCAATATCGCACATGCCAGAGCCAGCCAGCCCAATCTTCGCACCAGAGGATCCGGGCGGCTGATCACGTTCTCCGGGGGGAGCATCCATCCCGGCGAAAGCGGCCCGAACTGGCCGCGAATGCGGCGAATTTTCTCCGCGGTGAGGCTCATCACCTGGGCCAACTCTCCGCGATTGCCGGCGCTGTAGCGTCCGCCAAAACCAAGCAGAAGGCAGAGATAGTGGACCTCGAGCACATCCGCCAGGTCCGCGGAATCGGTGCGGCCGAGGAGTTGCTGCAAATGCTGAAAGAAGACCTCGCCCGCGATGTGGGTACCGAACAACTCCTCCTGCAGCGGCTTGCGGAGCCAGTCGGTGAAAACGGGGTTCTGCAGATTCAGAACGGATTCGTCCAGGAACGCGACTGTGGCGAAGGTGGCGACCTTGACGTCTTCCGAAGGGTACCCGGCGACCAGCGCCTGGCTGGCGGCGGTCTTGAGCGCTTCGCGGGTGTGATGCCGGAAGGACTGCGAATCGGTGACGCCCTGACGATTCGAGCGCAGCCGTTCGATGGCGGTGAAAACTTCTTGGAAAATGAGCGGCAGGTTTTCCGGCCTGCGGACACTGGCTGAAGGGCTCATATTAATGTTCCAGCACGACTAAGATTTCGATTTCGGGATCGGGAAACTCACCGGGAACGTACGCGCCGACCTTGCGCGTCAGGTTGATGTGGTCCCAGCAGGGGCCACCCTTGCTGAGACCGAAGTATTGCGTCTCGAGGCGCGCCGAAACCGCCGGCGGCGGCACTGGCAGATGAGCCAGCGTGAGCCCGGGAAGGGCGCGTTTGACCAGTTCCCGCACGAAGGCCGGGCTGCAAACCTTGATCAGCGGCGGCGCTTTGGCCATCAGTTCGGCGTCGCCCATGCGGGCGCGGATGGCCAGCAGCCATCGCGAACGGCCCAGGCAGCGCTGGTCGGTGACGTCGCCTTCGTAGTAGTAATTCTCCGTGCGTTTCAGCGGAATCGAAATGCAGTTGGTCGGAACGATGATTTCCAGGTGCGCGCGAATGTGGCGGTCGAGTTTCTCGAAGCAATCGCTCAGGGTTGTCGTGATCGTACAGCGGCAGATCGCGCGGGATGGGAATCGAGAGCGAAGGTGCACAGGGCGCCGGCCAGGCGCGACATCTCGACGAACAACTCCTCGGGATGGCCGCGCTTGGCGATGAGCTGGTGGCGCAGCGGCGTCAGCGCGGAATTCACCGCATGCAACAGCCAGAAGCTGGCGATCTGGCGCGTGGAGAACTCCGCGCGCCCGCCGGAGGTGTTGCGCGCGCCCAGGCCGATGGTGGCGCTCTTCTCGTCCAGGATTTCGATCAGGCGCTGCATCAGCAGCATGAGCCGCGTGGAGGCCGAGATGCGCAGCACCGGCGGGACGAAATTGGCATCGTAAGCGAAGTGGCCGGCGCCATCCCGCACCACGCGCGCGATGGGCATAGTGAGCAGGTCGCCGGCCGGTTCGGTATCGAGCAGCAGGCGCAGGTTCTTGCGGCCGAGCTGCACCGTGCGCTCGTCGGCGCCGGTATTCTCGTCGTGCAGGACACGCGGTTCGGCGACGTAGCGGGCGTCCCCGGCTTCGCCTTCCGTCAGCGAGCAGTTGAAGCCGTTGGGCTTGCGCGGCGGAATCGCCAGCATCGCCACGATCCCGTCGCGGGTCGGCGGAAACAGTTCGGCGATGGCCCGCGGCTCCGGCAGCGCATCGCTTTCCGGCATGTGGAAGGGCAGGCCGTCCCGGAAGATTCCTCGCGCGTGCAACAGCGAAACGGTGCCGTTGCGGCAGCGCCTCCGCATCGAGTTCCACACCTGCCAGGCCGTACGAAGCGAACCAGAGGGACGAAATGGCAAACTGGATGGAATCTTCGAAATACCGGCTCTGTACCTGGAAATGGTGCGGACCCAGGTACATGCCTTCCGACCACACCACCCTCGATAGCAAATTCATAAGCCCGTTCCGGATTAGAGTACCATAAGCGGCCGGGCGTGGCGCTCAAATTTGCGCCGGGCGCGGTACGATGTCAGATGGAAACGGAGCGCCCATGGACGTCCATCAGAAGTACGAGCTGATCGAATTGCTGCCTGGGGAGGGTCCAAAGAGCTTTCGGGCTCGGCAGAGCAGCATGGCGCGCGATGTGACCGTGCACGTCTTGGTGGGCGGACAGACCCCGGAGAACCAGGGGTTGCTGGCCCGGTTGCGCGCCCTTCCGCCGAATTCGCTGGCGCGGATGGTTGAAGTCGGGACCAACAACGACGGCACGCAGTACGTGGTGATCTTCGCCCCGCCCTTCCAGCACCTGATGGAGTGGCTCAAAGACCAGGAAGCCGCGGCGATAGAGGCGCAACGGCTCACTCGCGCGGGCGCATGGAAGATTCCCGCACCGAGTCAACCCGCGGCTGCGCCACCTCCCGTGCCGCCGGTGGCGCCTGGGCGGCCCAGCCCATTTGCAGATATGTTCGAGGCGCCGCAGGCGATGCCCACCGGCCAGATGATGTCATCGGGCGCGCAACAGTCTCCTGCGCCGCCGGTTGCTTCCGAGCCGGGGGAGTTCACGCGGCTATTTCAAACAGCGGCGGTCCCTGCGGCTCCGCCCGCAGCCCCAGCGCCTCCGGCAGTCGCGAATATCCCGCAGGCATCCCTCGCGCCAGCGGCCGAGCCAAAACCGCAGCCGCCGGCCACGCCGCCTGCTTCTCCACTGGATTCTCCGCCCCTTCCGCCGCCAGTGGCAGCGCAACCTGTTCCGCCGCCGGTCGCTTCCGAGCCGGGGGAGTTCACGCGACTGTTCCAAACCGCGGCGGTTCCCGCGGCTGCACCGGCAGCGTCAACGCCTCCGGCAATCGCGAATATCCCGCAGGCACCCCTCGCGCCAGCGGCCGAGCCAAAACCACAGCCGCCAGTCAGGCCGCCTGCTTCTCCGCCGGCTTCTCCGCCCCTTCCGCCGCCAGTCGCAGTGCAACCTGTTCCGCCGCCGGTCGCTTCCGAGCCGGGAGAATTTACGCGACTGTTTCAGGCTTCGACGGTTCCCGCGGCTGCGCCGGCTGCGCCAGCGCTTCCGGCGGCCGGCATTATCCCGCAGCCGCCCCTCGCGCCAGCGGCCGAGCCAAAACCGCAGCCGCCGGTCGTATTGCCCGCTTCTCCGCCGGCTCCGCCTCCTCCTTCTCTTGCACCTACACCGGTTGCCCCAGCGCCTGCTCCTTCACTCGCTCCTCCACCGGTTGCCGCAACGCCTGCTCCACCGCCGGCTGCTACCGCGCCCGTCGGACCCGGCCGAGTGCCTCACATATTGTCATTGCGGCAAGCTCCACCGAGATCGGAGTCGCCGAGTCGCCATCCACGATCGTTTGGGTCTCGTTGACTTGGGAGAAATCGAGATCGGCCGTGACCTTCGCCACGATACCTTGCCCTCGCCCACCACCCGAGCCAACATATTTTCCAATGCGCTTTTCAATATCGTTTCGACCTTTTTTTGCAGATCAAACTGCGTGGCGGTCGCCGCGGCCAACAAGGGTTTTCGGATTTTTCGGAAAGACTTTGCCGTTGGCGTCGACTATCACGACATCGGTGACATCCATGCCTTCGACCGAGCGGGCGACCAGGTTTCCGATCCCGAAAACCTGCTTTTCGTTCAGCTGCACGCCGGGCTCCAAATCCAAAACGACGGCCGCCGTGGATTCCTTTGGTTTTCAACGGAACCAGGCCATTTCGTGCGGCATCGCCAAATGAACGCGCGAACGCTTGACGCCACGGATCGAGTTGATCGTCCTCATCAGCTCGCCTTCAAGCGCGCGCTTTTGGTTAATTTTCTGCACCAAAGTGGTTTGCCCAAGGTTTACGTTGTCAAAAAGCTCGTAGCCGACCACGCTCGATTGCGGCATTTCCATTGACGCGAGTTCGAGCCTGAAGATCGTTGATGTTCTCGGGTGGGACTAAAATTCCTCGGCCCGTCGAATCGACGCTATAAGGGATCCGCTTGTCTCGCAGAATGCGCATGATATTTGTCGCGTCATCGGGGTTCAGATTGGTCATGAGAGGACGTAGTCTTTTGCCGCCCAGATAAAAGCATCACTATGCACGGCGATGAGCCCCAGCCCGGCTCGCCGCGGTCGCCGCGATGCGCGTGGCGGATCTGCGCCATAAGGAAGTTCAGCGATTGGCTGCTCATCCGCTTGAACATCCGCCCACCTTGTCTTACCCTGACCTTTCAGTTACAGTGTTTATGACAACGGCCCCTTCGGGCCTGTCACAAACGACATGCACTAGACTTGCATCCGCATATTTCGCGGTAGGCGTCGAGCACCTTATTGCGAACCTGCATCATTAATTTCAAAGAAGATCGGCGCGCTCGATGGTGAGCATCGTCTCGGTGGATGTTTTTCGGCCGCCCCGAAATCAGCTCCTTGATCGCCTGATCCGATTCGTGCTGGTATGGTATTGACCTGATCGATGCGACTTCGCAGCAATCGCCCGAACGAGTTCGACTGCCCCGCCGCTCAACACCCGCGGCTCCACCCGCCGGCTCCACCTGCGGCGCGATACCGCGGCGTCGGAAGACGGAACTTCCATCCCCTGGGCCTGCATCTCGTGAATGACATTCGCCTCATTGATATTCGTAGCCGCGGCCGGTTGCACGCCGCCGCCCTGACCCCATGAAGCTTTCGACGTCGCCGGTCGGATACGCTGCGATTTAGGTTTTCAACCGTCAAGTTCGGCATATTCTATTATCTTCCGATCTCAACCTGCGCCTTTTGCGCCATCGCCTTAGCCGAGTTGATCGCGGTGACGTTCGCTTCGTACGAGCGCTGGGCGCTGATCATATCTGGCCATCTCCCTCGACCGTGTTGACGTTCGGCATTGCCACGTAGCCGTCCGCGTTCGCCTTGGGATGGAACGGATGATAAACCATGCCGCGGCGCCCTTTCGTCCTCGTGAACATCCGGTACAGCGCGTACTCCCTGCACATCCTCGTCGAGCTGTTCTGCAGGATTTCCCCAAAGATTCGCGATCGGTTTCGGCGGCGAAGACGGCGTCCTTTTTGCTTGTAGCCCGTGCTCTCGGGATCGGCGAGATTGCTCGAAATCCTCGATTCATCCGCTTGGTCTGGGCATCCAGCCCGGACGCGCTTAACGCGCATCGACTTGAAAAGAAATCCATTAGCGATTACCTCCACCCTTCGGTGATGGCGTATTTGAGCATGCCGAGCTTACGCTTCAGCATTTCGGCCGACGAATCGTACAAAAGCTGGTTCTCGGCGAGTTTCGCCATTTCGCGAAGCGCGGCTCGACCGTGTTGCCGTCAAGCGATTCGACGCCGTTCGGATCGTCGTAGATTTCGGGATCGACAGAGTCCGTATCTCGGTGAACGATATGGCGCGGAGTCGGCTCGCCTGCATCGGGAGCTCGCCGTTCACCCCGAGCGCATCGCGGAGCGCACTCTCGAACTCGACGGTTTTCGCTTTATATCCCGGGGTATCCGCATTCGCGATATTGCCGGAAACCACGTTCTGATTGAGCAGACGCAGATTCAGCGAAGTATTCAGCGCGCCAATTGTTGGATCAAAACCGCTTCCAGCCATATCCGACCTTCTTAGTCTTAATGAGAGCCACGACTATGCATTACGGATTTCACGTGCCGCACTTGCTGCTGGGCATTTTCGCCCTGTTTAGTCCCGTTTTCGGGCGGTTACGTTTTGCCCACATCTTTCACGCCACCCGAGCTGCCCGAAAATCCGGCAGAGTCTGCCTAGCAATCGGGCGGCACTTCATGCCGAGACAAGCCCTGCCCTTAGGCGTGAATCCCGTAGCTTCCGATAATCGGCAAGTTTGTTTCGAAGCGTGCGGGATCGAAATTCCCAAAGCGCGGGCCGTGCGGCAGGCGTACGGTTGCCCTTATGGTACTCGAGCGCTTCAATAATCACTTTCTGCTCGATATCGTTGAGCGGCAGTCCCGGAGCCCAGGGCATCTTCGCGCTCATGCACCCTCGCCCGCCGCCGGCTTCGGCGCCAAGACTCCGGCCATTAAGGATCGCCCCGCATCACTCAAAGTACTCAAGCGGCGCTCAATATGGATATCCACGAACCGAGACGACGCCGTTTTGCGCGGTGATCGCTGCGCGCTCGATTACGTTCTCGAGCTCACGCACATTGCCCGGGCCAAACTGATGCGAATCCAAGAGACGCCAAAGCATCGGGAGCAAGAACTGCAAGATCGCGCGAGTTCCGCTCGGCATAAACGCCGATGAAGTACTCGAGAAAGCAGCCGCACATCCCCTACGCGGTCACGAAGCGGCGGCACCGTGAGATTGACGACGTTCAAGCGGTAAAACAGATCTTCTCTGAATGCTGCCGCCCCGCACGCAATCACTCAAATTCCGATTACTGGTCGCGATAATGCGGACATCGACCGGGATCGGACGACGGCCGCCGATACGATCCACTTCTCCCTGCTGAATCACGCGTAAAAGCTTTGCCTGAAGGCGGATATCCATTTCCGAAATTTCATCAAGAAGCAACGTGCCTCCGTTGGCGAATTCGAATTTCCGGCCTTGCTGGTTACCGCTCCGGTGAACGCGCCCCGTTCGTAGCCAAAAAGCTCGGACTCGAGCAGGTTTCGGGAATCGCGGCGCAGTTAATGGCGACGAAAGGGCGGCTTGCGCGCGAGCTGTTCACATGCACGAGGAAGCCATCAGCTCCTTACCCGTACCGCTCTCCCCTTGAATCAGCACGGTTGCCTTGCTTTGGGCAACGGTCTTGGCTAACTGAATCAACTCTCTCATCCGACGATCCGCAGTAATGATCTCACTCATTCTTACGAGCCCTCCTTGGCTCTTTCGGAAACACGAACTATTTGTCCGCCGACTTGGCTTTCCACGTTGAAATCCAATGGTCTTTACCCTCAAGGTCGGGTTCCCAAAATCCGCGGGCTTAGCTTCCTGCAATCTTTTCCAAGAACGACTGAAAGCCCTCTCGTGGTTCTTCGGTTGCCGCCCTGCTGAAGCAGCGCGCGCGCCAAGCCCGTACATCGCTTGATTTCCGCCGAGCCCCTTATCAACGGCTTTCGCATAAACCACCGCGGCCGCCCGCCAGCGGGCCTTGCGGTCCAGAATCATTCCCTCGGAAAGCAGAATTTGCTCCAAGCTCGGAACGAGCAGGAACTGCCCCAGTACGGAACTGGTAGCATAGAATCGGCGACTCGAACTTTAAGCCGGGCTCGTTTGAACTTGGGCTGGCGGGCCCGTTTCCAAGCTTTCGATACATCTCCCAGAGCGACTTGTAGATCGTCCGTTTCCGCCTCAAGCGCGGCAAGCCAACCCCGAATTCGGGAAGCAAGTCGGTTCAGGCGTTCTGCCCGCGGCAAGAAGTCGGCTTCGGCGACATGCCCAAGGGCCGCGGTCATCGGTCTCTTAAGCTTTTGCTCGATAAGGCCTAAAATGACTTCTTTTTCGAGCGCATACCGGGACTCGGTCACGACTTGATCAAGTTTTCTGCGAATTTCGCCGTAATGCGCCTTTAGGGCCTCCGCATCGTCTTGACCGTGAACCCAAAGCGCTTTGGCTTCCGCAAACTTGCGTGCGGAAAATCTTCAGTTTTTCGTCAATTCCAATCGGTCCACTGGGTCCACTTCCGCTATTTACTTGACTTGGGCGAGCGCGCGGCCCTGGCCCGACAAATTCTCGGTACTTTTCGGCGAACTGCTCCGCCAATCCGCCCAAACCCAAGTCGGACGCCGCATGCGAAAGCTCCAAAAGGTAGTCGGGATCCCCTCCCTTGCTGTCTTCGGCGAGATCAGCCTGACGGTGCCTCATAAAACTTCAAGCGCCGCATACTGATCTTCGTCTTTTTTAGCCACTTTTTCGGCCACTTTTTCAGAATGAAGCTTGTCCAAAACCATTCGTCGAAACAAGACCCCTTCGGCCGTCCTTAGCTCCTTTTGAACGGCGCTCGAACTGAACGTGTCGATCGCTCCTCAAGAATTGCGAGCAAGGGCTTGCCTCATCCCGTCCCGAAAGCCGATCAAAGAACGAATCCGGCGTTTGAATTCGAAAATCGGAGTAGCTTGGAGAAGCACGAATGCCTGCAACGCCGCGATATCGAGCCGGCGAATTCGAGAAGGCCTTCGCCTCACCCGAGAAGAAGCGGTCCGCCGCCGTCTGCGGTGAACCCTCCATGATCATCGCAGGGAAGCAGCCTAATTCGGGCGATCGTGCCGCCCGGACTGAAAGGAAACGATTGATCGTTTCATAATACCAGGTTCGCGCCTGGTCCGTTGATCGGCCGGGCTTTCCTCGCGCGCGTCGATCTCGCCTAGACGAAGGGTGGCGCTCCATCCTTCGGGATAGGCTGGAATTCCTTCCAGGTAATTCGGGTAGGCCGTCCGGGCTTCTTCATACGTTCGAAGGCCTGTCAAGGTTTCGGCCCGGTTCAGCTGAAAGGCCGGATCGTCAGTCGACTGCTTTCGGAAACTATCGCATCGCGCCCACGTAAGCGCCTAATGCTTGATCGTACTGGCCGCGCTTCAAGATAGAAATCCCCAACCCGAAAGGCCGCAAAAGCCCGATATTAATGGCCGGCGGGGTCTGGGCGAGCTGGGCCGGAAAAGCGACGGAGCCCGGGGCCTTTTTCGACAACCGATTGATATTCGCTTCGTGGCTCGCTCGGTCTGCTCGATATCATAAGGCGCTTCGGCCACGGCGAGGTGAAAAAGCCAGCTCAGGGGATGACCGGGATAATTTTGAATCAGCCAGGAAAAAGTCTCTTCAGTCTCAAGGGGAGAATTTTTTTCAAGATCCTTCCCGACAGATAAAGCGCCGCATGCATAGGGCCGGAGGCATTCCTGCGCGAATCCAGACCTGACTTGCTCCAAGGGCCGCTCGCCTTCGGCCTGCATTCCCAGCTTCATCAAGGCATTGGCCCTCAAAAATCCATCTCACCTTGATATTCGGAGGTCGGATATTCCGCATCCAGGAAGTCGAGTGTTCGGATCGCCAGCGCCCACTTCTCTTTTTGATAAAGATCGAGAGCCAAACGGACGTATGCGCGTCCTGCTCCTTGGCTTCCGGGCCTTCCGGCCGGAAGTATTATAGCGCTGATCAGGCGCGGTGGTCGGCAAGAATTTGACAAAGTCGATTTTTTCATGACCGGCAAAAATGGCAGAAAGATATCTCGCCCGTCCGCCAGCGGCTGCCGGCAAAAATGGGTCAAGTCGTTGAGTTCTTCCTTCGCGTTAAGTGAGGCGATCCGGCGCTGCGCCCGGCGCTCTATCTCCTCGTGAGCTCGTTGAGAACGAGCTTTTTCTGTTCTCAAGCGCGCGCGCCTGGATCTCAGCCAGCGTCGGTCCCGCCTGGGTCCAAAAATCAGCGATAAAACGACCAGCGCTTTGAGGATCGCTCTCGCGATAGCTAAAGCTCTTCATCCGCGGCTCGGCGGGGGCATTGGGTCCGGTCGCGAACTTCCAAGTCCCTTCGATTCTTACCCCCTCCGAAGTCTCGCGAAACCGGATCGACGTGATCCCTTGATGGTTCAACGGATTTTCGAACTCCGAAAACGAAGACGCCCAACGCTCTTCGTCCGTGCGGGTACCAAAAGGAGCGCCAAAATCGACGAGCGTCATGCCTTTGAAAAAAGCCGTAAAGCCTTTCGCGGTCTCATGCCACTCGACGGGCACCTGAGGGTCGATCCGAAGCGAGATTCGGCTATGGCTTTTAAAAGATTGAAATGCGATGAACTCATTAGAATTGGGCGAAGCGGCTAAGAACACCAGTGACGCAAAAGCACAAGGCGACACTCGTCTGCAAAAGATGGTGCGATAAGTGGAGCAAAAAGTGGCTCAACACGAGGCACGTACGTTGGCGCTTTGGACTAGCTCCCATCCATGGCAGCTTCTGAGGTCGCATTTCAACTTTCTTTAAGCTTTCGTTAAACTTCGGCCATCTTGGCCTTCCAACGCAGAATACCAAAGCAAGCGCAATGCCATCCCGGACACACGCTTATTGAACTCGCGCATGAAAGACCTGCTGACGCCGAATAGCGATTGAAGTTTCGATTCCTATAGGTAATTTCTAACTGAGCGGAAAACTACCCTTGGCAAATTGAAGCCGAGAAAAAAATAGCTAGGCGTCAGAAATCGCGACATTGAGTCAAAATGTTCGCGAGTTCTGCCAAAATCTAGTCAAGAAGGCGGCCCATTGGCTCTTCAAGCTTTTGAGAAAAAATTTGCGGTTTTAAGCCTCGTTTTACTCAGCATTGGACTCTCCACGCTCGGATCAGGCTGCGCGGTTTTGGTGGTAATGTGAAGCCCGTCGATCAAAAATCCGAAGTCTACGGAGTCATGGATCTTCAAAAGGCCAACCCCGACTGGATCAAGCTCGAGTGCTTCCTCAACGGCAAACCCCATGGAGTCGAAAGCACCGATATCCCCGATGTTGCCTACCAATCCAAGAAGACCGCCGCAATTATTTCACTCGATTCCGCTTGCCGAAACGAGCCCGAAAACCAAGAAGAAGACTTGAGAACCCTCACGAATTTGTTGTTGCTGGGGATTTCTGATGTCACGATGCGTCAGGAAGAACCGCTCGTCCTGGCTGGCAACTCACCAGCCCTCCAAACGACTATTGAAGGACGACTCAGCGGAGACCTTCAGGGCAAGCGCATGGCCACGAACCATCGTCATGAAGCGTGCCCATTGCGACTACGATTTCGTTTACATGGCTCGCCCCGACAAATTTAATTTAGAAGAGCATGATTTCACGCAATTCGTCGCTTCTCTCCGAGTCAAATAAGACTCTTGTTTATTTGCCAGACAGAGCCTAGCTTGTAAAAACGTGTCAGAGATCGCGCTTAAACCATCGAATTATTTCCGTTCCGTAGCCATTCGAACCTGGGGCAAAAAACGTTGGGACTCCTGCATTTTGCCGGTGGATTCGGAATGCTTTGCCAGCAAATCTTCGTCGAAGCTCTTCAAACCGCCTTTCTATTTTAGACTGCTGGTGGATCAAATTTACGTGATCGGCGTGGAATCCTTCGTTCTTGTCGCCGTAACCGCACTGGCGACTGGCTCAG
>CAWJLI010000149.1:0-17158 GCA_963843095.1 Bryobacterales bacterium
ACGAAGTACATGAAACATAAACATGTCGTATTGCTATGCTGCCCTCACTATACGGCGGAACGCTCCACAAGTTCCAGATGTCTGCATCCCAAATCGCGACGCGCGATAGCCGCCGCGGCGCGGTGTGGGTCTCTCTTCGCCGGGTTCCTGTAGAATTCGAGTGCGACAAGTTGGGAAAAGACGGGTTGGGATAGCGTTCTCCTCGCCTGCCGGAGGTGGGCCCAAGGAAATTCGGCGCTGCAAGGCGGCAAAAATCACCTCTTTTTGGGGGACTGGAAGGTACGTGCGAAACGTCACGGATGCTCGGCTAAGTTACACAATTATTGATGGCTTACGGCAATCTTGACGACTCTCGCGGCACAATAGTACCAGTACTTTAGACGGCTAAATGGTACCGCGCCCCTAAAAAAACTTAAAAATCCCAGTTGAATTTCCTTCCTCTTGCCAGTACGATCATTAAGGACCCAAAAATATTGGCCCAGGGACCGGCCGACCGGGACGGCGAAGCGGGGCTCCCGAAAACGGAGGATAGATAAAAAAATGAAACTCGGACGTCTTCTTCAATTTGCCTTGATCGCGGCGGTGGTGTTCATTTTTGCCTTGAGCGCGAACGCAAGCTCGATCAACTATGACACGGCCTCTACGCTGATTGGGTTTAACGGCACAACGAATCTGACCCTGACTGGGACCGGATTTGGCGGTGGCAGCGCAACCCTGGTGTGGTCCGGAATCCCCGAGACCCTCATCGGCACGCCGACCAACATCAACTACGGCGAGTTCAACCTGACCTGCACCAGTTGCACCAACACGATTCCCGGTTCAGCCGGCGCAACATTTGCCCCTTTCACGTTCGACGTGTACGTAACCGATGACACGGATGGCGGGGTCGGAGAATTCATCGGGACGTCCGCCGCCGGCGGCACGGTTTACAACGATAGCAGCACGATTCAGATTGTCTGGACTCCTGCGCAAGTCGGACCGGGCGCGAGCGGTGCGATTGGCCCCACCACCTTCAATACCACGTACTTCCAAATTTACACGCCGACTCCGATCGTTGCGCAGAACACCAATAACGGCATAACGACCGTCCAGGGATTCGCGGGCTCGACGCTTGCTCCCGAGCCGGCAACCATGGCGATGGCGGGTGGCTTGCTCATGGGGCTCGCTGCTCTGGCGCGCAAGCGGCGCCGTTCGTAGTTCTCGAACAGGCACACTTCTCAAAAAGGCCGGTGCATCCGAAAGGTGCATCGGCCTTTTGGTTTTTGTGCCTTCCTTTGTGGCCCACGCCCGCGAATGCAGTCTCCACGTCAGAGGTAGGACAGACGATCGGTTCCTGTCGTCTGTCGGAATGGGCCGCCGGCCCGCGAAATTCCATGAAAACCTCCGGTAGCGCCGGCGGTCTTGGTCTTGCCGCCGGTGAGCTTTCGGGATTCCCGGAACTTCGGGGCGTTTTTTGGACCCTGTCGAGGTATCGTGTACTGGCGCAGCGTGACAGACGACAAAAACCGATCGTCTGTCCTACCTGCGCCGGCGGAATGCCGAAGCAGGTAGAGACCGGCGCCTTACCCGCGCCCGCGCGTTTCCTCCACCGGCGGGTCCATGGTAGCCGCCCGTTGCGCCGCGATCAACCGGCGCGCGGGCCCGCGAATGCGCCCCAGTTGGGTCCAGTACACGGCCGCCACGGTCATGCAGACGATGCCGCTGCCGGTGACCGTCCAGGGTGCGCCGACGCGGCCGGCCGCCACACCGGCCAGCAGCGCGCCGAACGGCGCCATCCCCATGAACACCATCGAATAGACCGACATCACGCGGCCGCGCAGCTCGTCGGGCACCATGCTTTGCAGCAGCGTGTTGGACGAAGCCATTTCGATCATCATGCTGTACCCCACCGGCACCAGGATGCAGGCGGACAGCCAGAACGCCCGCGACCAGGCAAAGCCGATCAGCGTGACGCCGAAGGCAAACGAAGCCACCGGCAGCCATCGAGTCAGCCCTTTCAGCTCGGTGCGGCTGGCCAGCCGGAGCGCACCGCCCAACGCGCCCATTCCGGCACAGCCCATCAGCCAGCCCATCGCGCGCGGCCCGCCGTGCAGAATGCGGTCGGCGAAGATCGGCATCAGCACCGTGTATGGCATCCCGGTGAGGCTGACCACGCCCAGCAGCGTCAGGATGGCGCGCACCGGCATGTTGCGGGCCACGAAGCCAAATCCCTCCACCAGGCTGGCCCACGGGGAAATGCCCGGCGCGCCGCGCTCGCGCTCCTCCACGTTCATCAACAACAAGCCGGTGATGACCGCGATATAGCTCACGGCATTGGCGAAAAAGCACCAGCCTTCGCCGATGGCCGCCACCAGGATTCCGGCGATGGCCGGGCCAATCACGCGCGAAGCGTTGAACATGGAGGAATTGAGCGCGATGGCGTTCATCAGGTCGGCCTTGCCCACCATCTCCACTTGAAACGACTGGCGCGCCGGTATGTCGAACGCGTTCACCATGCCCAGCAACGACGCCAGCACGAAAACATGCCAGACGTGTACTGTTTTGGTGAGCGTGAGGCCGGCGAGCGCGAAAGCCAGCAGCATGGAAGCGGTTTGCGTGCCGATCACGATCTGCCGCCGGCTGCGGCGGTCGGCCACGATGCCTCCCAGCGGAGCCAGAAAAAAGATCGGGACCTGGCCGGCGAAGCTCACCGCGCCCAGCAGCACCGAGGAGCCGGTGAGGCGGTACACCAGCCACGCCTGCGCGATGTTCTGCATCCAGGTGCCGATGACGGAAATCAGTTGTCCGCCGAAAAAGAGCCGGTAATTCCGGTAACCGAGGGCGCGCAACGTCGCCGGGAGCTTCATTCAGCTTTTATTGTAGTTGCCGCCGGAGCGGCTAGCCGCGATGTGGGGCAGGATGGCATCCTGCGCGGTGGTTGCCAACCACCGCAGCTTGCCAAGCTGCCCCACAATCTTCTCAGGCGCCCGGCGCCGGGCCGAAAGCCTGCTCGTAGGTGCGGCGGCAGAAGGCGTCGGTCATGCCGGCGATATAGTCGCAGACTACACGATGGGGCGGATCGGTTTCGGCCAGACGGGCGTAGGGGTCGGGCAGCCGGCGCGGATCGTCGACGAAGAAGCCGAACAATTCCGCGATCATGGAGACGGAGCGGCGCCGGTCTTCGGCCAGCTCCGGCGCGGCGTAGACCCTGACGAAGAGGAACTGCTTGAGAGCGCGGCTGGCGTCGGCGGTTCCCTCGGTGAACGCCGCCACGCGATAGGGCACGTGGCGAACGGCCTCCGCGTCAGCCACCGCGGCGCGCTCGGCGTTGGCCGCGGAGCCTTCCACCAGGCCGGAAACCAGAGCGTCGATCAACTGGCGCAGCGCTTCGTGGAACTGCTCGCGCACGCTGGCGCCGGAGAACTGCGTGTTCACGGTTTCCAGAATCGCGCCATATTGGGGCACGCGTCCGGCGATCTCCTCCGCCGTGATCATGCCGGCCGAGAACGCGTCATCGAGATCGGCGGCGTTGTAAGCGATTTCGTCGGCCAGGTCGATCAATTGGGCTTCCAGCAAAGGCCGCAGCCCAGGCAGGTAGGCGTCCAGTTCGGGCCGCTCGCCGGGGCCGAAATCGCGCGAGTGCTTGACCATCCCCTCGCGCACTTCAAAGGTCAGGTTGAGGCCTGGAAAACGGGCGTAGCGCTGTTCGAAGTTCTCCACGATGCGCAGCGCGTGCAGGTTGTGATCGAAGCGGTCGCCATAGCGCTGCATCTGGCGGTTGAGTTCCTGCTCGCCGGCGTGGGCGAAGGGCGGATGACCGATATCGTGCGCCAGCGCCAGCGCTTCGGTGAGATCTTCGTCCAGCCCGAGGACCCTGGCCGCGGTGCGCGCGATCTGGGACACCTCGAAGGTGTGCGTCAGCCGGTTGCGAAAATGATCGGAGATGCCGGGCGCGAACACCTGCATCTTGGCTTCCAGGCGGCGGAACGCGCGCGAGTGAACAATGCGGTCGCGGTCGCGCTGGAAAGGGTTGCGATAGGGGTGGGCCGGTTCGGGATATTGCCGGCCCCGGCTTTGAGCGACCGGGAACCGCAGACGCTCGAGCATCCGGCGGCCACCTACTGCGGCGGCAGTTGGCCGTACAGGGACAGCACCAATTGTCCCACCGGGCCGCCGACGACTTTCAGCGGATCGAGCAGCTTGCGCGCCTCGGCCGGCCGCTTGATGATCAGATAACGCGCCAAGGTAATGGTTGCCTGTTCCTTCGATACCAGCGTGGTGGGGTGTTCGATCAGATTGCGCAGGATGGCTTCGCCCTGCGCCTCGCGGCCATCGGCATAGCAAATCTGAGCGAGCGAAAGCTTGGCCAGAGACGCGAAATTAGCGTTGCCGTGCTGCGCCACGTCCTGAAAGTGCTTTTCCGCCTCGGCCATCTTCGACCCGTCGGCCGCGATGGCGCCCAGGTAATACTGGGCGACTTCACCTTCGGTGGTTCCCGCGTACTTGGCCGCCAGGTTGGAAAAGGCCTTGGTGGTAGCCTCGTCCTTGGCCGCCTGATTGGGGAAGTTCAGGCCGCCGGAATTGGGCGCGGCGCCGATGGGCGCTTCCTGCACCAGGATGGCGCCAGCCAGCGCCTCCTCGCGTCCGGCCCGCTGGTGTTTCTGGTATACCAGCCAGCCGACGATCAGGGCGGCCACACCTAGCGCAACCGCGCCGTAACGGAGGATCTCTTGCCGGTGCCCTTCGAAGAAGCTTACCGTCTGTCCGACTTCGAGGGCGAACTTGTCGCTTTTTAACTCTTTACGGGTGATTCTAGCCACGAAAACCTCAGCTTGGTGGAAACTTACATGGTATCACGCACGCGGCGGCAGCGCGGTTTCGCTCAGGCGTGACAGCCCATGCGCGCGGCCAAATCCCGCTACACTCAAGAAGTAGCGAGTCCGACTTTTGCCGGACCCCGCACGTCTACACACCAGGAGCCAAGGCTTGATCTTTCGGGCGGTCGAGGATGGCGATCTGATTCGCCAGGCTGCCCGGGGCAACGTGGAGGCGTTCAACCTCCTTGTGTCCCGGTGGGAGAAACGTGTCTACAACTATCTCCTGCGGCTGACCGCCAATCGCGAAGACGCTTTGGATTTGACGCAGGACGTGTTTCTGAAGGCGTATCAGAATCTTCGCAAGCTGGATGACGCGGCGCGTTTCGCGCCGTGGCTGTATCGCATCGCCCATAACGAGGCCTATTCCATGTTTCGCAAGCGAAGGCCGGAGAGCGATGTGGCGGATTTGCCGCCGGCGGCGACGGAGACCGGAATCGCGGTGGGAGGCAACTCGGTTTTTCCCATCGAATTGAGCCTGGCGGTGGCCAGCGCGCTGGAGCGGCTAACGCCCGAACAGCGCGAGGCCGTGACGCTGAAGATTTACCAGGGGTTCAAGTTCGAGGAAATGGCCGAGATTCTCTCCTGCCCGGTTTCCACCATCAAAAGCCGCCTGTATACGGCGCTGGAACTGCTGAAGATCGAGCTGGCTCCGATTGAGGCACGAGGTGTGTCATGAGTTGCTCGCCATTCGATTTGAAGGACTATTTTTTCGAGGAGCTGGGCGGTGCGGAGCGCAAGCAGGTGGAAGCGCACGTCACCGCCTGCCGCGCCTGCCGGGAAGAACTGAGCCGGCTGCGGCTGACCGGGACCACGCTCCTGAGTTTGCGGGAGGAAGAAATTCCGCGGCGGATCGCTTTTGTTTCCGATCCCGTCTTCGAGCCTTCGGCCTGGCGGCGCTGGTGGAGCGCGTTCTGGAACACGCCGGCGCGGTTGGGCTTCGGCTCGGCGGCGCTCGTTTCGGCGGCGCTGGTGGTGTTCGCACTGGCGCGGCCGGCGCCGGTTCAAATTGTGCGTACGGTGCAAGGGCCGGCGGTGCAGCAGACCGGGCGGACGGCGCCGGCGGTTCCCGATGCCGCCATCCAGGCCCGCATCGACCAGGCGGCCGACCGCGCCGTGGCCGAGCGCACACGGCAGTTGGTGGCTGAAGTGGCTGCCGAACGGCAGAGGCTGCTGATGGTGGAGGCGGCGCTGGAGGTCGACAACCGGCGCCAGCACGCCCTCTACATGACGGCGGCCGAATACGGGCCGCCGCGGCAGCCCGCCGGGGAGGCGAAATGAGACCCGTGCTGGCCATATTGCTGGCGCTGGCCCCGCTTTCGGCGCAGGTGGCGCGCCCGGTTCCGGCCACGCTGCAGACGCCCCCGGCGCGCGTTTCGCTGGCCTCGCTGGCGACGCTGGCGCGCGGCTTCGACCGCGATTTCCGGATGTTCGCGGTGACGGACCCCATCGATGTGCTGGGCAACACGCGCGGCATTTACCTGGATGGTTACGGCGCCGTGTTCACCACCGAGTTGAGCCCCATCCTGACGCCCAACCTGAGCCCGTTCCGGCCCAACATCAGCGAGCAGGAGAAGGCGCAGGTACGGCAGCGGAAGCTGGCCCGCCTGCCGGCCGTGGAACGGCTGATGGACACCATGCTGCAATCGGCCGCCAGGGAACTGACGGCGGTGCCGGACGACCAGCAGATCCTGGTTGCGGTGAAGTTCCTCTATTTGCCTTACGAAGACACCACCGGCCTGCCCGGCCAGATGGTGGTGAAGGGCACGCGCCGCGCGATTCTGAGCGGCGCCCAGATCGAAGCCACGGTGAGCAATCAGTGACTCCCGAGCAATTCTCACCGCAGCCGCAGAACGCAGCCCCTCCCGCGGGTGTGCTGCGCTTTCAGCGGCTGGGCGAGATGCTGGTGGAGCGCCGGAAAATCGAAGCCGAGGAACTGGAGCGCGCGCTCGAACTGCAACGCGAGCGCGGCGACAAGCTGGGCAAAATCCTGGTCGACATGGGGCTGGTGGCGCAGCGCGACGTGCTGGCGGCGCTGAGCGAGCAGCTGGACGTGCCGCTGGTGACGATTGACGGGCCGCCGCCAACGGCGCCGGAAATCGAAGGGCTGTCGTACCGTTTCCTGCGGCAATCGCGCGCGTTTCCGGTGGCGCTGAACGGTTCCGTGCTGACGGTCGCCATGGCCGACCCGATGGACTTCGAAACCGCGGCGGCGATCGGCGCGTTCTCCGGCCTGGAGATCCAGACGGCGCTGGCGGCCGAGCAGGAAATCCTCGACGCGGTGGACAAGCATTACGCCGACGGCGAGCGCCAGGTGCTGTCCGGCGGCGGCGAAGACGAGGAGGCGCTGGCCGATCTCGAACACCTGCGCGACATGGCCAGCGAAGCGCCGGTGATCCGCCTGGTGAACGCCATGATCGCCGACGCGCTCGAGAAAAGGTCGAGCGACATCCACATCGAACCGTTCGAGAAGGAATTCCGCGTGCGCTTCCGCGTCGATGGCGTGCTGTCCAGCCAGGAAACCCCGCCGCGCGAGTTGAAGGCCGCCATCATTTCCCGCCTGAAGCTGATGGCCAAGCTGAATATCGCCGAGCGCCGGCTGCCGCAGGACGGCCGCATCAAAATCAAGATTCTGGGGCGCGAGGTGGACCTGCGCGTTTCCACCCTGCCGACGCTGTATGGCGAAAGTGTGGTGATGCGCCTGCTGGACCGCTCGGCGGGCGATTTTTTCGACCTGCGCCGGCTGGGCTTCGACGATCGCATGCTGCAGCAGATGGAGCACTTCACCAGTCTGCCCCACGGCATCTTCCTGGTCACCGGGCCGACCGGCAGCGGGAAATCGACCACGCTCTATTCGGCGCTGAAGCGTATCAACCTTCCCGACAAAAAGATCATCACCATTGAAGACCCGGTGGAATACCAGATGGACGGGATCAACCAGATCCACGTGAATCCGCAGATCGGGCTGACGTTCGCCGCCGGGCTGCGGCATATTGTGCGGCAGGATCCGGATGTGATCATGGTGGGCGAAATCCGCGACCGCGAGACCGCCGACATCGCCATCCGCGCCGCGCTGACCGGCCACCTGGTGTTTTCCACGCTGCACACCAACGACGCGCCGAGCGCCGTTACGCGCCTCGCCGATATGGGGGTCGAGAGCTACCTGCTGACTTCCTCGCTGGTGGCCGTGCTGGCGCAGCGGCTGGTGCGCGTCATCTGCCAGGATTGCAAGCGGCCGGCGGGCGAAGCGGTGGCGCCGGATGGCACGCGCGTCAGGAGCTACCGCGGAGCCGGCTGCGCGGTCTGCAACGGCAGCGGCTACGTTTCGCGCGTCGGCATCTTCGAGATGATGCAGCTCAACGAAGAGATCCGGCGGCTGATCATGGACAACGCCGACGCTACGCAGGCTTACCGAGGCGGCGCGGCGCAGCGGAATGCGCAACCTGCGCGAGGATGGCTGGCAAAAAGTGCGGGACGGCGTCACCACCGTCGACGAAGTGATGCGCGTGACGCAGGAGTTCTAGTGCGTACCGAAGATCAATCGCGAGGCAAAGGTAGGACAGACGATCGGTTCTTGTCGTCTGTCAGGATTTCCCTCCCGGCGAACAATGACAGACCACGAAAGGCGATGGTCTGTCCTACCTGTATGGAGCCGGAAGCGAGCTGATGGCAGCCACATTCTTTTTCCGCGCGGTGGCCTCGGATGGGAAGATCCGCACCGGGAGCCTGTCCGGCAACGACGAGAAGGTGATTGCGCGCGAGCTGCGCAAGCAGGGGCTGACGCCGGTTTATGTGGGCGCGACGCCCAAAAGCGCGTCGCTCGAAATCAAGCTGCCGAGCTTCGGCGGCCGCCGGCGAAGCGACGTGCTCTTCTTCACCCAGGAACTGTCCACGCTGCTGAACGCGGGCGTGCCGCTCGATCGCGCGCTTTCGATAACCGCCGAGCTGACCGACCGGGCGCAGTTCCGCTTTATCGTGCTGGACGTGCTGCGCGTGCTGAAGGGTGGCCGTACGCTGGCCGACAGCCTGGCGTCGCACGGCGAGTACTTCTCCGATCTTTACATCAACATGGTGCGGGCGGGCGAGGCCTCCGGCGCCTTGGCCGTCATCTTTGCCAGGCTGGCCGAGTTCGAACGCTCGCGCGACGAGCTGCGCAGCTTCATCGTCTCGGCGATGATCTATCCGGCCCTGCTGGCGACGGTGGCCGCGGCCTCGGTTTTCATTCTGCTCAGCTTCGTGGTGCCGCGCTTCGCGGTGATTTTCGCCGACGGGCACATGAAAATGCCGGCGCCCACGCGGATCATGCTGGAAGCCAGCGACCTGGTCAAGACCTACGGCTGGTTCGTGCTGGGGGGCCTCGCGGCCATCGCCATCCTGTGGCGCATTTACACGCGCACGGCGGCTGGCCGGCTGTGGTGGGACGGCGCGCGGCTGAAAGTGCCGCTGCTGGGCGTAGCGTTGCTCAAGGCGGAGACGGCGCGGTTCGCACGGGCCATGGCCACGCTGCTCGAAAACTCGGTTCCCCTGGTGCAGTCGATCGGGATCGGCGCGGCCACGCTGAACAACCGGATGATCGCGAATTCGCTGGTCGGGGTGGCCAACGGAGTGAAGCGCGGCGAGGGCATCGCGGGGCCCACGCGCAAGGCGGGCGTGTTCCCGCCGCTGGCCGCCCACCTGCTCACGGTGGGCGAGGAGACCGGCCGGCTGGATCAGATGTTTGCCCGCATGGCCGAGATCTACGAAAATGAGACTCGGGCAGCCATCCGGCGCTTCACCAGCATTTTCGAGCCAGTGGTGATTCTGGTGATGGGCATAGTGGTCGGGGGTTTGGTCCTGAGTATGCTGCTCGCGATAACGAGCATCAACGATGTGGCGGTGTGAAATGAAGCAGACGGCGAAGAGGCGAAAGCGGGGCGAGGCCGGCGTCACCCTGATCGAAATGCTGGTAGTGGTGACGATCATCGGACTGTTCGTGGCCCTGGTCGGGCCGCGGCTCTGGAGCAACGTGGACAAGGCCAAGATCACGGCCGCGCGCGCGCAGATCCAAGGTTTCATGGGCGCGCTGGGCACCTACAAGCTGGATAACGGGAATTTTCCCACCACCGAGCAGGGCCTGGCGGCGCTGCGTGTGAAGCCGGCGGACGCGACCCAGTGGAACGGGCCATATATGCCGCAGGAGATTCCGAAAGATCCGTGGGGCCACGATTGGGTTTACAAGTTCCCCGGCGACCACGGCGACGAACCGGATATTATCAGCTACGGCGCCGATGGCCAACCTGGCGGCGATGGAATCAATGCCGATATCGTCAGTTGGAAAAGCCAGTAGAGTGGAGGTGGGACAGACGATCGGGCTGTGTCGTCTGTCAATGTTTCGTGCCTTGTTGAGACATGACAGACCACGAAGGGTGATGGTCTGTCCTACCGCAGGCGTGACGCTGCTCGAGATGCTGGTGGTGATGGCCGTCATTGGGATTGTGGTGGGCGTATCCATTCCCTCGGTTTCGGCCGGTCTGGATAGCGTGCGGCTGGCCTCCACCGGCGACGCCATCGCCAGTTTCCTGAACGGGGCGGTGACGCACGCCGAACGCAGCGAACAGCCGGTAGTGGTGACGATCTCGCTCACCGACGGAACCATCTCCGCGGACGGCAGCGACGGCTTCGCGCGAAGATTTCAGGTGCCGCAAGGCATCACCATGGACAAGGTGCTGCCGGAGGGCGGCGAATCCGAGGGCGAGGGCCGCCAGATGCTGATCGTCCCCGGCGGCACGGCGCCGGCCATCGGCATTGAGTATTCCAACCGTCACGGCGGGCGGCGCAGGGTGGAACTGGACCCCATGACCGGCTTTCCGCGCGTGACAGCCGTCAATACAGAGTGAGGCCCACGCGCGGATTCACGCTGCTCGATATGAAAACGGCGATCGCCGCAGTGGGGCTGTTGGGGGTTCTTTTCGTCGCCGGCCTACCGCGAATCTGGAGCATCGGCGAGCGCCCAAAAACCGCGTCCGCGTACGCGCAGATGCAGGATTTCATGGGCGCGCTGGGCACCTACAAACTGGATAACGGCACGTATCCCACCACCAGGCAGGGCCTGATCGCGCTGCGGGTGAAGCCGTCGGAGGCGCCCCGGTGGAACGGGCCCTATATCCCGCAAGAGCTTCCCAAAGATCCCTGGGACCACGATTGGGTTTACAAATCCCCCGGCGATCACGGCAATGAGCCCGACATTATCAGCTATGGCGCCGATGGCCGGCCCGGCGGCGACGGAATCAATGCCGATATCGTCAGTTGGGAAAAACCATGACCGGCTTTCCACGGGTGGAAACCGTCAATACAGAGTGAGACGCACGCGCGGATTCACGCTGCTCGAAATGATCGTCGCCACCCTCATCATGTCGATCGCCGTGGTGGGGCTGCTGGGGGCCATTTCCGGTGCGGCGCGCAATGCGGCGCGGCTGCGCGACTACGACCGGGTGGTGCAATTGGGCCGCCTGCGGATGAACGACATCCTGGCGGACCCCGCTGCGCCGCTGAGCGGGACCTTCGATACCGACTTGACCGGCGGGTTAGCGGCCGGATGGGCGGCGCAGATCGTATCCTTCGAGGAGCCGCCGGCGCCGGCGCCGGGCGCCATCGCGCTCGACCACGTGCGGCTGGAGATATGGTGGATGGCTGGGGACCAGCGCCGGACCTTTACCATCGAGGGTCTGCGCCGCAGGGTGCAGGGGCCATGAGGCGGGCTGCCTTGCGAAGCCGGCAGGCCGGCATGACGCTGCTCGAGGTCCTGATCGCCGTGACGCTGCTGGGCGCGCTTTCAGTGGCCATGCTGCTTTCGCTCGACGTGGCCTTGCGGACGTTGCACAAGGCGGACGAAAAGCTGCTCGCCGACCGGCGCGTGGCCGGCGCGCAGCGAGTTTTGTTGCAGGAATTGGAGGGACTGGTACCGGTGATGCCGCCCTGCATGGGACGCCCGGACCTGACCGCTTCCCGCTTCGTGTTCTTTCAGGCCGAGCCGCAGGCGATGCGGCTGGTTTCCACCTTCTCGTTGCAGCAAGGCTGGCGCGGCCCGGCGCAGATCCTCGAGATGTTCGTGATTCCGGGCGAGGAGGGTGCGGGAGTGCGGCTGGTGGTGAACGAGACGCCTTACACGCGAATTGGCGCCGGCGATGCGTGCGCCGATATGACCCCCGATCCCGTGGTCGGGTGGATGGTTCATTTCACGCCCGCCGTGGCCAGTCCGAAGTCTTTTGTGCTGGCGGACCAACTGGCCTCTTGCCACTTCTCCTATCTGGTGTCGCCGCCAACCCGCCCTGGACAACCCCAGCTTCCGCCGCAATGGACGGCCAGCGCGACGGGCACCGGCTGGCCGGCGGCGATTCGGGTGGAAATGGCGCCGCTCGCAGCCGACCCTTCCCACCTGCAGCCCATCACGGTGACGGCGCCGATCCGCATCCACCGCTCGTGGAATATCCAGTATGACGACTATTGATATGAGCGGCGAACACATTCCGCGTCACGGATCAACACTGATGTGGCGCACGCACTCGTGCGTGCCGCGTCGGCACTCGTGCCGACGCCCGGTTCCCCGCGCCCGGACAGATGTCGAGAAGAGTCTCGACACGGCACGCACGAGTGCGTGTGCCACGAGCAGCCGGCGCGGGCGCCGCGGCAGCGCGCTGCTGACGGTGCTCTGGCTTTCGGCCGCGCTGGCGGCGATCGGGTTTTCGCTGGCGACCACGATTCATGGAGAGACCGAACGCACGTCCACCGCGCTCGACGGTTTGCGCAGCTATTACCTGGCGGCGGCGGGCATCGATCGCGCCGCGGTCGAGGCTCTGTGGGGCGTCCAGAACCCCGCCGCGCGCACCATCCCCGAGTGGGCCACCCAGGTGACCTACCATTTCGCGAGCGGCGACGTGCGGGTGGAATTCATTCCCGAGACGGCCAAACTGAACGTCAACCGGGCCACGCTCGAAGATCTGACCCGCCTGGGAATGGCGCTGGGGTTGGACGAGGTCCGGGCGGACGCGCTGGCGCACGCGATCGACCAGGCTCGCGGAACCGCGCCCGCCGCACAGCAACTGGCGCAGGGACCGTCTTTTCAGCCCGCGGGCGCGTCCTTACAAGAGATTGAGGAATTGTTGTCCGTGCCCGGCGTAACCCCCGAACTGTTTTATGGAACGTACGGCCCGCAGCGAGGCGAGGCCGGCGGCATGCATCTGGCGCGCCGCCCGGGGCTGGTGGACTGTCTCACGGTCTACGGGCGTAATTCACTGGTGGATGTGAACACCGCCTCGCCGGCGGTGCTGGCTGCCGTGGGGATGGAACCGGGCGCGATTGCCGCGGTGGTGGCGCGCCGTAACGCGGGTCCCATTCTGCAGGACCAGCTTGGCGACGTGGCGGGAATGGCGGGCGAGGCTGCCGGCAGGCTGCGGGTGGGGGGCCACTCCATCATCACCATGCGGGCAACGGCGCGTTTGCGCCTGGACGACGGCCACTTCTCCGACCTGCGGCGTACCTTGGCGGCGACGATTAAGTACATGCCGCCGGGCTACGACGCCCCGATTCACATTTTGCGCTGGTACGACACGGCGTGGAGCGAATGACCGCGATGCTGTCGGCAGTTACCAAAGACGCGCGCAAGCTGCTCGAATTCGGCTCCGGCGTAGGCATCGCCATCGGCGCCACGGACCTGGAGGTGGTGGTGGCGCGGGTGCGGCCGACCGGCGTCCGGGTGTTGGGGCGCCTGGTCATCGAGGGATTCGACGGGCGTCCCGCCGCGGGCTGGGGAGGCGAATACAGCCGCTTCTTGAAATCCGCCGGCGCCGGCCACCTGAGCGCCACCGTGTTGCTGCCGCGCCGCGAAGTGATTGTCCGCCAACTGGCGCTCGCGGGCGTGGCGGCCCGCGATACGGAGAGCGCCATCCGGCTGCAAATCGACACGCTGCATCCCTACGGCGACGACGAGGTGGTCTGGGGCTGGTCTCCGCTGCCCAACGGCGGCGTGCTGTTGGGCATTGCGCGGCGCGCCGCGATCGAACATTACATGGAGCTGTTCAATGAGGCGGGCATTGCGGTTTCCAGTTTCACTTTCTCCGCCGCCGCGGTGCACACCGCCGTCCGCCTGAACGGCCATCGCGACGGGGAAGGCTTCGTGGGGTTCGGCCGCACGCCGACGGGCCTGGTGGAAGTGTACGGCGAAAGCCCGTCGCGGCCGGTGTTTTCCGCCGAGTTCGAGCTGCCGCCCGAACGCGCCGCGGCGCTGGCTCTGGCCGAGCTGCGGCTGCCGCCGGATACCCAGCCCACGACGCTCGAGGCGTTGCTGCCCCGGCCCAACGTCAATCCGGTGGAGAACGATTTATCCCGCAACGCACTGCCGTACGCCACGGCGCTGGCAGGGGCCTGTCCCCGGCTGGCGCCGGCGGCGAACGTGCTGCCGCGCGAGTACCGTCGCTCGAGCTCGCGCGCCATGTTCGTTCCCACCGCGGTGCTTGCCGGGCTGGCGCTGGCCGCGCTTGCGACCATGATCGCGTGGCCGAAGTTCGAAGATCGCCGGTATCTCAAGATGCTCGAAGCCCAGATCGCGCGCGTCCAGCCTGCCGCCTTGCACGCCGCCGCGCTGGACCGGGAGACCGAACGAACGCGCGCCCGCACCGCGCTGCTCGACCAATATCGCGGACGCACCCGCGCCGATCTGGACTCGCTCAACGAGCTCACCCGGCTGGTAGAGCCGCCGGCATGGACCAACGCGATCGAGCTGACCCGCGACGCCGCGCGCATCAACGGCGAGGCGCCGCAGGCCGCGCCGCTGCTGAAGATTCTCGACTCTTCTCCGCTATTCCGGAATTCGCAAATGGATATGGACCAGCACGCGCCCTCGGGCGCCGGAGAGATGTTCCAGATTCACTCGACCAGGGGGAAGTCATGACCATCGGGAGCCTGGACCGCCGCTCGCGGGCGTGGCTGGTGGCGGGCGCGGCGCTCCTGATTCCCGCCGCGGCCTGGCGGTTCGGCCTGTTTGCCGGCTGGGACACGGGAACGGTCGCCGCCGAAGCCATTCCCATCGCCGAAAACCGGCTGCGATCGATGCGCATCAAGGCGGCCTCCGTTCCGGGAAAGGAAGCCCGGCTGCGGCAGGCGCAGGCGGAGTTGGCCACCCGCGAAAAGGGCATCCTCAAGGCCGACACCAAGAACCAGGCGCAGGCCCAACTGCTCGAACTGGTGCAGTTCATCGCCAAGGCAAACGGCATCGAGGTGCGCGGCGTGGAGCGCATGGGCGAATCGGTGGTGAGCGGCGACTACGGCGAAGTCAGCGTGGAGGTGGCTTTCGTCTGCGGCATCGATCAACTGGTGAACCTGATGGCGGCGCTGGCCGATCAGCCGCAGATACTGGCCACCAACGAGATCCGCATCAACGGCGGTAACGACAAGAACAAGAACATACAGGTTCATCTTACGGTGGGCGCGCTGGTGGCGCGCAAGCTGTTGCCCGAAAAGAAAGGGGGGCAGGGAGCGTGAATCGCAAGTTCTGGATCATCCTCGATTTAGCCCTGGCGTGCGCCGTGGTGTGGACCACTGTCGAATTGCGGGGCGCGTGGCGCGCCGCCAAGGCGCACCAGGCCGCGACCCTCGGCCGTCCGGTAGCCGCGCCGCCAACACTACCCTTGCAGCCGCTGCCCAACCCACCGGCGGTGCTGCCGGCCGCTTACAAGGATGTGGCGCAGAAGGACCTGCTCGACCGTTCGCGCGATCCCAACGTTCCGATCCCGGCACCTCCTCCGCCGCCTCCTCCGCCGCGGTCACCGCCGCTGCCGTTCTATCACGGATACATGAATCTGGGCGGCGGCCCCATCGCCATCCTCAGCACCACGGCCGCGTCCGCGAACGAAGCCGTGCGTCCGGGTGAGACCATCGGCGAATTCACGCTGCGCAGCGTCAATACAAGAGAGATCGAGTTCGCGTGGAGAGACCAGGTGATTCACAAATCGGTGGACGAGTTGGAAGATCACATGAGCCCCGCCGCGCAGGCTGCCGCGGTGCGGACCGAAGTGCCTGTTCCCGTGTTGGCGCCGCCCCCGCCGCCGCCCGTGGCGCCCGGGCCCGGCGAGACGACCCACTTCGGCGTCAAACTCTGCAATCCCGGCGATACATCGGCGGTCGGATCCGTGGTGGACGGCTACCGCAAGGTGATGAGTCCCACGCCGTTCGGTTCGTCCTGTCTCTGGGAGCCGGTGCAGTGAAGGTCGGGCATTACCTGCCAATGCCTGCGCGAAATTTGTAGATCCGGGAGAAACGCGATGAAAACATTTCTGATACTTTTGGTTTCGATGATGGCGCTGCGGGCGGCCGAGCCGGCCGGTGCGACGGCGCCGCTCGCCATACCGGCCGGCGCGGTCGCGGTGGAGTCCAACCTTTACCGCCATACCGACGCGCAAGGCAAGACATGGATCTACCGCCAGACCCCCTTCGGCGTCACGCGGGCGGAAGCCCAATCGGTGGGTCCCGTACGCCCCGAGGCGTGGGACAACACCAAGGCCTTCGACGATGGCGACGCCATCCGCTTTGAACGGCCGGGACCCTTCGGCGTTTACCGGTGGCGGACCAAGAAATCGGAGCTGGACGCGGCGGAGCGGGCCTTCTGGGCGCTCCAGCAGGCGGGTCCGGCGAGCGGGCGGAAATAACCATGCGCCGCAATTTCTTGCTTTCGCTCGCGGTCGCCGGCGCCATGATTCCGGCGTTGCTGGCGCAGGCTCCCTCGAAGCCGATCGAGCAGATCATGCAGGAGCGGCAGCCACAGCCGCCGCAGCCGGCACCGGCACAGCCGTCGCAGGCTGCGCCCGCCAAGGCCACCACGCCGGCAACCCAGGAGCCCAGGATGGCCGACCAGGGCCTGCTCTCGATGGACAACGTGAACCTCATCGAGATGGTCAACCTGATCTCCAAGATGCTGAAGATCAACATCCTGATCGATCCGCGAGTGAGAGGCTCGGTCACCATTCACACCTACGGCGAAGTGAAGCCGGTGGAGCTGATGCCGCTGCTGGAAATCATCCTGCGGGTCAATGGCAACACCATCGTGAAGGTGGGCGACCTGTACCGGATCGTGCCGGTCAACGCAGTGTCCCAGCTTCCGCTGACGCCGCTCATCAACGCGGACTCGAAAACGCTGCCCGACGACGAGCAGATGATTCTCAATCTGATTTTCCTCAAGTACGCTACCGCCGGGGACATGGACAAGCTGCTGTCGCCGTTCTACGGCGAAGGCGCCTCGCACTCCACCTACGATGCGGCGAATCTGCTGATTCTCG
>CAWJLI010000150.1:0-18211 GCA_963843095.1 Bryobacterales bacterium
GCCTGGCCGGCGGCTTGATCGGCGCCATCCTGCTGCGCTACACGCCAACCGCAATATTCGATCGGATGGTGCCGTTTCTCATTCTTTTTGCCACCCTGCTGTTTATGGCGCAGGAACCCATACAAAGGATGCTCAAGACCGCCGATGCCGCCGCGCACCGCTCCACCGGGTGGCTGGTCGGCGGCATGATTTTCCAGTTGTGCGTCGGCTTGTACGGCGGCTATTTCGGCGCCGGAATCGGCATTCTCATGCTGGCCGCGCTGAGCATTCTAGGCCTACACGACATACACGAAATGAACGGCCTGAAGGTGATTTTCGGCGGCTCGGTCAACGGCATCGCAGCCGCGTATTTCATCTGGGCCCGCATGGTCTACTGGCCGTATGTGCTGCTGATGGCGGTCGCCGCCATCCTGGGAGGTTACTTCGGCGCCGGCTCCGCGCGGCGGATGGGCCAGCGGACCGTGCGCCGCATCGTGATCGCGATTGGCCTCGGCATGGCGCTGTCGCTGTTCATCAGGAAGTAAAATTCGTTGCTCTGATTGCCGGGAAACGCTACCTGGCGGCAGCCTGGACGGGAACGCGCTCTTCGGTGACCTTGCCCGGCTCGATGCGGATCGATTTGGCTTGCGACAGGTAAGGTCTGACCGTCTGCGGATCGGCCCAGGCGACGGTGGGGTCGTCGACGGCGAAAAGCAGGTAGTCGCCGGCGCGCGTGGGCGGCCAATCGAAACTGCCGTCGCTATCGGTTTGGAAGGGCTGATTGGGGTAGCCGCTGGCGGGATCGCGCGGAACCAGCACCACCAGCATATTGGCTACCGGCTGATCGTCGCGCGTGGCATATCCCTTCAGGCGCCCGCTTTCATTGCTGGCCACGATGTTCAGCCGCGACTCGACGCCGTCTTCGATGTTCACCACGCCGTCCGGCAGCGCGGTATCGCCGGCGCGGATGGTTTCGGCATAATAGCCGGCTCCGGAAACGAAGACGCGATACTTGCCCGGCTCGATGCGGGGAACCGAAAAGCCGCCATCCGTCCCGACCGCCATCGACACCGACGTGTTGCCCGCCTCCCGCGACAGATGGACCACCAGCGTTCCGCCCGGCCGTGCGCCGCCGCTCTTGAGCGTCACGTTGCCACGCACCGAGGCGGGAGGATGCAAGCTGAGCGACACCGCCATATCGCCGGCTCCGACATCGATCCACTGTTGGGCGACGAGGGGATTGGCGGTTCCCGTGTTCGACAGGCGCAACAGATAACGGCCCGGCAGAACGCCGTTGACCGTGAAGGGACAGCGGAAGACCGGCGGCTGCGACACAACGGTCTCGGTGCCGCCTATGCCTTCGGCAATCACACGCGCCGTCATTCCGCCGCGCCGCTGGGTTGCGGAAGCTTCGCCCGCCGCGTCATTGTCGCAGTTCACTGTGATGGTGGCCGCCGCGACCGCGGTCAAGGTAAAATCCGCGTGTGCTTCTCCGCCAGACGGCACGGTCAGTGGCGCCGCGCGCGCGATATCCGTGGTGCCGGGATAGTAAACGGTCGCGTATGCGACTGGCGCCTGGGTTTGGCCGAGACGCGCCAGCCCGTTGTTCCCATACCAGGGCTGCGCCGTGACAACCAGGTAATACGTCGCCCCGGAGACCCACCATATGCGATAGTCACCCCGGTCGTCGGTCCAGGCGTCCGTGAGCGGGGTGATCCGCGAACGGCCTCCCACCACCCCGGAATAGAGCAACTGCACGCGCGCTCTTTCCACCGGTTCCCCCTGGTCATCCAGCACCCGGCCGGCGATCACAACGGGCCGGTACCAGCGGAAGACCAGATGCGCCGTATCCTGATCCGGCCCGGTAATTACCGCACAGCCCATGCCGGCGAAAGGGCTCGTCAGGCCGAACTTCTCGCTCCGGCCGGCCACCACGGCGCTGAGGGTGAATTTGCCACGCGGCGCATCGAACCCGAAACGGCCGTCGGAGCCGGCTGAAGTGACCAATTCGCCGCGCGATTCGCCGCCGGGCGACAGCGCGAGAGAAGCGTTCGCGATGGGAGAGCCTGTTTCCGAATCGACGAGTACGCCGGCGACCCGGTAGAGTTCCGCCGCGGATAGCGTGGCGGCCACGGTCAGCAGCAGGAGGAGCCGCTTCACTGGACCAACCTCGTGATGGTGACGGTGGCGGACGCGCCTTCATCGACGTGAACGCTTTCACCTCCCGTGAGACCGCGCAGGAACTCGGGGTTGCGGTACTCGACCTGGTCGCTTGAAAACCCGTAGAGCGTATAGTCGCCGGGAGCCAGCGAGTCGAAAGAGAACTGGCGGCCGATTTGTTCGAAAGCCGGTACCAGCGCCGGTTCCCGCGTCGAAACGCGGGGGACGGCCAGCACGTATAGGTTCTTCCCGGTTGGCTCCTGATCCAGCTTGATCGCGCCGCTGATCGTTCCCCCACCGTGATGGGCGACGACTTCGATGGTCGCCGGCGCCGCGCCCGGCGACACGGTGATCCATGGATTCGCGAGCAGGTCGGTGGTTCCCATCGCGGCCGATACCAGGTATGCGCCATTGCAGGACACGCCCACCCGGTAACGGCCGGGCAAAACCGGGCTACCACCGGCCGGATCCACGCCCACCTGGCGCAAGCCTAGCATGACCGGGCTCCAGCCCGACCCAAGGCCGCCGTGCAGCGTGACCATGCAAAACCCTGGCGGGCTCAGTGCCAGATCGCCGTCCTCGCTCTCCTTCTCCTGCTCCGTGGGTTGACCCACGATCCGGACATTCACCGGGATTTGCACCGCTTCCGCCAGCGTCATCCGGAGCCCCTCCACATCGGCGCCTTGCACCAGGATGGGAATCTCCGCGACGGTCTTGCCGCCCTGCGCGGCGCGTAGCGTGTAGCTTCCGTTCACTACTTCCAGCATTTCGAAGGCGCCGCTGGTGCGGCTGAAGACCACCCGCCCGGTACCGACGTTTTCCTCGCCGGAAAGCAACGCGAAATCGACACCGCCCGGCCCGAAATTCGCAATCGTGCCGCGGACCTTGTAGGCAGGCTGCACGATGACCCCGATGTCGGCGCGGGCTTCGGTTCCAGGTTCCATCACAATGGGCGTGGCCGAATCCGCGGTTGGGCCGCCGAAGTACGCAGGCACGAAACCGTCGAAGCCACCGTTGCTGGACGGGACGTCGTCGCTCATGTAGGTGGACGTGTTGCCGCCACGGCCGGAGGCCCTGATCAGATAACGGCCGGGCGCGATATCCCAGGCGCGGAACATGCCGCGATCGTCGGTCCAGACGGAGCGTGCGACCGAGGTCTGGCGCGAGCCATCCACGATGCTGGTTTGCATCACGAGCACGGCGACTGAGGAGGCGGGCTGGCCGCGCTGGTCGGTGATCTTCCCTTCGATCGTTCCCAGCGGCGACAACTCGACGCGCACATCCTCCTTTCCGGAGGACTCCAGCCGGACCAAAGCCCTCTCCGTCGGCTGGTGCGTGAAGTGAGGTTTTTGGGCGGAGAGATTGTACGTCCCGGCTGTCAGGCCGGTGAAACGGAATGCGCCGGAGGCATCGGTGAGAGCGCTGACGGTAAAGGGCGGGGCCGGGACTGCCCCCCTAAAGGGCCGCGCCGCCGCGCCATCGCCGGCGTCTCCCCGCGCGGCGAACCGGAACGCGGTAACCAGTGCCTGCTTCACCGGCTCACCGGTTCTCGCGTTGACCACCGAGCCGGCGAGCACATAACCGTCCTCCTGCGCCGAACACCAGCCTGTCAGCAGCAGGAAGATCCAAACGCCCCGCATCTGGTTGGAGGATATCAATGTTGGCCGGCCGCAGACAAGGGTAGGGGATGCGTGGTTTGCGCGGCCGCCGGCTCTGCTCTAGCCTGCGGGGAGATCTGCTGCGCGGTATCCTAAAAACCACGGACGGGAAGAAACTGCAGGTTCGCTTCGTGAAGAGTTACCAGGCGCTCGGACCATCAGATGGCCCACGCACTGCGACCGATCACATTTTTCAGGTCGCCGGCAAGCAAGTAGTTGTACGGGTCCCTCTCTCGGCGGTATTGATTAGAGGCGGGACTATGCAACGGGATGAGGTCGAGAGTGCTGCAAAATCGTTCTTGGAGAGCGAGATCGAGCGGAGGGGACTGACGAATCTGCCCGACGGCTTGGTTCTGCGCCCGTCGAAGATGGACTCTGTTCTGAAGTGTTCGGGGTGCGCGCCGAGGTTCAAGAGGTAATTCGAGTCGCTCTGACCGTTCGCTCCCGGGCGGCCTCTGCCGAGATCGGTTTGCCAGCAGCAGCGGAGCTCGCTACTATCATCCGAACGAGTTTCTCGAGAATCTCGCAATCTAGGAACTCGATGATTTCCGCGAACTTCTTGCCCTCATCCATCATTCCCGAGATCACGCTCCCAGCTACGCCAGATGCCTTTATCTTGGAACGCAGGGTCTCCAGCCGTTCGCCGGTGATGGCTTGCTCTTGGAGCTTAGCCTTTTCTTCCATCTCCTGAAAGAGCAAGTCCTGTTCTCTTCTGTAGCGCTCCTGATCGTCCATAACATTTCCCGCCGCGCGAAGAAGCCCAAGGGCGCCAGTTGCGAGCGCCTTTACCGACTCGTATTCGGCTTTCAACTCTCGAGACCGCGCGAACCGCGGCTTGCTTTAGGGTCGCCCAGTTGGCGTCTCGATCGATGACCCGGGTACGGCGTCGGAGTAGATCTCGGCAAGAGTGCAAATCCCACTTTCAGTCTCCACGCGGGCACAGTACCTCGCAGTAATCCTGTCCGGATTCTTCGAGTCTCTGCGATCGTAAACGCATGTGTACGCGTGAGCGTCCAGGATTGGCCTTTTCTTGTGGATGATCGTGACCCTGCATCCGGCAGTTTCTATAGTTCCCTCCCTCTCGCTTGGAAATATCAGGCCGTCCCACAGTACGAACAGCAGCATCGCGGCGAACGACCCTCCCGAAGTGATGACGACCAGCCCTACAAGGTCCTTTTTGATCCCTTGCCAGGTTGTCATCGCGCGCTCCGATCAACGTTCCCTACGAGTCCCAGACTACCCCAGCGGCCCTTCCGAGGCACGGAATGAGCTCGCCGCTTCGCCGCCGTCGCTCGTCGAACATCTTCGCTGGCAGGAGCCCCCAAATCCCCAGCTTATCCACTACTGTTGAGAAATTCAACGAAAGGCATACGGGCCAGGCGTACGGGCCGGGCGAGCCTCCCCTGCGTTCTTTGGCGCTATACTTAAGATTCAGAGGGTCGAACATGCGGAAGTACGGCAAATTCGCGGCGTTGATCGTCGTCGTGATCGGGACGCTGGTGTGGCTGGCCTTTGCTGGGTCTGGGGACAGCAAGACCTACTACAAGTCGATTGACGAATTGAGCCAGATGGGCGACCGCGCTTACGGCGCGCGGCTGCGCGTCGGCGGCGATGTCGCGGCCGGTTCCATCCAGCACGTCGGCGGCAAGGTGCTGTTCACGCTGAAGCAGGACAGCCGCACGCTCGAGGTCGCCTACGCCGGCATCGATCCGCTGCCCGATACCTTCCGCGACGGCGCGCAGGCCCTGGCGGATGGCAGAATGGATCGGGATGGCACCTTCCACGCTTCCAAAATCTCCGCCAAGTGCGCATCGAAGTACGAGGCCAAACCGAACGTGCAGGCTCCGGGGCAGCCCGACGTGCACAGCGGAAAGCCCAGCGTTTAGGATCTGCCATGAGGTGATCGGTTTTCATCCCCGTTGACCGCTCCCTACGGTCGCGGCTCCGTTCGGTTTCAGAGCCGCGACCGTTAGGGAGCGGTTGGCACAGTCATTACGTAACGAGGCCTTAGAGTAGAGAGGGGTCATGGAGAATCTGGGTTCACTGGCCATTTTGCTGGCCTTTTGCGTGGCTCTGTATGCCACGCTGGCTTCCGTGGTGGGCCGCGTGCGCCGCAAACCCTTCCTGGTGGAAAGCGGCCGCCGCGCGGTTTACGCCGTCTGGGTGCTGGTCACCGTCGCCTCCGCCATCCTGGTTCACGCGCTGCTGACCGGTGATTTCCGCTTCGCCTACGTGGCCGAGCACAGCAACAACGCGCTGCCCGTGCTCTACAAATTCGCCGCCTGGTGGAGCGGCCAGGAAGGCTCGCTGCTGTTCTGGATGTGGCTGCTGAGCTCGTACACGGCGGTCGTGGCCTTCACCAATCGCCGCCGGCATCGCGACATGATGCCGTGGGTCATCGCGATTCTCACCACTATCGAAATCTTCTTCCTCACCCTCAACAACTTCGTCGCCAACCCATTCAAGTTGCTGGCGAACGAAGGCCTCATCGTCAAGCCGCCGGATGGCAGCGGCCTGAGCCCTGTGCTGCAATACCCGGCCATGGCGATCCATCCGCCCATGCTCTACCTCGGTTACGTGGGTTTCGCGGTGCCGTTCGCTTTCGCCATGGGTTCTCTGATCACGCGGCAGCCGGGCGATAGCTGGATCCACACCACGCGCCGCTGGACGCTGGTCACCTGGCTGTTTCAGGGCACCGGCGTGATGCTCGGCGCGGCGTGGGCATACCATGTGCTCGGCTGGGGCGGCTACTGGGGATGGGACCCGGTGGAGAACGCTTCGCTGCTGCCCTGGCTCAGCGGCACCGCTTTCCTCCATTCGGTGATGATGCAGGAAAAAAAGGGCATGATGAAGGTGTGGAACATGGTCCTCATCTCGACCACGTTCTTCCTATGCATCCTCGGCACCTCGATGACCCGCGGCGGCCTGGTGCAATCCGTGCACGCGTTCGCGCAGTCCGAAATCGGCAAGTACTTCGTCACTTTCCTTGCGGTGGGCATCGCCGCCACCACTTACCTGATCCTCGATCGCCTCGACTATCTGAAAAGCGAGGCGCAACTGGAATCGGTGATCTCGCGCGAATCCAGCTTCCTGTTCAATAACCTGATTCTGCTGGCGAGCTGTTTCGCGGTGTTGTGGGGCACGCTGTTCCCGAAAATCTCCGAGTGGATTTCCGGCGACCAGATTTCGCTCGATGCCGATTGGTACAACCGCCTGATGGTGCCCATCGGCCTGTTCCTGCTGTTCCTGACCGGCGTCGGCCCGCTGTTTGCCTGGCGGCGGACCTCGCTTGATCGCCTGCGCCGCAACTTCCAGTGGCCTGGCATCGCCTCGCTGGTGTTGGTCGTGGTGCTCTTCGCCGCCGGAATCCACAAGCCCTATCCGCTGATTTCTTTCGGCTTCTGCCTCTTCGTCGCGATCACGGTGAAAGTGGAGTTTTACAAAGGCGCCAGGTCCATCGCCAGCCGCACCGGCATGAACCTGCTGCGCGCCACCGTCGAATTGACCCACCGCAACACGCGCCGCTACGGCGGCTACCTGGTGCACATGGGCGTGGTGCTGATCTTTATCGGCTTCACCGGCCACGCGTTCAACCAGAGCGAGGTCAAGGAAATGAGCCAGGGCGACACCATGCGCATCGGCCACTATGAGCTGCGCATGGCCAGCCTGGAACAGGGCGAGAATGCCAATTACCTCTGGTATCGCGGCAACTTCCAGGTTTCCAAAGACGGCCAGCCGCTGGGGACGTTGCAGCCCGAAAAGCGCCTGTTCAAAGCCAGCAAAGAAAGTACCTCCGAAGTCGCCATCCGCATGCGCCCCAATGAGGACCTGTATGTCAATTTCGGCGGCATGTCCGACGACAACCAGCGCGCCGTGATTCAAGCCTTCGTCAACCCTCTGGTAACCTGGGTCTGGGTGGGCGGCCTGGTGCTGATCGGCGGCACGCTCGTCTGCCTGATCCCGAGTAAGGTTAAAATGCAATACGCGCGAACCCAGGTGGTGGGCATCGCCAAACAACATGTGGACTTGCCAGCAGAGCGCTAAAGATGGGTTGGGGGCCGGCGGTTGGCAGGCGAAAGCGCCTGCCCCACATGCCAGCAACTCCTGCGCCTGCAAAGTGGGGCAGGCGCTTTCGCCTGCCAACCCGCCGGCCCCACGACTCTTCCTCGCCGTCGCTGCTCTCTTGCTGGCCTTCGCCGGCCTGGCACTGGCCCAGACGGCTTCCGAGAAACCCAACGCGGATGTGCGGCGCGTCGGCCAGCGGCTGGCCTGCAAGTGCGGCTGCAAGGATTCGGTGGCCACCTGCGCCATGCTCGAGTGCGGTTTTTCCAAGCCCGCCAAGGAGCGCATCGCGCGCATGCAGGCAGCCGGCTTTTCCGACCAGCAGATTATCGACGCCTTCGTCCGCGATTACGGCCCCGGCATTTACCTGGCGCAGCCCAGCGCCTTCGGCTGGACGGTGCCCTATGTCGCGGCGGCCCTGGGTCTGGTAGTAATCTGGTTTTTCATCAAGAAATATCGAAAATCGAAACCATTGGTTGAGCTCGATTCGACGGCTCCCGATTCGCCGGCGCTTGAAAAGTATAAGGACCAGATCGAAAAGGATCTGGCCAACCTGGAGTAAAATTCTGGCGTGATTATTCCTATCGCTTCCGTGCTGGCGGTCGCCGTCATCGCGTTCATCCTGGTCGTCAGACCCAAGGACTTGCCGCCGCCGGAACTCCCCGATCCCTTCGCGCACCTGGACGAACGCAAAGCCGCCATTTACGAAAACCTGCGCGATTTGCAGTTCGAATACCGGGTGGGCAAACTCTCGGAGACCGACTATCAGAAGACCAAGCAGGATCTGCAGAATGAGCTGGCAGCCGTGCTGGCCGAAATCGACCGCGTGCGCGCGGCACTCGCGACCCCTCCTTCGAGCAAGCCCAAGGCGCCTCCAGCGGAAGCTGCCAAATCGAAGCCAACAGGCTTGGTTTGTCCATCCTGCGGCGCCAAATTCGAGAAAGAGTTGAAGTTCTGCGGCGAGTGCGGCAAGTCCATGAAAGCGGCCCACGCATGAGGACACGAACGCCGTGGCGCACGCACTCGCGCGTGCAGCGTCGAGACTCGTCTCGACGCGTCTTAGCACCGCAGCACCTTGCGCAAGAACGTGGGGCAGGCGCTTACGCCTGCCAACTGCCTTGGCTCTGCTGCGCCCTCCTTCTTCTACTTGCCCTTCCACTTTCCGCCGCCGTCACCGGCACAGTGGTGAACCGCACCACCGGCGCTCCACAGCCCGCGGCCACGGTGACCCTCTACAAGTTCGGCCAGGGCGGCATGGAACCGGTCACCGAAACCAAAACCGACGCCCAAGGCCAGTTCACCATCAATCAGGACCCTGCCGGTCCCGGGCCCGCTATGCTGCGGGTGGAAATTGACAACGTCACCTACAATCACATGTTGCCGCCCGGCACGCCCACCACTGGCATTACGATCGACGTGTTCAACTCGACCCGGCAACCGCAGGGGGTGAAGATCTCCAAACATATGCTGCTGTTCCAGCCATCGTCCGGCGGCCCGATGACGGTGAACGAGACGTTTCTGGTCGAGAACTCCGGCAAGACCACCTGGGTCGATCCCGTGAATGGCACGCTGAGCTTCTATCTGCCGGCGGCAGCGCAGGGGAAAGTGGAGGCCACGGCTGCCGCGCCGGATGGGATGACGATTCCCATTCCTACTGGCAAAACTGCTGCGCCGCAGGTGTACGCCGCCAAGTTCGAGATCAAGCCCGGCGAAACCCGCTTCGACCTCACCTACACCGTGCCCTACACCGCCGGTACGGCCTATGCTGGAAAGATCCCGACTCAGGACGAGAACACCTATTTGGTTGCGCCCGAAGGAATCACGCTGGAAGGTGCAGGTCTCCAAGATCTGGGGGAGGAGCCGCGTACCCACGCGCACATCTTCGGGTTAGCCGCCAGCGCTTACAAGATCAAACTGACCGGCGCCGTGATGGCATCCGCCGCCGCCGAACCGGCCGCCGATTCGGCGGCGGACAGCCAGGATTCCGGGTCGCGGATCGAGGTCATTCTGCCGCGCGTGAATGGCAAAGCCAAGCTGATCGTCGGGCTGGCCCTGGCGATTCTGGGGTTCGGCTTCGTGCTCCTCTATCGCGCGCAGGCGCCCGCCGCCAAGGAGAGTGATGAACGCGGTCGCGGTTGATGGCGTCTGGAAGTTTTACGGCGACTATCCCGCGTTGCGCGACATCCGGCTGGAGGCGGCGGCGGGGACCTGTCTGGCGCTGATCGGCCGCAACGGGGCGGGAAAGACTACGCTGCTGCGCATCCTCGCCGGCTTCTCGCGCCCAGGCCGCGGGCAAGTGCGCATCTGCGGCACCGCGCCGCGTGGCACCGTAACGCGCCGCCGCATCGGCTTTATCGGTCACGGCATCTCGGTCTATGAGGAGCTGTCGGCGATCGAGAACCTCATGCTTTTTGCCCGCCTCTACGGCCTGCGGGAGCCGCGCAAGGCCGCCACCGAGTGGCTGGAGCGCACCGGCCTCGACCGAGTCGCCGGCGGCCTGGTGCGCGAATTCTCCCGCGGCATGCGTCAGCGACTGGCAGTGGCGCGCGCCTTTATCCACGATCCCTCCGTGCTGCTGCTCGACGAGCCTTTCACCGCCCTCGATGACCGCGCCATCGCGGTGCTGCAACGCCTGCTCCGCGAAGCGCTGGCCGAAGGCAAAACTATCGTCATGTCCACCCACCAGTTGCGGGAAGCTCTCGAGCTTTCGACCCACGTGGCCCTGCTCAATCGCGGTCAGGTGGCCTTTTCCGGCCCGCGCACGCCGGAGATGGTGGCCGATCCCGGTTTCCTCTACGCGAGGTATGGCGAGGGCTGATGGATTTCTTCCGCCAGGTGATGGTAATCGCGGCCAAGGATCTGCGCGCCGAGCTGCGCACCAAGGAGGCCATCAACGGTTCGCTCGCGTTCTCCCTGGTCATATTGCTGCTGTTCAGCTTCGCCTTCGATCCCACCGGCGATACCACGCGCGAAATCTCCGGGGGCCTGCTGTGGATCGTCTTCGCCTTCGCCGGCACGCTCATCCTGAATCGCAGCTTCGCCCGCGAACTGCCTAACGATTGCCTGGACGCGCTGATTGCCGCGCCCATTTCCGGCGCCGCGCTGTTCCTCGGTAAGGCCATCGCCAACTATTTGCTGCTGCTCGCCATGGAGCTGGTTTCCCTCCCCATCTTCGGCATCTTTTATAACGTGCGTTGGACCCAGCGCTTCCCCGAGCTGCTGCTGGTGCTGCTACTCGGCACCTGGGCGCTTACCGTGCTCGGAACCATGACCAGCGCCCTCACCGTCAACATCCGTTTGCGCGAAGTCATGCTGCCTCTGCTCACCTATCCGGTGCTGGTTCCCGCGCTGATGGGCGCCATGCAGTTGACCATGGCTCTCATTGCCGGCACGCCCATCAATTCGGAAAACGTGATGTGGCTCAAAATGCTGGTCGGCTTCGATATAATTTACACCGCCGTGTCGTTGGTCTTGGTGGAGACGGTTTTGGTAGGCTGAGGAGCGCCTCAGGCATCGACTAAACTGAGAAAGGGGACGAAGCGACTATGGACATGGATGAACGCCTGGAAGCCTTGGCCCAGACGGTAGAGATCCTAGCAGGGATGCAGCGCGAAAACGAAAAGCGCTTCGACCAGGTCACCCACAACTTCGAGATCGTTCTTGACTCGATCAAACGGCTAGAAGCTATTGCGACTTCGCACGAAGACCGGCTCGAAGATCTGGAAGGCCACTAGGAACCGGAAGCTTGGTGAATGAGTCGTTGTTCTAGCGCGGCATGACAGACCACAAAAGGCGATGGTTTGTCCTACCTGGCCCGGGGAGCGAATATGAACGAGAAATCCGCTTGGGGAGATTACATCCTATACGCTTTAGGCACGGTGGCAATTGTCATCCTGGTGCGCGACATCAACGTGATCGCCCGCCTGCCGAACGAAGCGCAGCAGGGGGCGATCTTCAAAATCATCTTTTTTCACGTCCCCGTGGCCTTTGTCGCCATGACCGCGGCTGCAGTGGCGCTGATTGCTAGCGTTCTTTTCCTCATCACGAGGAATTTTCGTTATGACGCGCTGGCGGTAGCCGTAACCGAAGTAGGCCTCGCCTTTCTCGCCGCCAACCTGGTCACTGGTTCCATCTGGGGACACGTCATCTGGGGCCAATGGTGGGCTTGGGACGCGCGCCTGACTTCGGCGCTGGTGTGCTGGATTCTCTACGCCGCTTACCTGATGCTACGCCGCGCCGTGGAGGAGCCTACCCAGCGCGCCACCTTCGCCGCCGTCTGGTCCATTTTCTCTTTCATCGACGTGCCGATTGTGATCTTCTCCATCAAATGGTGGCGCACCCAGCACCCGCAGCCGGTTTTCTGGGGTGGCGGCAGCTTTCCGCACGATTGGCTGGTGATCTGGCTCTGGAATATACTTGCCATGATGCTGCTCGGCGCCGTGATGACCGTAGTCCGCGTGCGCCAGGAAGATGCTCAGCGCGAGCTCGATTCGCTGCGCCGCACCGTGCATGCCATGTGAGGAACCTATGCATCTACAGTACATCCCCATGCTGTTTGCGCAAATGACCACGCCGGACGATATCGCTCGCGAGGCTGCGCGCCTCCAGCGCAACTATGAGTGGCTCAGCGTTGGCCTTTGGATCGCCTGGGTCATACTGGTGATCTATGTGTTGTTCATGGTGAGCCGCGGCCGCAAGCTGAAGCGCGAGATCGCCAGCCTGAAGGTCATGCTCGAAGACCGCCAGAAGTAATGGTAGGGCACGCTTTGGCTTGCCCACGTGGGGCTTGACCGCGAGAGATTAGAGATGAGTCCCGCGGAGACCGTTCACGATTTCATCGGTCGCATCAACGTGCGTGATGCCGACAAGCTGGCCGAGTTGATGACGGAGGATCACGTGTTTATCGACTCGCTGGGCCAGACGGCGTGCGGCCGCGAAAGAATGCGCCTCGCCTGGCGAGGATATTACGCTTTTTGCCCGGACTACTGGGTGTCTCCCGAGAAGATTCTGTCAGACGGGAATGTGGTGGCCGTCTTCGGCGCGGCGGGCGGCACAGTTGCCGCAAACCGCGAGTTTCCGCCCGAGAACACGTGGCGCATCCCGGCAGTCTGGCTGGCTGTGGTGGAAAACGGTCTGGTGAAGGAGTGGCGCGTTTACGCCGACAACAAGCCGGTGTATGACATCATGGCAAAATCGCGACAACAGCAAGTGAGCCCAGAAAGGACCAACCCATGACCAAGCGCCGGCGTGCGGGACAGGTTGATAACCTGCGCGACGATGGGAAATCGGCGCAGCCGGGCAAAGCTCGGCCTCCGCGCTCCGGCAGCGCCGTGGATTTCGACGCCGTCCGCCGACTCGCCCTGGCCCTGGAAAACGTCGAAGAAAGCACTTCCTACGGCACGCCGGCGTTCAAGGTGGGCGGCGCACTCGTCGCGCGGCTGCATCAGGACGGGTGCTCTTTGGTCGTTCGGGTGAGTTTCGAAGAACGCGAGGAGTTGATGGCGGCCGATCCCGACACCTACTTCATCACCGATCACTATCTCAATTACCCGTGGGTGCTGGTTCGCCTCTCGCGCGTTCACCCAGACGCGCTGCGCGATCTCCTCGGAGGCGCGCGGCGGCTGGCCGCTGAGGAGAGGCGGCGCAAGCCCGGCCAGCGGCGGAATAAATAAGTGGCGAGCGCCTGGCCCCCGCCCTACCTTTTTGCGAAATGAATCGGCTTTACGGGGACCGGGGCGTCCAGAATCCTCAGTTCAGCCTGTCCGTCGCCGGCGAGCTTCATTTCGAACTTGAGGACATCATCGCCGTCCTTTTCCTCGAAGGTCAGCGTATCGCCATGAAGTTTCGCGTTGAGAATCGGTGAAGGCGTGTCCGGTTGTTCGGTGGACTCCGGTTCCTGCAAGTCCCCGTTCGCGTCGATGTTGATGCTGCACGCGTCGGTTTCTCCGGAGATCGGGTCACCGGCCTTCAATCGGATCGTGCAAATCACCTTGTCCTTGAACTTCGCCTCCCACGTGCCGGCGAACTTTTTCTGCGCGTCGCCGTCCTGCCCCGCAAGGGGCAGACAGGCCAGCAAAAACAGCGGAGCAAACATGAATCTACGCATGGCGCTGACCATTGCAAATCTATGGCCGTTCGCGGAATCCGGCACAGTGTCTGGTTTGGCGACGAGAATCCGTGCCGGTCAGTCACTAGGTGTGAGCGCCGGGACTATCAACCGGCTGCTCGGGAGGTCAGTTCCATAATCTTAGTTAACAAAATTCTGCTGACTATTAACCAAATTCAGCTTGATCTCGCTATCGTAATCCACCATCCTTACAAAGGGTCAGGTTGACGCGGTGTTTGGGACCTTCCCGTGTGGGGATCATTGGCTCGTCCGTGTTCGGGTTGTCGCGTCCTGTGTTAACTTGGGCTCCATTCGTTCGCGCTAAGAACTCGCTCCGATGGCGGACGCGCCCGATCAGGGCTTGCGTCCGCCATTCCTATTTTTGGAGCCAAAGATTAGCCGCCCATTAATACTAACCTTCGGCCACTTCCCCTCACCGTTTCCCATCCGCCCCGGCCTTCACCAGGTGGCTGTGGTAGCGGCTGTAGCCGAAATAGATTGCCAGCCCGACCGCCAGCCAGATCACCAGCCGGTACCAGGTGAGCGCATCCAGCGAGACCATCATCGCGAAACACACCAGGATAGCCAGGATCGGCACCAGCGGAACCAAAGGCGTCCGGTAGGGCCGCGGTAAGTCCGGATGCGTCCGCCGCATCACCATCACCGCGACCGACACGATCACGAACGCCAGCAGGGTGCCGATGCTGGTCATGTTACCCAGGCTCGAAATCGGCAGTAAGCCCGAGAAGAGGCTCACGAACACCATGAAGATCAGGTTGCAGCGCCAGGGCGTCCGCCACTTGGGGTGAACGTCGGAAAAAACGGCCGGCAGCAGGCCGTCCCGCGACATCGAGTAGAACACCCGCGACTGTCCCAGCAGCATCACCAGAATCACCGAGGTGAATCCGGCGATGATGCCGACGTTGATGGCGATCTGCAGCCAGGCATAGGGGAACAGCTTGATCACCGTCTCCACCGGCGCCGCGTCGCCGCGGAACGTGCGGTAGTTCACCATGCCGGTGAGCACGTGCGCGAACAGCACATAGAGGATGGTACAGACGATCAGCGACCCGATGATGCCGATGGGCATGTCGCGCTTCGGTTTCTTAGCCTCCTGCGCGGCCGTCGAGACCGCGTCGAAGCCGATGTACGCGAAGAAAATCACCGCTGCCGCCCGCATCACCCCGCTGATCCCGAACTCGCCGAACTTGCCCGTGTTGGGCGGAATGAAGGGCGTGTAGTTCTCCGGCTTGATGTACGAGAAGCCGATCGCGATCACGATGATCACGATGGTCACCTTGATGATCACGATGACCGCGTTGGTCCGCGCCGATTCGGAAATGCCGATCATCAGCAAAGCGGAAATAGCGACGATGACGATAATCGCCGGCAGGTTGATCCACCCGGCCGGCATGTCCCATGGGCAATGAATCAGCTTCGAGGGCAGATCGATGCTGAAGCGGTGCAGCAGCCGCACCACGTAACTCGACCAGCTCACCGAAACCGTGGCCGCGCCCACCGCATATTCGAGCACCAAGTCCCAGCCGATGATCCACGCCAGCAACTCGCCCATGGTGGCGTAAGCGTAAGTGTAGGCGCTGCCGGCGATGGGAATCATGGTGGCGAATTCGCTGTAGCACATGCCGGCGAAAGCGCAGCCGACGGCCGCCACCACGAAGGACAGCACCACGGCGGGACCGGCGTTATCCGCCGCCACAATACCCGTCAGCGAAAACAATCCCGCGCCTATGATGGCGCCGATTCCCAGCGCTACCAGGTTGACCGGGCCCAGCGTGCGCTTCAAATGGTGGGTGGTATCCTCCGATTCGGCCAGAATCACTTCCACCGATTTCGTTCGAAACAGGCTCATCCGTTCGCTCCCTTTGCCAAAAACGCTGAGTATACAGTGCCGTGCCGCTCCGGCGCTACTGGGCCGCGCTCGCGCCGGCGATGCCGCGCCATTCCTCGATTCGCTGCCGCACGTCCGCGGCGGTTGCGCCGGCTGGCAGCAAATCGGCGATTACCGCTACCGCATCGGCGCCGGCATCGAAAACCGCGCGCGCGTTTTCCCGCGTAATGCCACCGATCGCAACCAGCGGTTTCCCGACCAGCGCGTGGCAACGCCGCAGCTCATCGACGCCGACGACGGGGTCGGGATTCTGCTTGGAAGCAGTGCTGAAAATGGGACCGAGCGCTACGTAATCCACCGGCTCCGCCGCGGCGCCGCGCAACTGTGCCGCATCGTGGCTGGAAAAGCCGATCATCGCACCATCGCCCAGGAGCGCGCGTGCGTCGGCGGGGGCCAAATCGTCCTGTCCCACATGCAATCCCGCGCCGAGCAGCTTGGCGATATCCGCGCGGTCATCCACGATGAGCATGGCGCCCGCCTGCTGGCATAGCGACGCCACTTCTCGCGCGTCCTCGAGAACTTTCCCGCTCCAGAGCCCCTTGTGCCGGATTTGCAGCACTCGCGCGCCGCCTTCGAGCATGGCCGCCGCCACGTCCACCATCGCCAGGCCGCGCCTCTCGAGCGCGCTGGTATCGAGAATCGGATAAAGCCGCGGCAGTGTCTTCAAAACGAAAACCGTGTGCGCATTATACCAGTCGGTGGTAAGTCCCGGGGCCCGTTCAATACTGCAACTTTGACAGGTACCCGTAGCTCTGCCGCAGGCTTTCCACGGGGTCGCCCGGGGTCTGGTCCTGCTCCACAAAATAATGCTGGACGCCGGCCGATGCGGCCGCGCGCAAGATGGCCGGCCAGTCCATCACTCCGTTGCCAACTTCCTTGAAGGCGGTGCGATCCACCGATTCCTTAAACATCACCGGCGTGCCAGGCGCTTTGTCCTTCAGGTGCACCAGCGGCACGCGGCCGGAGAGCTTCCGCAGCAACTCCGCCGGATCGTGGCCGGCAACGCTCACCCAGAAGTACGTCCAGTTCGAACCCGCAGAGGTTCTTGTCGAGGCGTTCCATCATCACTTCGAAACCCGTCGTGCCCTCCATCGGCTCGAATTCGAAAGCGTGGTTGTGATAGCAGAACCCGAGGCCCGCGGCGCGGCACCTCTCGCCGGCCCGGTTCAGCTTGTCGGCGAGGACGCGGATCTTGTCCAGGCCGCCGCGCTCGGCCGGCGGCAGGTAGGGAAAGACGGCGTAAGCGAAGCCCCATTTCTTCGCCTGTTCGATGGCCCGCGCCAGCTCGTCCTCCTTGCCTGGCGTTCATCAGGGTGTTGTCGAGGTGGACGCTCACCGCTTTCAAATGAGTGGCCTGGATGGCCGGCCAAAGCCGCTCGAGGCCATCGTAAGTCGGCTCGATCTCGCGGTAGCCGATGGATTCGATCGAGTGCAGCGTCTCGGCGGGCTTCTGCGGCAACATGCTGCGAACCGTGTAGAGCTGTACGCCGATCGCTTGCAGTTGTCGCGCCGCAAGCCTGGCCGCGGGGAGCGCCGCGACCAGCGACACGGACTTGAGAAGTTCGCGCCGGGTGGACATATGGCCATTGTAGAGTCATTTTTAGATCCGGCGCGCCACCCTTGCTATCGATCTACCGGCGGCGCCTGCTCCGGCGCACTGCGCGCAGGCCGAGGCCCGCCAGGACGGCCCCGAAAAGCACGAACGACGAAGGCTCGGGTACCTGACTGAGCGTTGCATCCGAGGTCCCCCCCTCAGTTGCTGGATATGTTACGGGCGTTGTGCTTCCATCCGGGTTCACCGATATGGTGGCGACGGTTACATCGTACTGGTTGGAGTTGGAACCCGTCGGGTCGCTGGTGAAAAGGTTGGCGCTCTCATCGGCATTCAGGAAATCCAGGAAGAACAGACTCGGGGTAGAACCGTTCGGGCTCTCGATTGCCGGGCCGTCGAATGTCAGCAATGCCGTAATCGTGGTTCCAAATGTCATACCCTCGGTGTATTCGTTGAACGTTTCGCCGTTGTCGAAAACAAGCGTGCCAGGCAGCGCACCCGAAACGTCGTCGAACATCAAGTTGTACGGTGCGGTTGGGTTCAGAATTCCGTCGGTAGAGAAGTCAGTCACGTCGAGCGTAGCGAGCTGGGAGGTGCTGGCGCCCGGATTGAACTGAATGTCGATGTAGCCCGCCTGGCCCAATTCCGAGCTGGTATTGACAGTGATGGAATAGATAACGCCCGCGGAAGCGGACGATGGTGTAAACACCGCCAAGCCAAGACACGCGGCAATAGAAAAAGCAGCTTTGTTGATTCGCATGTTACAAAACCCCCGAATACACCGT
>CAWJLI010000151.1:0-54078 GCA_963843095.1 Bryobacterales bacterium
TGTTTAAGGGTTTGAACAACACGTTCGGCAAGGATTCAGCCACGCCGAATATTTCCGACAACCTCAACTACGTGGTCGGAAAGCACACCCTGAAGGCCGGCTTCTATTGGGACTACGCCCAGAACTATCAGAGCTCGACGGGCGTTGGATCCGTAATGGGCGAAGCCGACTACGAGAACTGGGGTTCGACCACCACCGGCAACCCGCTGGCGGATCAGATTATCGGTCACGCGACTCAGTTCACCCAAACCAACGGCGGCGTGACGAATAACTTCAAGTACTACACCTACGGGTGGTACGTGAACGATTCGTGGAAGGCCGGCCGGCGGCTTACCCTCACTTTGGGTGTCCGGCTCGACCACCTTGGCGAATGGACCGCTCCGAGCTGCCCGGGTTACCCGGTTGGCACCACACAGACTTCGCCGTGCCCCGGTCTCGCGGTTTGGGATCCGGCCATATACGTCAATTCGGCCAGCAGCACCATTCCGTTCGACGGTGCGCAGTGGCATGCGATGAACTCCGCGATCCCGACTTCGGGCTTCCCCTCGAAGTCGGTCTTCCCGCTGCCTCGCGTCGGTGCCGCGTATGACATCTTCGGCGACGGCAAAACGGTGGTCCGCGGCGGCATCGGCCTGTACCGCTATCAGCTCGCTTATAACAGCGTCAGCGGCGCGGCGTTCAACGATCCGGTCGGCGTGGAAGGCCTGTCATCGACATGGTCCTGCTGCGTGGGCTGGAACAACTTCTCGGCGTTCTCGCCTTCGAGCGGTGTGGCGGGTTCCGGCTCCGGTCCCAGCGGCCTCCTGCAGATGGGCGACGAGCGGACTCCTTACACCTGGACCTACAACGTGACAGTCGATCAACGGCTGCCAGGTCGTAGCGTACTCGAACTGCAGTACACCGGTAACAAATCCAAGGATGAGATGCTGCACAGCTCGTTGTCGAACCTCGACAATATTCCGCTGGGCTCATTCTTCCAGGCGGATCCGTTGACGGGCGTGGTGAATGGCTATGTGAATAACTCGGCCAGTTTCCAAAACTTCCCGACCAACGACTACTACCCGCTGCATTTCTACACCGGAATGACGCTGGTAACGCATGGCAGCTACTCCAACTACAACGCCTTCGTCATTTCGTGGCAGAAGCAGACGGGCCGCATAACGTTCACCACCAACTATACATTCAGCAAGGTGTTGGGCGTTCGCGACGGTGAGTCTGACAACGGCCCGGGCGATGGCCCGACGGCGTGGCCCTACAGTCTGGCTGCCAACTACGGCCTGCTGAGCTGGGATCACACCCACATCTTCAACGCCGCATACGTCTTCAACCTGCCGAGCCCGATCAAGGGCAACGCGCTTGCTGGCGGCGTGGTCAATGGCTGGGTACTTTCCGGCATCACCCAGATGCAGTCGGGTGCTCCGCTCCAGCCGAACACGGGCGAAACTCTGAACGTGAACTGGCCCGGCAGCTACACCAACTCCATCGAACTCGGCAGCAACACGCCGACTCTTATGCCGTTGTTGACCTGCGATCCGCGGAAGGGTCTCGCCTCGAAGCAGTACTTCAACGCGAGTTGCTTCACTCCTCCGCCTCCGGGAACAGAGGGCGACATCATTTGGCCCTACATCCACGGTCCGGCGTTCTTCAACAGCGATTTGGCGATTTACAAACGGTTTGCATTCAAGGAACATCAGAGAGTGGAACTGCGCTTCTCGGCGTTCAACTTCCTGAATCACCCGCTGCCGCAGTTCGGGATGGGCGGGGCCAACGATGTGAACCTGAACTTCGCGAATTCGTCTGGTCTGCTTACCTTGACGAACCAGAACGCCAACACCGACGGAAAACCGCTGTTTGATTCCAACGTGGTACGCCGCGTAATCGAGTTTGCGGCAAAGTATAACTTCTAAGTCTCGCAGTGTGAGGCTTACCTAGCCAAAAAGGGGCGGCCAAAAGCCGCCCCTTTTTTTGTGTCTTTTGAAGGCATGTTGCAGCCTTGTGGGGCAGGTTGCCAACCTGCGCGCCGATTGTCAATCGGCGCGCGCGGCGGTTACCAAACGCCGCGCAGGATGCCATCCTGCCCCACGGATTTGATGATTTTCAGGAAGCGTGGAAATGCGGACAGGAAGGTTCATAGGCTGGCCCTGGGGAGTCCTTTTGGTGCCGCTTGTGTGCACGGTGGCGCTGATTGCGCCGCACCTGGCGGGAGGAGCGGCTTCGCCGATCCGGTTTGAGCTGCAGGCGATTAACTTCAAGCACGAGAACGGCGAAGATCCGGGGCGCCGGCAGGCGCCGGCGACCATGGCCGGCGGAGTCGCGGTGTTCGATTACAACCGGGATGGACGTCCCGACATCTTCTTCACCAACGGCGCGCGCCTGGCGACATTGCGCAAGGACGATCCGAAATATTCGAACCGGCTGTTCCGCAACGATGGCAACGGCGTCTTCACCGATGTCACCGAAAAGGCCGGGCTGGCGGGCGTAGGCTACGACGAAGCGGTGGCCGCGGGCGACTACGACAACGACGGTTACCCCGATCTCTTCGTGGCCGGCGTGCATCACAACACGCTCTACCACAACAACCGCGACGGCACGTTCACCGACGTCACCGTGAAGGCGGGGATCAAGAACGCGCCGGACCCCGAATACGGGCCCCTGTGGGCGGTGGGCGCCGTGTGGGTGGACGTCAACAACGACGGGCTGCTGGACCTGTTCGTGGTGAATTACATGAAGTGGGACTACGCGACCGAGCCGCAGTGCAACAAGAACCTGGCGGTGAATGGACAGAAGCCGGAACCGGATTACTGCGACCCACGGCTTTACGGCCCCACGCCCAACCAGCTCTACCTGAACCAGGGCGACGGCACCTTCAAGGATGTGTCGGTGGAATGGGGCATCCGGGCGCATCCGGGCAAGGGCATGTCGGCGGCGATGGCGGACTACGACCTGGACGGCTTTCCGGACATCTTCGTCCCCAACGACACGCAAGCCAATTTCCTGTTTCACAACGTGGGCGGCAAGAAATTCGAAGAAGTGGCGTTTCCAACGGGCGTGGCGCTGCCGGACGACGGAGTGTTCATCTCGGGGATGGGTTCGGATTTCCGGGACTACAACAACGACGGCTATCCGGACATTTTCTTCTCGGCGCTGGAGCGGCAGACGTTCCCGATCTTCCGCAACGTCGCCGGCAAACGGTTTGAAGAGGTGACGGCCTCGAGCGGCATGCGCACGTTGTGCTGGCCGATGGCGGGGTTTGGCGTGGGGCTTTACGACTTCGACAACGATGGCTGGAAGGACTTATTCGTGACCCGCGGCGACGTGCTTTCGCTCGCCATGCCGGGTAACACGGTCAACCAGCCGAACACCGTATTCCGCAACACGGGCGCCAATGGAAAATGGCAGGCGCTGACGGCGGAGGCGGGACTGACAGCCGCGCCGCCGGGGCGTTACCGCGGCCTGGCGTTCGGCGACCTGGATGGCGACGGGCGGGTGGACGTGGTGACTACGCAGATCAATGGCCCAGGCCGCATCTGGATGAATCGCAGCCCCGGCGCGGCGCACTGGCTGGACATCGCGCTCGAAGGGACTAAGAGCAACCGCGAAGGCATCGGCGCCAGAATCAAGATCGTCACCAAAAGCGGCGCACAATACAACCACATGACCACCAGCGTGGGCTACGCTTCCTCGAGCGATGGCCCGGTGCACTTCGGCCTGGGCGCGGATGCGAAGGCGGACTTAGTCGAGATCCACTGGCCGTCCGGTATTGTGCAAACGCTCAAGGACGTGCCCGGCGACCGGGTACTCCGGGTGAAAGAAGCGCAGTGAGAGATTGTGGGGCAGGTTGGCAACCTGCGGGACGATTGTCAATCGTCCCAACCGGGCGCGAGCCCGGCTGCTTCTGTCGCAGCACCCACCTTCCGCCGGTCAAAGGCGCTGGACCACGGGAAGTCCTCGGGAGCCGACACCAATCCGACGTTGACGGGATTCATTTCGATGTAGCGGAGAATGCGTTCATACTCCGTCGCATCACGAACCAGCCGGTCGTAGCTCTCGTCCTGCCAAAACGGCTGGCCTGTCCGATCCAGCAGGCGGTTGCCTTCGCGTGCCGTGAATCTCTTTAGTGATTGCATCAGGCGGGAAACGGGTGCGCGCGGGCTGACCAACAGATGCACGTGGTTGGGCATGACGACGTAAGCATGGAGGCTGTAATGCTCCAGGTGGCGCTCTTGGAAGCGAATAGCCTCGGTTACCATACGGGCCAAATCCGGGTGGCGCAGATACAGCGGGCCATCGGAAGCGGCGTCAAGCAATCGGTCCATGACCAGGAACGTTCTGCCGGCCAGGTTGTGGGAAGGGAAGCTGCGGTTGGCCGGGAGGCTGCCTGCGAGACGCCAAGTGAGGAAGATGGGACATCCGGTGGAATAGTAGTGGGGAAGACGGCGAACGTGGAAAGTGGCCACGCAGTAAAGGTGGTTGTTGCATCGGGAAAACTCTCAATAAAGGCACTGTGGGACGAACGCCGGGGGACGCCAATAGCCGGGCTTGCGCCCGGCTGGGCCGATTGACAATCGGCCCGCAGGTTGGCAACCTGCCCCACAGGACGCGGCATCAGTCCGGCTGCTTCTAGTGAGGTCCTCGCCTCCTGCCGATCAGCGCTATGACCGCGGGAACTCCCGGTAAGCCGACGCCAATAGCCGGGCTTGCGCCCGGTTGGGCCGATTATCAATCGGCCCGCAGGTTGGCAACCTGCCCCACAGGACGCGGCATCAGTCCGGCTGCTTCTAGTGAGGTCCTCGCCTCCTGCCGATCAGCGCTATGACCGCGGGAACTCCCGGTAAGCCGACGCCAATAGCCGGGCTTGCGCCCGGTTGGGCCGATTATCAATCGGCCCGCAGGTTGGCAACCTGCCCCACAGGACGCGGCATCAGTCCGGCTGCTTCTAGTGAGGTCCTCGCCTGCTGCCGATCAGGGCCGCTATGACCGCGGGAACTCCCGGTAAGCCGACGCCAATAGCCGGGCTTGCGCCCGGTTGGGCCGATTATCAATCGGCCCGCAGGTTGGCAACCTGCCCCACAGGCGATCAATAGTAGGTGACTTCGCTCGACCAATACTGCGTCGCGGAGCCGTATACGTAGCCGATGTCCACGCCTGACGCGGTAAATGGCTTTGGATAGGTCGTAACCTGGAGGGCAAAGGTGGCGTAGGCGGCCGACGAGCCGCTGGGCCACATCGTGGTATTGGCTGTCGCCAGCGGCACCAGCGCTTCCGGTGGAATGGTGAACTGCCCGGCGCTGGCCGGAGCATTGCACGCGAAGCCGGTATAGCCATTAGTCCCGGAGATGGTGACAAACTCATTGTTGGCGCCGCCGGTCCAGGTAACGGTTTGCCCTCCTCTGCCGATGACGATGGGCGCACTTGCCTGAAGGCCGTTGAAGTTCTCCAGAAGGGGAAAACTCAGAGTGGTACTAAAGGCCCCAATATCCTCGCCGCCGGGAGCCGCGATGGAGAACGAGCCGCCGGTGGCGGGGAACGCGCTGCTGCCTGGGGTCAGGGACACGCCGTAAACCTGCGAATAAGCGCCGAAGATGTCCGCGAACGGTTGCGTTCCTCCAGGCCCGGTAAGAGTCATCGCGCCGGCATCCAATCGGGCGGAATATCCCAGCCATAAAAGGGCCGGCACGGGGGGCAGAAAATTGGCCGGCCATCCGACAATGCAACTGCCGAGAGAAACCGGGGGCCAATTGCCGGTAGCGTCCGAAGGGAGCGCGCCGCCACCCTCAGTGAGGAAATCGGCTTCCGCGATTCCCGAGTTGCCAAAGTAAATGCCGTCAACGGTGCTTTCCTGAATGGATAGCATGGCAACATTGACAGAGCTTTTGCCGCTCAGAGACGCGGCCTGGGCCGGGCCGATGGCGAAGATCGGGTCGATGCACGCCCCGCCGCCTGCGGCAACCGGCAGCGTCACGGAATTGCTGATGATCTGGTAGTTCGAATTGATCGCCACCACGGAAACCGCGCAACCAGGAGGAACGTCTTGCGGGACGGTCACGTTGATTTGATCCAGGCCCGGATATCCGTTTCGTCCCTGATACAGAATTGGCGCTGGGACGCCTCCAATCAGGACCTGCAGCGGAAGATCCGGTACCGAGATGCTATGCGGAGCCGCCGTGTAAGTGGTGTCGCTATCCGCCGTGCTGGCGCCCAAGCCCGATCCCCAGAAAGTAATCGACCTGCCCGGGGCTGGCGGAGTGGGTGGGAGTCAGGAGCTGGTAGTTTGCGTCGGTCGCAATTGCCGACGCCACTGACCGAACCGAAAACGCGGTGCCGGCGAAGCCGAAACTGGTCGGCTCCAATGGAAACGCCTCGGGAGTGTTGCTTTGGCCGCCGTAAGTAACTGTAATAGAAGCGGGCCCGGGGGGCGTGTTAGACGGCATGACGGCGGCGATCGCAGTGGCCGTGGCATAGTAAAGCGCCGGCTGCGTGGTAACGCCGCTGGATGTGACCGAGACGCTGGCGCCGTTCAGTGTTAGGGGCAGGCCCTTGGTGCTATCCTGCAGCACAGCCTGGGAGCCCGGCGCCGCCAGCCCGCAGCCCACAATAAGGAACAGGCTTCCCGGTGAGACGCCGAGATAGCTGAAATTGTTCTGCACCTGGGTGACCACGGGCGTGCCGGCGTTGACTCCGTAAGTTAGGTACTGCAAGGTGACGGAGTTGATGTTGCCGTAAGAGTCGGTGCCGACGGCCGTTACGAGGAGCTTTGGCATAGTGGCCCCCGTTGGTTTTTACCGCGAAAACGCCGTTCACCGTGGCGGGTGCTCCTGTGCCGGGAGGAGAGTAAGTCAGGTTCTGCAGAGTCCGCCTCCGTGAGGCTGTTGAATTCATCTACGCCACCGGCTCCGGGTATGCTGTAGATCCCGGCCACGTGCGGGGCCGGGCTCCAGAGAATGATGTAATTTCCCGCCCAGACAATGTCGCCCGTGCAACCGGGTGTCGCACCGGCATCCAGGCTATAGCCGTTCAATGCGTTTGACAGAGTTACCGTGCCGGTCATATCCGATAACGCCGGGAAACGGGAAAGCCAACGCCAGCGCGGCTATGGCAGTAAGTGAAAACAAAGCCGACTTAGACACACTGAAACTCCTCTCATGGCGGAGTTAGACGCGCGATTCGCCGCTCCTGTTACAGTTTTCACGTCGTTAAGCCGCGGATTACCACGGAAATCAGGTGGATGCCTGCTCCGGGTCGAATCGATGCAACGGGACACCCGCACCGGCCGCCCGCATGTGAATTATCACCTAGTGTGGAAATACAAATCACGTGGTGTTACACGGTGACGGAATAGTCACGCTCCAGTAGGCGGGGCCGACTTTGCCAGGGCCGCAGGACACCGACGGCAAGACCGCCGGCGCGACCACAATCGGCGATTACTGTTGGCCGGGGAGGACGTTGAGGCGGTCGAACTCGGCTTTTTCGCGTTCGCCATCGGCCTGGCGGTTGAGGCGGAAGTAAAGAGCGGATAGTTCGACGTGCGGCTGCGCCCAGGTGGGGTTGAGGCGGATCGACGCGCTCGAAATCCTTGGACGGCGGCCTCGATCTTGCCTTCGCTGCGCTCGACGCGGGCCATTTCGTAAATCGCGACGAAGGAATCGGGCCTGAGTTGCAGCGCGCGTTCGAGGTGGAGGCGGGCGCCGGGAAGGTCGTCGGCGGTGCGGAGAGCCTTGCCCAAGGTGAAGTGTGCGTCGAAGTCGTTAGGGTCGGCGCGCAGGGCCTGATTGAGGGCCGCGACGGCGCCTTCGGAATCGCCGAGCAGCGGGAGGGCCATGCCGCGCAGAGTGTAGACGCCGGGGAAGTTTCGGATCCAGCTTGATGGCGGCATCGGCGAAGTCGCGCGCGTCTTCGAAGCGGCTGAGCTTGAGGGCCGTCTGGCCGGCGAGCAAGTAGGCCTGGGCGTTGTGGCCGAGGCGGCCGATTTTCTCGTAGCGTTCCATGCCCTCGCGCAGATGGCCGCTGTGGATCAAACGGGCGCCAGCAGCGATTCGACCGCGAGGTCGTCCGGATTGGCGGTCTCCAGAGGGCCGAGAATGGCGAGGGCCTGTTCGTCCTGGCCGAGATGGGCGTAGCAATCGCCGAGCAGGGTGGAGACGCGTGCATCCGCCAGGTCGGCGCGGTGGAGGATGTCGAGCTGGGTGGCGGCTTCCTGGAAGGCGGACTTCTTGTAATAGGCAACGGCGAGGTTGAAGCGGAGGGCGGAATTGGATTCATGGCCGGCGAGAGCGGCGAGGTATTGCTGGATAGCTTCGTCGAAGTGGCCCTGGTGAGCCAGAACCACGCCGAGGTTAGCGTGGGCCTGGAAGAGATCGGGGTGCTGCTTGAGCAACTCCTGGTAGTTGCGGACGGCAGTCGCGTCGTCCCCGCGCCGCTGGGCGGCTACGGCATCGCGGAAAAGTTGTTCGGGGCCGGGGTTTTGCGCGGCGGCGGCGCAGGCCAGCAAGAGCGAGAGGACGCAGAGGCGCATCCCTTTCAGAATAGCCGGAATTTGCGCTATCGTAATACCACATGGAGGCTGCAGGGTTGAAAAGGACTGCGCGCGGCGCGCTGTTGGCGGCGGCGCTGCGGCTGGCGGCCGGATTGGCGCACGCGCAGACGGAGCCCGCTCAGAATTTCGAGCTCCTTGCGCAGCGCGCGCAAGCGGCCTTGCAGGTGCGGCCGGCGGAAGCCGCCAAGCTGTACCGGCAAGCGGTCGAGATGCGGCCGGATTGGGCGGAAGGCTGGTTCTACCTGGGGGCTTCACTCTACGACCTGGAGCGGTATGCGGAGTCGCGCGACGCGTTCCGGCAGGAAGCGAAGCTGGCGCCGCGGATGGGCCCGGGATGGGCGTTTCTGGGCCTGGCGGAGTCCGAGCTGAACGATCCGGAGCAGGCGCTGGTGGACATTCGTCATGGCGAGGCCCTGGGGATTAAGGGCAACCACGAGTTCGAGATCGCGGTGCGGTTGAAGGCATCGGGCTTGCTGCTCAAGGCCCAGGCTTATGACGAGGCGATGATGCAGTTGCAGCCGCTGGCCAACGGCACGGAGCAATCGCCGGCGATCATGGCCACGATGGGCCTGTGCGCGCTGGCGATTCCACACACGTTCGAGGAGTTGCCCGAGGGGCAACGCGAGTTGGTGCGGCTGGCGGGGAAGGCCGCCTGGGCGCTGGTGAGCCAGCAACCCGACGAGGCGAGCGCCGCGTACCGGCAATTGCTGGAGCAGTATCCGAATGCGCCGGGCGTGCATTACGCGCATGCCCTCTACCTGATGGAGACCGATCTGGTAGCGGCGCTCGAGGAGCTCGAGAAAGAAGTGAAGAATACGCCGACGCATTGGCCGGCGTTGATCCTGATGTCGACGCTGCGCACCCGGCAAGGGACCCCGGAACTGGCGGTCGAGTCGCTACGCGCAGCCGTGAAGCTGGTGCCCTCGCGGTACCTGTGGCTCTGCCACGCCGAAATGGGGCGCGCGTATCTGACCTCCAACAACGCGACAGGCGCGGTGAGTGAGATGGAGACCGCGGTGCGATTGGATCCCGGCAACGCGCAGGTTCATTACCTGATGGCGCAGGCATACCGGCGCGCGGGCAGGAAAGAGGACGCCCAGAAGCAGACGCTGGAGTTCGAGAAGTTGAAGGCGCAGCAAGATCCCGCAGCGGTGCCTGAGTACCAGCGATTCCTGAGCGGCCGCAACTAACGGTGGGGCGAACGTCCGCGGTGCTGGCTCCCTTCACCCGCAAGGACATCGCAGCGACGGCCGCACCGGACAAGAGACAACCCTAACTCGTTGATCGGAATGCGGTGCTACAATTGAGCAGTCCGAACGCGGCGACCCTGCGGGCCTGCCTCCGGGAGACCGTACTCCCACAGCTTCGACCCGGAACTTGCAGAAGGACACAAGGAGATATCGCTCGACGATGATCAAGCCCTTGACGCGTTTGCTGGCAGTGGCATGCTTCGTCAGCCTGCTTGCTCCCGGATTCATAAGATCGGCCGCGCAACTGAGCTCAAAGAGCGCGGACGGATCCTCCATGACAAGCGTGCTGCTGCTCGCGGGGGTATTTGTCGGTCTGGCTGGCGTCTCAACCTTCATCTTTCTCCGCTTCATGAAGAAAGCGGAACCCTATCTCGATGCGGGAGCCCGACAGCAGGCCAGCTTTCTCGCCGGCTTCGACGCCCGCTATGTCAACCTCGCGATTTTCACTTCCGCGGCGCTAAGTCTCTTTCTCGAACTCGCCGTGATCCGGTGGCAGGCAACCGTCTTCGAGTTTTTTGCCTTTTACAAGAACTTTGGCTTGCTGTCCTGTTTCGCCGGCCTCGGCCTTGGGTATGCGCTCGCGAGCCGGGGGAGGATCTTCCTGTTTCTTTCCATCCCACTATTGGTGTGGCAGTTCATTTTCATGTGTGTCCTCCGGTTTGCGTGGGGCGGGAGGATGCTGTCCTCGGTGCGCGCCGTTCCCTTTCGGGAGCAGCTCAACATGGGGGTGGGGATCACCGACGTCATCCGCGGCTCCGCCGTATATTTCCTGTTGGGCGTGATTTTTCTGCTTACGGCGTTGGCTTTCCTGCCGATAGGACAAGTGTGCGGCCGCCTGATGCAGCGAAGCACCAGCTTGAAGGCCTACGGGTTGAATCTGCTCGGGAGCCTGGCGGGCATCGTGGCGATGCTGGGGGCGAGTTTCTTATGGACCCCTCCGGCAGTTTGGTTCGCCTTGTGTTGCATCGCCATTTTGTGGCTTCATTTTCGAAGCCCGGCGTGGCTACTTACCGGCGCCGGTCTTGCTCTCGCCGCCATGATCGTTCTGTCCTGGCCGGTCGACCTGGCCTGGCAGCGGATCTATTCGCCGTATCAACTTCTCGAAGTGGGCCACACGAACCAGGGCTTGCCGCTGCTGCGCGCCGCCGGCCAGTATTTCCAGCAGATCGTTGACCTCAGGCCGGCGCGCATCGAGCCCGGACCTCCAGTCGACGCGGGCGCTATTACGACTTCCCGTACCGTCTTCACAGTCCGTCGAACGCCGTGCTGATCGTGGGTGCGGGGACCGGAAACGATGTGTCCGCGGCTGTCAGGAGCGGGGCGGAGAACATCGATGCAGTCGAAATCGATCCCGCCATCCTGGCGATCGGCCGCGAGGTTCACCCCGAAAAGCCGTACAGCCAGTCCGCGAGTTCATGCCATCGTCAACGATGCGCGATCTTTCCTTCGCACGACAAATGCCACTTACGACGTCATCGTTTATGGAGTGCTGGATTCGCATACGTGTTGAGCCAGGCATCCAGCGTGCGGCTGGACTCGTTTGTGTACACCGTAGAGGGCTTGCGGGACGCGAGGAAGCGGCTGAAGAGCGACGGAATCATCTCCCTGTCTTTTGCCTTGATGAGCGCGGACCTGGGCCGGAAGATCTACCTGATGATGCAGACGGTCTTTGACGGGCGGCCGCCGTATTGCGCCTTGGTCAACGGCGGTCCCGCGATCTTTCTGGAATCGAACGACCCAAACTGGAAGCTTCCGGTGACTTTTTGGGACGGCCAGGGAATTTTCGATGCTACGGCTGTTTACGCGAATTCATCGATTCACGCCGACGTCTCCACAGACGATTGGCCCTTCTTCTATATGCCCCGCCGGGTTTATCCAGTATCCTACCTGATCATGGTCTTTCAGATTCTCCTGCTCTCTTGGCTGGTGACGCGCAGCTTTATCAGCGAGCTGCCACAGGTCAGCCATTTCGCATTTTTCTTTCTTGGCGCGGGCTTCATGTTGGTTGAGACGAAAGCTGTAACCGAAATGGGGTTGACGTTCGGCAACACCTGGCAGGTAATTGGAATTGTCATCGCGTTCATTCTGATGATGGCTTTCCTGGCCAATTGTGCGGTGCTGTACCTGAGATTCCAGCATACCTACCTCGCATTTGCTTTGTTGATGGCTAGCCTTGTCATCGGCTGGTGGATCGCCAAAGCAGGCGGCTTGCCCTCGACAGCGGTTGGTCGTCTGCAAACTGCCGTCCTGCTTACGAGCCCTCTGTTCTTTTCCGGCATCGTGTTTTCGTCGCTCCTGTCTTCTAACCAGGACATCTCGGGGATCATGGCCTTCAACCTGCTGGGCGCCATCTGTGGGGGCCTGTTGGAGTACAACTCCATGTACTTCGGTTTTCAGTCTCTCTACCTGATTGCGCTGGGTTGTTACGCACTGGCGTTTGTGTCCGGCATTTTTGCGGGACGACGGCAGGCGGTGTCTACCTGACGCAGCCGGGGCAGGTTATTCCAATCTGTGGGCGTGCCTGGGGGTGCGCCCCATAAGAGCCAACTTAGCGCTGACTCGGCAAGCCCGGAGGGCGAAAGACAGTAGCCCACGGCGCAAGCCGTGGGTTCGAGGCACGCCGAGCCCAGCCCCGGAACGGGGCGTAAGAATCCCGCCGGCGAGAAAGCCTTCCGCCCCGTTCCGGGGCTGTTCCGCGTTTCGTGCCATTCCCAAGGCTCACGCCTTGGGCTACTGTCTTTCGCCCTCCGGGCTTGCCGGAGTCAGCTTAAGCTAGCGCTTATGGGGGTCCGCCCCGCTATTTCGCCGGCTCCGTGATGGGGACGATGCGGTCGGCGGGGACGTCGTGGAGGATCTGGTGGATGCCGCTGGGCCAGGTGATTTCGATTTCCTTGGCGACGGCGGAAGCGCCGAGACCGAAATGGACGCGCGAATCGCTGGAACAGGCATAGCCGGTGCTGGTGGTGACGTGATTGTACTGGACCAGGCCGTTGGCCGTGGTGAGCCGCACCTTGGCGCCGATGGCCATGCGGTTGCTTTTCGTGCCGGTGAGCTTGAGCAGGATCCAATGATTCGAGTTGCGGGTGGTGTTATGGAAGATCTTGGCCTGCCCGTTGAGCACGGAGACCACGGCGTCCATGCGGCCATCGTTGTCCAGGTCGCCGACCGCCAGGCCGCGGTGAATTGCCGGTAACTGAAAATCCGGTCCGGCGGTGCCGCTGACATTCTGGAACTGCCCATTGCCTAGATTGCGGAACACCGCGACCGGCTCCTCGGAGTGGCGCGGCGAGAACATGGTGGCGTTGTTCTGCACGTTGCCGCGCGCCACGATCAAGTCCTTCCAGCCGTCGTTATCGAGATCGACGATGGCATTCGACCATCCGGACATCTCGTAGGTGTCCATGGCGATCTTGGAGGGGGCCGTGCGGTCGTCGAACTGGCCGCGTCCGACGTTGACGAACAGGGGGAAGGTTTCCTTTTCCACCGCGCTGATCCAGAGGCTGGGGAATCCCTTGTTGAAGAGGTCGCGGAAGTCGGCGCCCATGCCGGAGATGACATTGCCGTTTTCCGGAAATGCGACGCCGGAATCGAGGGCAACCTCCTCGAACCGCTTGCCGCCGATGTTGTGGAACAGTTGCATGGGTGCGTCGTCGTTGGCGACGAAGATATCCATGAAACCGTCGCCATCGTAGTCGGCGATGGCGACGCCCATGCCGCGGCCGAAGTGGTCGGCGATGCCGGTCTCGATGGAGACGTCGGTGAAGGTGCCGTCGCCGTTGTTGCGATAGAGGGAGTTGGGAAGCGGCTTGAAGTGGCGCGGGCTGCAATAGAGCGGCTGCCGGTTATCCTTGCACACGGGGCCTTCGCCGGGCTCCCACTGGCAGTAATTGGAGACGAACAGATCCAGCAGGCCATCGTTGTTGTAATCGACCCAGGCGGCGGCCACCGACCACATCTTCTTGCCGGCGTATTTGGCGCCGGTGAGACCGGCCTTTTCCGTCACATCGGTAAAAGTGCCATCGCCGTTGTTGTGGAAGAGTTGGTTGCCATTGACATTGGCGACGAAGATGTCAGGCCGGCCGTCGTTATCGTAGTCGCCGATGGCGACACCCATGCCGTAACCGGCGCCGGCGAGTCCGGCTTTCTCGGTGACGTCGGTAAACGTCAAATCGCCGTTGTTGTGAAACAGGCGGTTGCTGAATTGCGGGCCGGTCTTGACGAGCCCCGGCATGGTGCCGCCGTTGACGAGGTAGATGTCGAGCAGGCCGTCGCCATCGTAATCGAACAGGGCCACCCCGGCGACCATGGTTTCGGGCTGCTCCTTGGCATCGGAGGCGCTGTTGAGGCTGACGAAGTGAACGCCGGCGCGATCCGCGATCTCCTCAAAGGTGATGGGAGCGACGACGGCGGTGGCGGCGAGGGCGACGATCGGGGCGGAAAACAGAAGGACACGGCGCAGCATCAAGTGTTCAGGGTAACACGCGAAAATCGGCGCCGGCGGGGAACTCGCCACCGGCGCCCGGGAACGCCGAACGGCTATTGATAGTTGACGATTTTGCCTTGGAAGAACGCGTCGCTGATGATCCCGCGGTCGAGGCCCGGAGCCGTGAATGTCTTCGGAGTGTTGTACTGGCCGACCCAAATGAAGCCGAGAGGGTAGACAAAGGATCCACTGGTTTCGGTCCCGCTCGGCGGCAGCGTGGAGAGGAGCCAGGAGGGAATGGTAAACGAGGTCGCGCCCGCTGGCGCGGTGCACTGGAACGCCGTGTACAGATTACCAGTGATGCTCGCGGAAAAGCCGCCGATGGTCACCGGGACATTTTGCAGGTTGTTGTTGCTGAAAGTCCACTGAACCGCGAGATTGCTGGTTCTGGGGACCGGCTGATCGTTGGCGATCCCAGTGAAAGTGACACTGGGAATGCTGGTCGTGTCGGTGGCGGTGAAGGCGCCAACGTCTGTCCCGCCGCTGCCGGTCACCGTGTAGGTGTCGCCACTATAAAAGTAGTGCGCGACGGTGCCCGAGAGGCCAATCCAGTAGTATCCATAGGGGGGATCGACGTCGGCGAATGGGCCGGGAGCAACCAACGGGCCCTGGATGGAGAGCGCGCTGCCGGCATTGAGCAGAGCGTCGAAGACGCTCAAGTCAGCGAGGATGGTATATGCGTAATCGTTGTACTGCGTGCTGACGCAGTAGCCCGAGGAGACGCCATATTCCGCATACCAGGCGGTCTGCGGAGTGAAGCTGCTGAAAGTTGCGAAAGCATCGTCACCGAGACTCCCACTGCCACTGGTCGCGAGGCCTGCAACCGTTGCGAGGGTGCTTTCCAGGCGGATATAGCCGAAATTGACGGTGCCGCCAGCGGCGAGCTTGTTGACCAGGTCTTGCCCGAGCAAGGAGTCGGAGCAGGTGTTCTGGCCGGCGGCGGATACGGCGATGGTTCCGACATTGCCCACCACGCCGCCGGTTTCGACTGCGATGGGCACATAGCAGCCCTGCACTCCCTGTGGCACGGTAAAGTCGATCTGGTCGAGCCCCGGATACTGGGGAGAGCGGCCGGCATAGTAAAGGCCGGAGCTAAGCGTGAGGGCGGTGTTGCCGACATATACAGTGGGCGATCCCACGTTGCCGGCGGTGGGCACAACGGCATCGCTTCCTTGGATCGGCCCTAGCCCGGTTCCCCACAGGACGGCGATGTCGCCGGGATGCAGCGTATGGATGATGGTGTTCAGGCTGCCGTCCGAGTTGTAGGTTACCGAGGCCTGCCCGGAGCCGCTCTGACTCGGCGTAAACGCGCCGAAGGCGGCGTTCACCACCTGAATCGGGAGCGTGGCGCTGGTTTGGCCTCCGTAAGACACGCTGATGGTCCCATTGTTGCCGGTGGGTGTAAGAGATGGCAGGATGGCATTGATCTGGTCCCCGAAGTACACGCCTAAAATATAGGGGGCAACGGATGTGCCGTTCACGGTGACGGTGAGCGAAACGCCGCACACCTGCGTTGGAAGCGGGAAGGCGACAGCCTGGTTGCATGTGCCCGTCCCAAAATTACTTCCGTAGACAGTGAAGATGGAGCCTTGCGCGATGCCCGCTCCCGGCAAGCCGGGCGCGAGGTTACTGGCGCTGTTCTGGACCCCCGAGATGACGGGTGCGGGTTGGGTGACCGCGCCCAAAATCATCGGGGCGATCAGCAAAAGTGCGAAACGGAACATGATTCCTCCTGGCGATCCATACGCGTTGGTGGTGTGACAAGTTTCAGTATCTAGCCAATTAAAGACTTTAAACTCCATTAAACCACGACAGAAGACGTAAGGCACCATGTGGAATTAACAAAAATAGCGAGTTAACAGGTGCCAGAGATGCCGGTAGCTCTTTGGGGCTATCCGGGTCGCGAGGGATGCAGCATAGGAGTAGAATCGATACCAAGATGAGACGGTCCGCTTTGTTTCTCCCCATATGTGCGATTTCGCTCTTTGCCGGTCTGGCCGCTGCGCAGACCGCGCCGGCGACGGAACCGGGCGCCACCATCCGTGCAACTGCTACCGAGGTGGCGTTGGATGTGGTGGTGGTCGATAAACATGGGAAGAACGTGAAGAGCCTGAAGCCGGCCTATGTGGAGGTTTACGAAGACGGCGTGAAACAGCCGGTCACGAGCTTCCGCCTGGTCGCGACGCGTGAATCGCAGGAGCCGCAACCGGCAGGCCCAGCCGGGCGCACGGCGGGGGCTTCAGAGATATCGCGCCCGCTGCGCGGCGTCAACATGATCTGCATTGTCTATCACAATATCAGTCCGGTTTCGCGGCGGAACGCGACCTTGGCCGTGCAGGAGTTTCTGAAGAACGACCTGCCGCCGGATACTTACATCGGGATGTTCCTGCTGTCCGACCGTTTGACTCCGATCTTGGGCTTCACCAAGGATCGCGAGAAGGTGCGCCAGGCGGCGGAGACCGCGTTCAACCTGAGCCCGCTCGATTTCAACAACGCGTCGGTGGGCGTGCTGACCGCGAACCCGAACATGCAGACCATCACCATTACGTCGACCGCGACGGGCGGGTCCGCAGCGCTCACGATTACAGGTGGTGAGCTTCCCAATACCGTGATTACCGGAGCGGATGTGACGAACGCTCCCGGGGCTAATGCGCTGCGTGGGGCTCAGGTTACCGAGAACCGCGACTTAGCGCAACTGACGGGGGCGCGCGCGGAGGACGAGATCGACAACCTGATCAAGACGTTGGGCACGCTGCCGGGGCGCAAGACGGTACTGATGGTCACGCAAGGGCTGCTGACCACGGGCGATCCCGAGAGGCTTCAGTCTATGCTTTCCAAAGCGATCACCAATGGCGTAACGCTTTACCCTCTCGACATTACGGGCTTGACCGAGACCTCGACGGCGCAGGCCGCGAACCTGAAGCTGGCCGCGGTGGGGAAACAGAGCGCGGACCAGGCCAATGTTCACTACGTTGCGGGCACCATGAGCAGCACCACCTCGGCGGGCGTCACCACCGCGACGGCAACCAACCTGGATGCGATGAAGGAACAGAGCCGGCAGGACGACACATTGGCGTATGGCGTGCGCGCGTCCGACACACAGGCGAGCTTGCGCGCGCTGGCGGAAGGCACGGGCGGTTTCATGATCGCTAACTCGCAAGACTTCGCGAAGCCGTTTTCGCGCATCCTCGATAACGTGGCGGCGCACTATGAAGTGGTGTATCGCCCCACCGAGAACCGGTACGACGGGCGCCTGCGCAAGATCGAGGTGAAACTGAAGGGACGCGCCGCCGAGTTCCACGCGGAAAGCCGGACGGGCTATTTTGCGATGCCGGACCTGAAAGGATCGGCGGCGCTGCAGCCGTTTGAGATCATGGGCCTGGGTGTGCTGAGCGCGACTCCGGAGCCGCACGCCTTCGATTTCCACGCCGCCGCCTTCCGTTTTCGCAATGAAGGCACGAACGCGCGTAGCGAGCTGTACTTCGAGTTGCCGGGCGAGGCGCTGAAGGCGATGCCCGGAGCGAACCAGACGCATGAAATGCACGCCTCGCTGGTGGCATTGATAAAGGATTCGACCGGGCAGGTGGTGGACAAGTACAGTAACGACCAGACCTACCGCCTTCCGGACGATAAGCTGAAGTACCTGATGGCGGTGCCGATCGAGTACACGCATCCGGTGAACCTGCCGGCCGGCCACTACACGGTCGAGGCGGCGATGTTGGACCGCGAAGCCGGGCGGGCGAGCACCAGCGTGACGCAGTTCGACAACGCGGAGACGAAGGGATTCGGCATGGGCAATATCATGATGATTCAGCGTATCGACCCCGCCGACAAGCCGGATCCGGACGATCCCCTGCGGTTCGCGGGCAAACACCTGGTTCCTCTGCTCGCCGACACGCTGCACGCGGACACACCCTACATGTTGTATTTCGAGGTTTACCCGGATCGGTCGAGCATGAAGCGGCTGGCGGCACAAGTCGAGGTTTCGTCCGACGGCAAGGTTTTGGAAAGCAAGCCGGCCAAACTTACTTGGGATGGGGGCGTGTGGAAGGCGCTGGTGGAGACTCCGGCGCAGGTGGGCAGTTACCAGGTGAAGGTCACCGCGTCGCAGGGCAGCTTGCCGTCAGCGGCGCAAACGCTGAAATATACAGTTGTGCAGTGACCGGCGGCTGAAAGACAGAAGTCAGAAGACGGAAGTCAGAACACAGAATCGCGATCAGTTGGCTGGAAGCTGCAATGGGGGTAGAATTAATATCAAGATGAAAAAGTCTGCTTTGTTGCTCCCCGTATGCGCAATTTCGCTTTTTGCCGGTCTGGCCGCTGCGCAGACCGCGCCGGCGGCCGAACCGGGTCCCACCATCCGCGCGACTACGACCGAGGTGATGTTGGACGTGGTGGTGGTCGATAAACATGGGAAGAACGTGAAGAACCTGAAGCAGGGCGACTTTGAGGTTTACGAGGACGGCGTGAAACAGCCGATCGCGAGCTTCCGCCTGGCCGGGACACATGAAGCGCAGACCCAACAGGCTGCGGCCAGCACGGCGCCGGGAACTTCACAGACCTCGCGCCCGCTGCGGGCCGTCAACCTGATTTGTATTGTCTTCCACAATATCGATCCGACTTTGCGACGGAGCGCGACCGAGGCCATCCAGGAGTTTCTGAAGAACGAGGTGCCACCGGACACTTATATCGGGATGTTTCTGCTCTCCGACCGTTTGATTCCGATTTTGTCTTTCACCACGGACCGCGAGAAAGTGGAGCAGATGGCGGCCAATGCGTTCACACTGCGCCCGGTCAATTTCAACGAGGCGTCGGTGGGCGTGCTGACCGCGAACCCGAATCATGCGACGATCAGCACGGTGGTGACGGGCAGCGGAGCCACTACGAGCGCGTCAACGACGATGACGATCACGGGAGGCGAGATCGCCAATACCGTGATCACCGGGGCGGACGTAACAAATGCTCCGGGCGCCAGCCTTCAGCGCGGGGACCAGGTCACCGGCGACCGCGACTTCGCCAATCTGACCGGGGGACGGGCGGAGGACGAGCTCAACAACCTGATCAAGATGTTGGGCGGGCTGCCGGGGCGCAAAACGGTTCTGATGGTCACCACGGGCACGCTGACCACGGGCGATCCCGATAAGTTACAGGCGATGACTGCCAAAGCAATTGCCAGTGGTGTAACGCTCTACCCGCTCGACATTACGGGTTTGACGGAGAACTCGACGGCGGGCGCTGCGAACCTGAAGCTGAACCAGGTGGCGGGTGTGAGCGCGTCGCAGGGGATGCCCGCCGCGGTCGGATCCTCCAACACCACGTCGCCCAACCTGGACACGCAGAAAGAGCAGAGCCGGCAGGGCGACACGATGATGCAAGGCGTGAGCGCGTCCGACACGCAGGCGAGCTTGCGCGCCTTGGCGGAAGGCACCGGCGGTTTCATGATCGCCAACACGCGAGACTTCAAGAAACAGTTTTCGCGCATCATCGACAACGTGGAGGCGCACTACGAAGTGAGCTATCGCCCCACATCGGACAAGTACGACGGAAGCCTGCGCAAAATCGAAGTGAAACTGCTGGGAAAAGCCGCCGAGTACCGCCCCGAGAGCCGGAACGGCTATTTTGCGATGCCGGACCTGAAGGGGCCGGCGCTGCAGCCGTATGAGATTATGGGCCTGGGCGTGCTGAGCACGAATCCGGAGCCGCACGCTTTCGATTTCCACGCGGCCGCTTTCCATTTTCAAAATGAAGGCGCGAATTCCCGAAGCGAGCTGTACCTAGAGTTGCCGGCTGGGGCTCTGAAGGCTGCGCCCCTGGCGAACCAGACGCATGAATTGTACCCCTTCGGTGCTGGCGTTAGTGAAGGATTCCACCGGGCAGGTGGTGGACAAGTACAGCGTCGATCAGCCCTACTATATTCCGGACGACAAGCTGAAGGCCGCGCTGTCGATGCCGATCGAGTACACGCATCCGGTGGACCTGCCTGCCGGACATTACACGGTTGAGGCGGCGGTGATGGATCGCGAAGCAGGGCGGGCGAGCACCAGCGTGGCGCAGTTCGACAGCCCGGAGATGAAGGGCGTCGGCCTGAGCAGCATCATGGTGATTCAGCGCATGGAACCCGCCGAGAAGCCCGACCCGGCCGATCCGCTGGTGTTCGCGGGCAGACGCCTGGTTCCGCTGCTGGAGAAAACGGTCCACGCGGACTCGGCCTACATGCTGTACTTCGCTGTCTATCCGGATAAGTCGAGCACCGAGCAGCCGGCCGCACAAATCGAGGTCTCCTCGGGCGGCAAGGTAGTGGGAACCGTGCCGGCCAAACTCATCCAGGATAGGGGCGTGTGGAAGGCGATGGCGGGGGCGCCGTCGAAACCTGGCAGTTACCAGTTTAAGGTCACCGCAACGCAGGGGAGCTTACCGTCCGCGACGCAAACGCTGGAGTACACAGCCGTAAAGTAAGAGGCGGCCCGACGGCCAGGTTGCCTGGAGACCGCGCGCGACAAAACAGTCGCCGCGGCGCCGATCGTCGATCGCCATGTTAGAATTCTGCGCAGGGGTGCGCGGATACGATTTCGCTTGCAATTCCATGGTTACTGCTGATGGCTCTCTGCCTGGCCGGCGGCGTCGGTCGAGTTCCGGCGCAGGCACAGACCAGGAACGGACCCGACGCTGCTTTCACGGCTCTCGCCGCGCGGGCTGAGGCGGCCCGCGATGCGGACCGCACGGACGAAGCCATTGCCCTCTATCAGAAGGCCCTGGCGCTGCGGCCGGGTTGGGGAGAGGGCTGGTGGTCGCTGGGAATGTTGCAGTACGAAGGGAAGGCGTTCGGCAAGTCGGCGGAGGCATTTGAGAAGGCGGCTGCGCTCAACCCTAAGAATGGGATCGCGCGGGCGATACTGGGACTTTCGGAATTCGAACTGGGGCAGGATGCGAGCGCGCTCAAGCACATTCAACAGGGCAAGAAGCTGGGGTTGCCGGACGATCCGCAACTGCAACATGTGGTTCTCTATCACGAGGGCGTGCTGCTGCGCCGGACGGGAATGTTCAAGGAAGCGTTGCAGCGGTTGCACACGCTTTGCTTCAGCGGGGTTCAGAACCCGGATTTGCTACAGGCGCTCGGCATGGTGGCGCTGTGGCGGAGGGAGAAGGCGCCGGCGGGCGAACGGGATGCGGAAGTCGTAGCGCGGGTGGGACGGGCGGAGTGTCTGGCGGGGCAGAAGAAATTCGATGAGGCGCGCCAGGAATATGCCGGCGTGGTGCGCGATTACCCCACCTACCCGAACATCCACTATGCGTTCGGCTGGTTTCTGCTGGTCGCCGAGGATATGCCGGCCGGCTACGCGGAACTGGAGCAGGAGATCAAGCTCAATCCCCGGCACGTGATGGCGCGGCTGCAGATTGCGGCGACGCGATACAAGGTGGATTCCGCGGCGGGGCTGCCCTACGCCGAAGAAGCCGTGAAGCTGGATCCGCAATTGGTGGTGGGGCGCTACGTGCTGGGCTTGTTGCTGCTGGATATGGACGACTATCAGCGGGCGATTCCGGAGTTGGAGATGGTGCAGAAAGCGCAGCCGGAATTTGCCAAAGTGTATCTCGCCTTGGGCGCCGCTTACGCGCGTGCGGGACGCGAACAGGACGCGGCGCGGGCGCGTGCCACCTTCCAGCGCTTGCAACAGAACCCAGTTAAAGGGCCGGATTTGTTGCCGGTGCCAGAGCAGTAGGGTAGACCATCGCCTCTCGTGGTCTGTCGGATGGCGCCATTCCGGGCGACGGTCCTGAGGTATCACAGAGCGGCGCGCGCAGCGAAGAAAAGCCTGCGCCACGGTGCAGACTGGGCGCTAGCGTTTTGGTTCTTCGACGGTCATAACGCGATCCACCTCAAGGTCGCGCAGAACTTGGCGCGCGCCGCTGGGCCAGCGGATCTCGAGTTCGCGGATGCGGCGATTGGCTCCCAGTCCGAAGTGGACGCGGGGATCGCTGGACGAAGCATAGCCGGTGGCCGTGGTCGCCTCGTTCCACTGAGACTGGCCGTCCGGGGTGGTGATGCGCAATTGGGCTCCCAGCCCCATGCGGTTGCTGCGCGTGCCGACCAGCTTGAATAGAATCCAGTGGTTCGCGGTGCTGGAGATGTTATGAAACAGCTTGACGGCGCCGCCCAGCACCGGGACCACGACGTCGATGCGGCCGTCGTTGTAAAGATCGCCGAAGGCCGCGCCGCGGTGGGGAGCTTCCAACTGAAAGTCGGGTCCGGCCAGAGAGCTCACGTCCTCGAATTTTCCGTTTCCGAGATTGCGGAACACTGAGTTCGGCTCCGGGTACCTCCGGTTGGTGGCCAGTTCGATGTTCTCCATGACGTTGGAGCGCACTACGAACAAGTCCTTCCAACCGTCGTTGTCGAAATCGAAAATGCCGTTGCTCCAGCCGGACATATTCGCCGTGCGGGAGAGCCCGGCCGCGGCCGTCATGTCGACGAACCTGCCCTTGCCGCGGTTTATGTAGAGCGGAAACGTCTGGTGCTCGACGGAAGTATGCCAGATATCGGGCAATCCGTCGTTGTCGACGTCGCGGAAATCGGATCCCATGCCGGAGAGCGCGGTGCCATCGGGGCTGTAGGCCACGCCGGCGAGCAAGCCGACTTCCTCGAATCGCTTGCCGCCCAGATTGTGGAACAGGAAGTTGGGAGTGTTGTCGTTGGCCACGAAAGCGTCCAGAAAGCCGTCGCCATCGTAATCGGCGAAGGAGACGCTCATGCCCCTGCCTAAGTACTGCGCGAGGCCGGTTTCCTGGGTTACGTCGGTGAAAGTCCCGTTCCCGTTGTTGCGATAGAGCGTGCTGCGCAATGGCGCATAGTACTTAGGATGACAGTAGGCGCGGACGCCGCTCTTGAGAGGGCAATACGGGTCCTCATTTACTTTCCACTTGCAGTAGTTCACCACCCAGAGGTCGAGCAGGCCATCGTTGTTATAGTCGAACCAGCCGCCGCCGACCGCCCACATTTTGACGCCGTCCATGCTGGCTCCTCCGACGCCGGCTTTCTGAGTTACTTCGGTGAAGGTGCCGTTGCCATTGTTATGGAATAACTGGTTGCCGGTTACATTGGCGACAAACACGTCCGGCCAACCGTCGTTATCGTAGTCGCCGACGGCCACGCCCATGCCGTAGCCCGCGCCGGCCAACCCCGCCTTTTCGGTGACATCGGTGAAGGTGCCGTCGCGGTTATTGTGGAACAAGCGGTTCCAGTAAGCGGGCGATTCTTTTTGCAGCGAGGGAAGCGCGGCGCCGTTGATCAGGTAGATATCCAGGTACCCGTCGCCGTCGTAGTCGAACAAAGCGGCGCCGGCGACCATCGGCTCGATCTGGTTCTTGTTGGGAGTCGGCGAGTTTTCGGTGACGAATCGCAATCCGGACCGGGCGGCGATCTCTTCAAAGCGAATCGTGCCCCTGATTGGACGGAGCCGCCCACAGCGCCAGCGCTATCGCAATTGCCACGCAAGAGATGAGCCGGTACATGATCGACGAGAGGACCTGGGTTCAGGAGGCGATTCTAGCACGGTTGCGGCGGCGCGAGCCGGCTGGGCCAGGAGCCGGCTCCCACTGCACACAGGCGCCCGCCAGCGGGCGTTGGCAAGCTTGAAGCTGCCCCACCCTACTTCGGCGCGGCGACCGGGATAGTCAGCGAGCCGACCAGGTTGGTGGCGCCATCGGCAACGATGAAGCGCACGGCTTTGGTGGTGCTGTCGATGGGGTACTCGTTGGAAATGGGGAAACCGTCTTTCAGATAGGCGTCGTGCTGCTCCTTGGTGAGTTGAGGATTGAGGCCGCCGCCCACGGGAGGCAGGGGACCAGCCGGGCCGATTGCGGAAAACAGCATGATCAACTGGCCGCTGTATTTGCCGCCGCTCTCATGCAGCAGCAGGTCGGGCACGGCGACCTTCAGATCGACCTTGAGCGAGTTCGGAGCTTTGCCGGGCGAGATCGCCGCGCGCAGGCCGATGTCGGATACGTCGGAGGGGCTCTGGTAGGCGGCGCGTAAAGCGTCCATCTGTTTCTGGTCGGCGGGCCGCGAATCGGGCAGCGAGTAATAGCGAGTCTTAGCTATCAATTTGACGTCTTTGCGCTCGCAGGCAATCTTGACGAGGTGGAATTTCTTGTCCCAGTTCGCCGCCGACGGGTCGTATGAGATCTCATATCCCGCGCTGGCGATCTCGTTCAATTGCCGGATGACCTGGCCGATTTCCCCTCCCTTGTTGCCGTAGGTCAGGGTGCCACCGGTCAGTTGAGCCATGGCTTCCATATCCTGAGTCTTGTCCGGATCCAAGTCGGTGAAGGTGAGCAGGTTGACCACCGTCCCGGTCAAATCGAGGTTGACACTCAGATGCGGCACATAGAGGCCGCAGTCGATCCATATGCCGGTGCAGGGGTTCTTGGTATTGTCATTCCAGGTATAGGGCACGCCGCCGAGGACCCAGATTATGTCGCGGCGCCCGGGGTAATTCGCCAACTGTTTGCCGAGGTTCTCCAAGGCCACGTAAGTCTTCTTGGTTACTATTTCGTCGGACATGCCGGAGGGTCTCGGCTTCAGGCCCTTCATCTCCTTAGCCAGCATAGCCTCGACGTCCTGATTCCAGGTCTTGTTGGGCGCGGCTCCGGGCGAATCCGGCAATGGGTGGATGGGATTGAGCTCGCCGGCCGGAGTGAGCACATAGAAATAGACGGAACCGGCGTCGTCGATCTGTTTCAGGGACGTGCCGAGCTTCTTGGCAGCGTACACACACTCCGCACGCATATGGTTCAGACAATCGAAGAGAACCACGGTCGAGTGCGGCGGCGGCGACGGCCGGTTGGAGAACTCGCTCGGGTTCGCGGCAGTCACCGGCCCAAAGCCGCCCGCGCGGAACAGGGCGATGGTCTCCGGCTTGCCGTCATCCACGATATGAAAATCGTTTGCCGTCAGATCGCCGACCGGCTTGCCCTGCGCGTCGACAGCCGCCACATTCAGCCGAACCAGCTTCATCGGCTCCTGCGCGGACGCGGTGAAGATCAACGCGCTCACCGCCAGACCACCGCAGAACGTTTTCAATACTGCCCTCATAATTCTCCCTTTCTCTTCCGGCGCACCCCGCTTCGCGATTCGGGTCCGATCGCGAACGCCTTCCGAAACTTTCGGCAGGACAGCGGATTTCGGACTATAGCGCCGGCATTTACCTGAAACCCAGTACTCCATAATCGCGCGGATTGCCCGGTTCGTCAAAGCGGGGAGGGACGGCGCAACCGCGGCGGGGGCGGGACTTTCCGGGAACTTTGTGCGGCGGCTCGCGTATGCCCCATAGAGCGACGGACTGGTGGCGCCGCGAACCTGGTGGCCCGGGCGCGGCCGTCCGCGCTTTTGCGTTAATGTTGAATCAGGGGTAGCGTCCCTAAAATATAGCGATATGAAGGGCTTCACCGGCCGCACTCGAGACTTGCCGGAGGAGCCGGCAGGCTGAATCGGGCATCATGCGAGCTTTGGCTTCTTACCGCGAGGCGATGTTGGTCGCCGTGCGGAGCGTATTTTCGAGCAAATTGCGCAGCTTTCTCACGCTGTTGGGCGTGATTCTCGCCACCACCACGTTGATCGTGGTGATGTCGATGGTGCACGGGATGGACGTGTACGTGGCCCAGCAGGTGTCCGACATGGGCACGGACGGTTTCCAGGTGCAGCGAATTCCGCTGCTCGGCGACTTCGATCCCAAGAAGCTGATCGAGCTGGACCGGAGGAATCCCAAGCTGACGCTCGACGAGTTTCAGTACCTGAAGAGCCAACTCACGCTGGTACGGGAATTCGGCATGTCGGCGGGGAAGAACGTGAGCGTGCACTATCGCGGTCAGGTGATGGATGGCGTGGGGATGACGGGCGTGACCCCGAACATGGGCGTCATTTCGGATCTGGGAGTGACCTCGGGCAGGTTCATCACGGACTTCGACGACCAGCGGCACACCAACGTGGCATTCATCGGAAACGACGTGCGCGAGCGCTTCTTCCGTGACGTCGACGCCATCGGCAAGACCATCATGCTGGACGGCAAGCCGTTCGAGGTGATCGGCGTGTCGGACAAGAAAGGCTCAGTGTTTGGCTACTCGCAGGACAATTTCGTGATGATCCCGCTGGGGACGTTCTTTAAGATATTCGGCTCGCACCCGGAGGCGACCTTCAGCGCGCTGGCGCTCGATCACGACCACCTGGACGACGCGCAGGACGAAGTCCGCGTTCTGCTGCGCGCGCACCGCAAGCTGCGTCCGAACCAGGAGGACAATTTCGGGCTGCTGGCCTCGGCGTCGCTGGTGGCGCTGTGGGACCGCATCACCAAGACGCTGGCCACCATGGCGGTGGGCATCGTTTCCGTGTTCATGGTGGTGGGCGGCGTGGTGATCATGAACATCATGCTGGCGGTAGTGACGGAGCGGACGTACGAGATCGGGATTCGCAAGGCCGTGGGAGCGCGCAAGGGCGACATCATGCGGCAGTTTCTCATTGAATCCTCGCTCTTGTCGGCCACCGGCGGATTGATGGGTGTGGGGCTGGCCTGGCTGGTGACGGTGCTGGTGCGGTCGGTGACGCCGATGCCGATGGCGGTGCCGCCCTCGGCGGTGGTGGTGGGGGTGGGAATCTCGGCGCTGGTGGGCCTGTTCTTCGGCGTGTACCCGGCGCACCGCGCGGCCAAGCTGGACCCAATTCACGCGCTGAGGTGGGAGCGATGACGCTTACCGAAATCCGCTCTTCGGCGGCGATGGCGTTGGCCACGGTGATGGAGCACAAGACGCGGAGCTTCCTGACCGTGCTGGGTGTCATCATCGGCACCGGTGCGGTGATTGCGGTGGGCTCGATCATCACCGGCGTCAACGACGTGATGACGGAGCTGGTTAGCGCGATGGGGCCGGAAACGATTCTCTCCTTCCAGTTCAACCTGAGCTTCCGCGGCGCCATCTCGCCGGAGGAGATGAAGCGCAAGCCCTTCACCTGGGAGCAATCGCAGGAACTCGAGGAGCGTTGCCCGTCGGTCAAGCACGTTTCGCCCTACCTATTGACGCCGAACGTCTTCGGGCCCGGCCAGTGGGCGGACCACGTGAAATACCACGGCCGCGACCTGTTCCAGGTCACCTTCGCCGGGACCGAGGAGGGTTACGCCGCGGGCGAAAACCAAGTGATGCGGAAAGGCCGGTTTTTCACCGACGAGGAGAATCGGCGGCATCAACCCGTGGTGGTGGTCGGCGAAAACGTGGACAAGGCCCTGTTTCAGGGCGAGGACCCGATCGGCAAGTGGATCGAGGTGGACGGCCACCAGCTTCAGATCGTGGGCGTGATCGGGCAGAAGCTGAGTTTCCCCGGGCAGCCGGACCAGCGCATCCTGGTGCCTTTTTTCACCATGCGCAAGATGTTCCCGACGGCCAATGAGATCATGTTTGTCATCTTTGCGAAGAAGGGCCTGATCGATCGCGCGATGGATGAAACCGAGGTGGCGCTGCGCATGATGCGCAAGGATCCGCCTAACAAGGCGGACGATTTCTGGCTCTCGACCGGGAGCCAGATGCTGCAGGATTTCCACCGCATCACCTCTACGGTGGCGCTGCTGATGGTGGGGCTGAGTTCGATCGGCCTGCTGGTGGGCGGCATCGGCGTGATGAACATCATGCTGGTATCGGTCACCGAACGGACGCGCGAGATCGGCATTCGCAAGGCGGTGGGCGCGAAGCGCTCCGATATCGTGGTCCAGTTCCTCACCGAGGCGGTGGTGCTGACGGGCCTGGGCGGCCTGGCCGGGATGACGCTGGGATGGCTGATCTCGGTGATGTTCCGCCTGATTTTCCCCAGCCTGCCGACCTCGGTGCCGCTCTGGGCAGCCGCGCTGGGTGTGTGCGTGAGCGTCGGCGTCGGCCTGTTCTTCGGCACCTGGCCCGCCCTGAAAGCCGCCCGCCTGGACCCGGTGGTGGCGCTGCAATACGAGTAGGCTTGTTGGCAGGCGATAGCGCCTGCCCCACCTTCCAACATGTCCTTCGGCGGTGGAGTGGGACAGACGCTTCCGTCTGTGAACCGGCGGTCAACATGATTCTCTGACAGCTTCCTACGCGCGCGCCGATTGGAGCCATGAGCGTGAGCGAGTGGTTCAGCACCACTGGCCTTCGCATCTCCGCGGGGAACAGCGCAGCCGCCGTCTGCGTAATCCAGGGCATGGAGGATCTTGTTGTCGACGGGTTCCTCTGGCTCGGCATGGAAGCCGGCGAATTCCTTGTCGAGCTCGTTAGCGATCTGTGGGACGTTGCTCGGGAGTGCCCTTGGCCCGACGCTCGCGCTGGCAAGGAGCGGCTTGTCAGGCTTCGGCGCTGGCATGAACAAGTAGAGCGGTCCCTCGAAAGGCCCGCCGCCATTCGCTTTCGCGTGTAGTCGTCTGTCCCCCGGCAAAGGAGTAGACTCGAAACTAGGGCAACAGTTTTCACCTCTGAGGTCTTATGGGACTCCTTACGGATCTGGTCAAGACCAGCATCAAGATAGTCGCCGCACCGATATACATCCCACTTAAGATTGCGGAGACGCTCCAGCAGCCGCCTCAGTACAACCACTGGTATCACGACAGCGGCCGCGAACAGGAAGATAGCAGCACGGGTGGCGAATCACAGTCCGATTGATGCCGATTCGCGCACTGGGAACGGCGCAGCCGCCGCCTGCGTAATCCAGGGTATGGCGCACCTTGCGTTAGGTATTCTCAACTTCCTGTGCGAGTCCGGCATCGTTGAAGCTGCCCTTGAAGGCATAGCTTACAAGGCTCCCGCGAGTATGGGTCCGGCTGAAACTTTCGTTGTGAACCTTGACTACGATGTTCCCGCCGATGCGGAGCACTTTATCCGACTTGGGCTGTCGGACCGGCGATAGGAGCGCCCTCCGGGCCGGGTTTGCCGTTGCAATTTCGGTTTTTCCGGTCCATGATTATGGCTTGCAGCTAACTTCATCCAGAAAGCAGGAGCCTTGTGCCGATTCCCGTTCTGAAACCTACCGCAGCGCGTGACGAACAATTTGCCGGCGTAACCTATCACATCGAGGGCGAACTGGTTCCCGTGTTGCGCATCGAGCTGTCGAGCGTCCCCGTGTACTTCGAGCACCACATTCTTCTGTGGAAGGAACCTAGAACGCAGATCGGCATCAAGCCCTTGAAGGGCGGTTTCAAGCGCATCATGGCGGGGATGCCCATCCTGATGACCGAAGCCAGCGGTCCCGGGCAGATCGCCTTCAGCCGCGACGGCGCGGGACACCTGTTTGGGATTCATCTGAACCGCGGCGAAGGGATCGAGATGAGGGAACACCAGTTTCTCGCGGCCACCGGCAGCGTCGATTACACGTTCACGCGGGTAAAAGGCGTTTCCAATATGCTGATGGGCGGGACCGGGTTCTTCATCGACCATTTCATCGCGCAGGGCAGCGAAGGGATAGTGTGGGTGCACGGATACGGGAACATTTTCGATGTGACGCTGGGAGCCGGCGAACAGATTGACGTGGAGCCCGGCGGCTGGATCTACAAAGACCGCTCGGTGCAGATGGAAACGCTATTCCAGAAATTCTCGACCGGATTGTTCGCCAGCGCCGGGCAAATCGTGTGCAACCGCTTCACCGGTCCGGGCCGGGTTGGCATCCAGTCCATGTACATTCATATGCCGACGTCGGCGTAGGGGGGCTGTGGGGCAGGATGACATCCTGCGCGCGACCCAGAGGGTACCCTGGCCAACCGCCGCGCGGGCCGATTGACAATCGGCCCGCAGGTTACCAACCTGCCCCACAAGAAGCCGCGCCGCGTATTCGTTTGAGCGACAATGAAGGCGTGACGCAGGCTATCACAAGGACAATAGGGAGCCGGAGCGGACAGGAGATATGGAGCGGACAGGAGGTAATGGCGGTCCCCTGGACGCCGGAGACTCCGCCCCAATAGCGCCTACCCCCGCCCCCCGCTCCCCCGCACCGTTGCCAGGGCTAGCAGCGGGAAGTAATCCCGGTATAAGTGGTAAGTCAGGTAGAAGACGTTGGGGAAGCCGGTGCCGGTGGCTTGATCTTCTTTCCAGCGGCCGTTGGGTTGCTGAGTGTCTAAGAGGTAATTGACGCCACGCTCGGCGGCGGCCGATGTGGTGTCGCCGGCGGCGCAGAGGCCGAGCAAGGCCCAGGCGGTTTGCGACGCGGTGGAAGGGGCGAGGACAAAGCAGTTGTCGCGATAGCTCTGGCAGGATTCGCCCCAGCCGCCATCGCGATTGGCGACGTGGCGAATCCACGCGGCGGCGTTGGTTATGGCCGGCTGCGCCTGGGCGCCACCAGCCACGCGCAGGGCGCGCAATGCCAGAAACGTGCCGTAAATGTAATTGACGCCCCAACGGCCGTACCAGCTTCCGTCGCGTTCCTGCGAGCGCAGCAGAAACTGCACGCCGTGCTGGATGGCGGGGTGGGTGATGGGCAATCCGCGCTTGACCAGGGCATCGATGACACGGCCGGTGATATCGGGGCAGGCCGGATCGAGCATGGCGTTGTGGTCGGCGAAGGGCACCTTGTTGAGAATCCGCCAGTTGTTATCGGCGTCGAAGGCGGCCCATCCGCCGTCGGAGCACTGCATGCCCACGATCCAGTCGATGGCGCGGCGTTCTACGCGTGCCTGCGCCTCGGCGTCGCTAGCCTTGGCGTGGCCGAGCGCGAGCAGCACCATGGCGGTGTCGTCCACGTCGGGATAATATTCGTTGGCGAATTCGAATGCCCAGCCGGAGGGCACTAGGTCGGGCCGCTTGATCGCCCAATCGCCCTTGCGGCGCACTTCCTTCGAGAGCATCCAATCGGCGGCGCGGGTGAGCGAGGCGGGCGAAGGAGCCCACGACTCGGTGCCGGCGCGCCCTTCCTGCAACTGGCCGAGCGCATAAGAACAGATGGCGGTGTCCCAGAGCGGCGACACGGCCGGCTGGAACTGGAAGTGGTCCTCGTCCTCCAGAATCAGGTTGTCGAAATGGCGGACGCTTTCGACCAGGTCGGGCTGATCTTCCGGATAGCCGAGCGACTCCAGCGCCATGACGCAGTACATCATGGACGGATAGATGGCGCCGAGGCCGTCGGTGTGGCGGGTGCGCTCCAGCATCCAGCGTTCCGCCTCGCGGATGGCGCGCGCGCGCACGTTCTTGAGACCGCGTTTCTCCCAGAGCTTGACGGCGCGATCCACCTGGTGGAAAAGGAGGGCGGCGGTGTCCCGCTTAGGCAGAGAGAGCTTTGCGGTGGGACGCAGCAACTCATCCACGCGCATGCCGTGCGGCGTTACCTTGGATTTGCCGATGGCCTGCACGATGGAAAGCGGCACCAGGATGGCGCGCGTCCAGGAGGACATCTCATAGAGGATGTCGCCGGGAGCGAGCACGATTTCCGGCGGGACGCTGGGCGCCCACTGGCGCGGATACAGGCCGACCAGGCTGAAGTTGATCTTGGTATAGCTGTTGGCGGTTTGCAGGCCGCCGAGCGCCAGCACGCGGTCGCGGGCGCGGCGCATGGGGGTGGAGTCGGGATCGATGCCGGCGATTTGCCCGGCCAGTTTACAGGCCGTGTAAGCGCGGGCGGTCGCATTGACTTCCGAAGGGCCGCCGGGATAAATGTTCCAGCCGCCATCGGGGAGCTGGCGGCGCAGGATGGATTGGCAGGCTTTGCGGATGCGCGCCGCCGCGGGCGGCCGCCATTCGCCATCGGTGCCCGGCTGGTGGCGCCACAGTTGGTAGAGAATGTAATCGGACTCGAGCGTGGTGTCCGCGGTGAGGTCGCCCCACCAGCAGCCGGTGGATTGTTGCAGGGATTCCAGGGCCTGCGCGGAAGCGGTGAGCGCGCGATCGATGCGCGCGGCGCGTTCGGCCGCGGTTTGTGCCACGGCCGGTATGTGAGCATGGCGGCGGGATACCTGTTCGATCCACTCCATAAAGATAGTGTAGCGTTTCGGGCGGAATTCGCGGCTACCGTTTTGTGAGCGAGATCGGCGACGGCGGGGCGAGGAATGCGCCCGCAAGCGGGCGTTGGCAAGCTAAAGCATGCCCCACCGGCTACTGCTCGATCAGGGCGGCGGCGGCCTGGTCGAGGAACCAAACCACATCGCGGCCCGGGCGGGTGGCGATCTGCGCGGGGCATTTCATCGGATCGTACTCGCCTCTGACCACCGACCGCAGGGCCTCTTTCTTGTCGTCCCCGGTGACCAGAAACACAGTGTGCTTGGCGGCGATCAGGACGCCGGGCAACAGGGTGACCCTCCACTGGCGAAACTGCGCGGCGAAGGTAGCGGCGGCGATGCCATGGCGGTCTTCGATCAACGGGTCTCCCGGGAAGAGGCTGGCCGTGTGCGCGTCCGGTCCCATGCCGCGATGCACCACGTCGAAGCGCGGCAGGTCTCCTTCGTTCAATCCGAAGAAGCGGCGGATCTGCCCGGCGTAGTGCTGGGCCGCCGCTTGAGGCGCCAGTTCGCCGGCGATGCGGTGGACGCTCGACTGGGGAACGCGCGCGGGCAGGACGAGATGCTCATTGACCAGCTTGAAATTGCTGGCCGGGTCGGAAGGCGGGACGACGCGCTCATCGACGAAGAAGAGGTGGGTGCGGCTCCACGGCAGATTCGACGCCGCCAGCCGCTCGAACATCCACTTGGGGCTGGTGCCGCCGGAGACGGCCAGCGTGGCTTGCTCCTGGCAGGCCAGCGCGGCTTCGAGCAAGGTGACGATGTGGCTGGCGCACGCTTCGGCGGCGGCGGGAGCATTCTGGCCGATGTTATACGAAACGCTCATTCAATCGGTAGCATACGCGAACCGCGCGGCGGATGCCAGGGTACTCGAAAAGACCGGGTCGCGATGAACGATGGCGAGTTCCTCACGCAGCAGCAGGTAGTCGTCCGGCTTGGGCAGGAGGGTGCACTGCGAGAGTCCGTCGACGGTGGTGACGAGATGGTCGTCCCGGCGCTCCAGGCGGGCGTGGAAGCCGCCGCATGCGAGCTCGGCAAAGGTTTCTGGCGCCTTGGTGCGTATGCGGACCGAGGCTCCGACGCCGGCCGACTCGAGCGCGCCGGCCATCCACGTACCCATGTAAAGAGCCTGCGTGGTGACGGCGCCCCCGTCGCACACGGTGATGCGCGTGGCACCGGTCAGGCGGGCGGCATGGCGCGGGTCCTCGAAGATCTGCGCCAGCGTTTGCCGCCAGCGGGTGAGGCGAGTCCAGGCGAGGTCGCCGAGCAACATACCACCGGCGGCTTCGCCGGCCAGGCGCCGCAGGGCGGCGGGCGCATCGGCGAGCGCGCCCGAATCCACCACCACTCGGCGCGCCATGGCGGCGAGGGCGGGGAAGTCCGCCATCGCCAGCAGGCGCGGGCTGCGGCACCACAGGATCACGGGCAGATCCGGCACTTCGAGCGGCAGCACCACCGACGGCACATCGCCGAGCGAGGCGTCCGAACAGACGATCTCCACCTGCTCGCAGCAGATCTGGCGGCGCTGGCCGAACGGCATCCAGCACTGGGCGAAGACGCGCTGGGCGATCGAGCGTTCGCCCGCGCCGGTGAGACGGATGACGATGGTGCGCGCGGGATGCTCCGGCATGAGGGCGGCGATGGTTTCGCCCAGATCGGCCGGGTCCTCGCGGTCTTCGGTGATGACGATCAGGGTCATGGTGCAGGCGCGGAGCACGCCATGCGCCTCAACGCCCACTTCCTGTTTGCCGGTGGTCACCCAGAGATCGGCGAGATCCTTGAGGATTTTCTCGGGAGGCGCGACAGCCATTACGGTTTCCTCCAGGTGTGGCCGCGGCGCGCCAGCATGGCGTCGGCGGCATCCGGTCCCCAGGTTCCCGCGGCATAGTTGGGGAAGTCGACCGACTCTTCGCGCCATACGTTCTGGATGGGCTCGACCACGGCCCAACTGGCTTCCACCATATCCTGCCGCGTGTAGAGCGTGGCGTCGTCGAGCAAGGCATCGAGCAGCAGCGTTTCGTAAGCGGAAGGCGAACGCTCGCCAAAGCTGGAGCCGTAGTTGAAATCCATCGACACCGGGCGCAGTTTCATGCCGGCGCCGGGGCGCTTGGAGAGGAACTTGAGCGAGATGCCCTCTTCCGGCTGGATGCGCACGATGAGCAGATTGGGCGTGCCGTCCGCCGTCTCGCCATCGAAGATGGCCAGCGGGGCCTGATTGAAGTGGATGGCGATTTCGGTGACTCGCTTGGGCAGCCGCTTGCCGGTGCGCACGTAAAAAGGTACGCCCGCCCAGCGCCAGTTCTCCACGCAGAGGGTCACCGCGGCGTAGGTGTCGGTAGTCGAAGCCGGGTTGACGCCAGGCTCCTGGCGGAAGCCGGGCACGTCTCCGCCGCCAATCCGCGCCGGGCCCGTACTGTCCCGCCACCGAATTCTGGCGGATCTCGTCGGGCGTCATGGGCTTCATGGAGCGCAGCAGCTTGGAGCGTTCGTCGCGCACGCTGGTGGCGCGGAAGCTGGCGCAGGGCTCCATGGCAATCGTGGCCATGACCTGCAGGAGGTGATTCTGGATCATGTCGGCGAGCGCGCCGGCTTCCTGGTAATAGGCGCCGCGGCCCTCGACGCCGATCGATTCGGCGGCGGTGATCTCGACGTGATTGATGTAACGGCGGTTCCAGAGCGGCTCGAAAATCCCGTTGCCGAAGCGAAAGGCCAGGATGTTCTGCACGGTTTCCTTGCCCAGGTAATGATCGATGCGGTAGACGTCGGATTCGGCGAAGACCTCGTGCAGGCGGTCGCTTAGCTCGCGCGCGCTGGCCAGATCGTGACCGAACGGCTTCTCCACCACCAGCCGGCGCCAGCCGGAGCCGTGTTGCAGGCCGGCCGCGCCGATGCCCTGCGCCGCCAGCGCGTATTGGCTGGGCTGGGTGGAAAGATAAAACAGCACGTTGCCGCCAATCTGGCGGGATTGGTCGATTTGGGCGAGCTTGGCTCCGATGCGCTGGAAGAGCCCGACGTCGCCGATATCTCCCGCGACATAGTAGAGGCCCTCGGCAAACGCCTTCCAGAGATCTTCGTCCAACTGCGTGTCTTCGGAAAACGCGGCGACCGATTCTTTCATCCGGGCACGAAACTGGTCGTCGGTGAGTGGCGTGCGCGAAGTTCCCACGATGGCGAATCCCGGCGCCAGGCGACGGTCGTAGGCCAGACGGTAAAGCGCGGGCAGCAGCTTGCGCTTGGTCAGGTCGCCATTGGCGCCAAAAATCACCACGGCGCATGGCGGCACGCGCCGTTCGAAGCGCAGCGGATCCTGGAACGGGTTGTCCTGAGGCATTGGATTTACACTATCAGATGCAAAGGCGTGGCACGACGACGCCGCGGGGCTTACTGGAACGTAATCGTAACCGTATTGGCCAATACGTTGCAGGAGGCGCGATGGGCAGAGGCCCTATTTCAGATACGCGTGCAGCGCGCTGACCAGGTCGTCGGCGGCCTTGGTCTGCTCGCCGGTCGCGCGATCCCCCGGCGGCAGAACGTGAAAGCGGATGTGGCCTTCGATCACCTCCGCCATCAGCGCATCCATAGCGCCCCGGCAGGCGGATATGGTGTGCAGGATGTGCGAGCACTCGTCCTCCTGGTCAAGGCTTTTCTCGATCGCCGCGACCTGGCCTTTGAGCCGCCGCACGCGGTTGAGCAGCCGCTTCTTCTCATCGATGGTATGCGCCATAGAGAATATTATTCCCAAAAAAGCCTTTACAAGTATACCCCGGCTGGTATAGTCTGAAATTGTGGCGGGACGACTCCCGCACAATCTCAGCCAGAAAGGAGGCCCACTTGTTGTCTGACGGCGGTGGCAGTCAGTTGCGCGAACAGGAAGTCGAAACCGAGTCAGCGGAGCCTCCGTCTGCGGCGGCCTCCTGCCTTTTGGCCCGATAGGTTTCACTTCGTCCGCGCCTCTTCCGATTCCAGCCACTCTTCATAGCAGCTCATGATCGCCATTTGTGCGAATCATCGGAGGCCTTTCTCCGCCTGAGGGGAAGTGTGTGCGAGCGACGAAGCCCCCATCCGTGCCGAGGGCGGAGGTCTCTGCGAGACGCTTTTTCGACTCACTTCCGCTCCGGGCGATAACACGACTTACGTGGATCTCATGCCGATCTGCAGGCATCTGGAACGTATACTGCGGCACGCCGGGCGTGTTGCGGATCAGCGGCCGACGCAGCCCCGCTGGAGCTAGCGGGATAATCGCTACCAACACCCAGGAATTCTTACAATCCGATGAATGATCTGCACGCAAGAAGCCGGCTATGATAGGCAATCAACGATGACCCTGTGGAAGACAACGCTGATGGCCGGGACGGCACTGCTACTGGTGGCTCTGGCACACGCACAACCGACAGAAGGCCAAACGGGCAGTGCGACAACCGACGGACGCGCCGCAACGCAGCCGGCCGGCGCGCCCGATTCCACGCCGCCGGACCCACCCGAGCGCTGGAACCTGTATTTCCAGGCCACCGCCATCGGCGACGAGCACGGCACGTTTTACGCGCCATACACTGGTCCCCTGAGCCTTCAAGATTATCCCGAGCATGATGTCTCGCTGACCACGACGCTGTTTTTCACGGCCCTTCTCACCACCAACACCCAGCTCATCTTCAATCCGGAGATCGCGGGAGGCAAAGGATTCAGCGGTGTGAGCGGAATCGCCAATCCGCCCAACGGCGAGCTCCCGCGCGTGGCCACCGCGATTCCCAAGCCGTACCTGGCGCGCCTTTTCGTGGCCCACGATTTTGCTTTCGGCGCCGACCAGGAGCAGGTGGAAAGCGATGCCAACCAGCTCGCGGGCCAACGCCCGATGACGCGCTACTCCATCTACGCAGGGCGCTTCTCGCTCACCGACTACTTCGATAACAATGAGTACACCCATGATCCGCGGGAGCAGTTCATGGCGTGGGGCGTGATGTACAACGGCGCGTGGGACTATCCTGCCGATACGCGCGGCTACACCTGGGGGCTGGTGCAGGAGCTGCACACGCGCCACTGGGCATTTCGCTATGGCATTGCGGCGGAGCCGAGGGTGGCCAACGGCCCGCAGTTCGACCGCCGTCTGTTCCGCGATCACGGCCATACGTTCGAAGCGGAGCGCCGCTACTCGCTGGGCGATCACGCCGGCACGGTGCGAGTGATGGGATTCGCGAATCGCGCCGACGCCGGCACCTACGCGACCGCGCTGCGACTGGCCGCCGCGACGGGCACGACGCCCGATGTAATTGCGACGCGTCGTCCTGGAACGCTGAAGTACGGATTGGGAGTGAACCTCGAGCAGGAGGTAACGCACGACGTGGGCGTCTTCATGCGGCTCGGCTGGAACGATGGCAAGACTGAGAGCTTCGCTTTCACCGCCATCGATCGGCTGGCGACCGGTGGTGTATCCGTCAAAGGCACGCGCTGGAAGCGGAAAAACGATGTGGTGGCCAGCTCGCTCACCGCCAGCGGCATCTCCGGGGTGCATGCGCTCTACCTGTCGCGTGGCGGGCTGGACTTTCTGATCGGCGATGGCCGCCTGAACTACGCTCCCGAGTACGTTTGGGAATCGTACTACAGTGCCCGCGTCTGCCCAGGCCTCTACGCGACCTTCGATCTGCAGCACGACACCAACCTGGCCTTCAATCATGACCGGGGCCCGGTCTGGATTCCCGCCGTGCGTCTACACATGGAATTCGGCCTCAAGCCTCGCAAGGCCGATTGAACCAAGCGCGGGTGCAGCTATGCCCGGGCGGCCGTGCTCCGCGACAGCATTTCATGAGAGTTCGGCGCTGCACCCACAAACCTTTCTCCATTCGCCTAGCTGGGCTCTGAAGGTTTGACGGCGCTTGTGGGACGGAGCCCCGCAAGCTTGCAAATTGATGTCCTCTACCGCACATTTGACGCTACGAACGTCCCTTGTTCCTTAATGGCTTAGTCATACGACTGTCACGTGCCATCATTACTATAACCAGAGGTCAAAAAACAAACAATGTGGAGTCTTCTAACGGGCAGGGTTGGTGCTTTTGTCGTCGGCGTATTGCTCTGCGCTGCGGGATTGAGTCAACTTCACGCACAACAGAACGGAGCGATTTCCGGGACGGTTCTGGACCAGACTGGAAAGCCTATCCAGGATGCCGTGGTGGAGTTGAAGAGCGAATCCACGGGGGCCTCTCGCAGCGTGATCAGCGACGCCGAAGGGAAGTTCCTGGTTTCGGATCTCGCGGCAGGGAGCTACTCAATTCGAGTTTCAGCGCCCGGTTTCGCCTTGACCACTCGCTCCGGCGGACAAGTCACCGCGGGCGCAACCCTGGACGTTCCTGTCACCATGTCGGTTGAGTCCGTGTCGACATCGGTCAATGTCAACGAAAGCATATCGCTGGCGGCTGTCACAGCGCCCTCGGGCAACACGCTCGAGGCGGCTTCGGCCAAAACCGAAGTCAGTTCGGAATTCATCAAGAATTTCATGTCGCCGGTGGCGGACTACTCCGAATACGTGAACTATGCGCCTGGCACGTTTAGCCTCAATCCCAACGGGATCGGACTCGGCCAGGGCAAGACGTATTTTCGCGGTTTCCAGGACGGGCAATACACCATGACTTTCGATGGGATTCCGTTCGAAGATACCAACACGCCGACTCACCATTCCTGGGCGAACTTTCCGAGCGGCTGGACCGACGCCGTCGATTTCGACCGCAGCCCCGGCCTCTCGTCGAACTTCGGCCCCACCAACTTCGGCGGATCGATCAATCTGCAGTCGCCGCAACTATTTCCGGACCCGGACATTCGCGCGTCGGTCACCTACGGCTCCTGGGATACGCGCGTGTTGCAATTGGACGGCGACAGCGGGTTCTTTGGACCCGGCAGCCGCAACAGCTTCCTGATGAATATCCAGCAACTGCTGTCCGACGGATATCAAACCTACAACCGCCAGAAGCGGGTGGCGGGGTACGGCAAGTATCAGTACCGTGTCTCCGACCGCAGCTCGCTTACGTTGTACGGCGGGCTGGTTGACATTTGGACCAACACTCCGAACACGACCACCCCCACGCGCGCGCAGGTCGCGGAGTTCGGCGACAACTTCCTGCTGGACGGCACCCCATTGCTTTCGAACGGCACGCCCGACCCGTATTATTACGGGTACAACACCTACCACGTGCAAACCGATTTCGAATACGCCGATTACAATGCCGACCTGGGGGCCGGGTGGAAGTTCGACACGAAACTGTACACCACGCGCTACTGGAACAAGCAGTTCTACCAGAATGGAGCCACGGTCAACCTCAGCCCCAACAAACCAAGCGGCGTCGACAAGCTCAACGGGTACCGGCATGCCGGCGACACAGCGATCTTGAGTAAGGAGTCCAAGTGGGGCGTCTTCCGCACCGGCCTCTGGTACGACTGGGCTTATACGGACCGTTACCAGATCCCGTCCAACATCGTGACTCAGCTCGACACGCCGCTGGGGAACTTCCACGAGCATTTCATCACTCAGTCCACGCAGCCGTTTGCCGAATTCGAATGGCACGCGGCGCCGCGACTGGTGGTCACGGTGGGCGTTAAGGACGCCAATTACGCAATGGCCCTCAATCAGTACCAGGACAATGGGAAGACCGTGGGCTGTTTGGGCGGAACTCTGACCAACCAGCCGGGCACAGGCATACCGTTCTGCATCGGTGGCGCCGCGTTTGTCTCCCACTCGATCGACTACAACAACTGGTTGCCGAATGTCGCGGCTCGTTACGCCCTCAAGAGCACTTGGTCGGTTTATGCCCAGTGGGCCGAGGGCAGTATTATCCCGCCGAGCGCCGTCTTCGACGTTCCGAACGGGCAAGTTCTGGTTCCACCCAAGCCGACCCTGGCTAAGACCTATCAGATCGGCTCGGTGACGAAACACCGCCGCTGGACTCTGGACGCCGACGCCTACTATGTCCACTTCCAGAACGCCTACGATACCTACACCGATCCAACCACCACCGAATCCGTATTTGTCGCGACCGGGCCCACCAACACCAAGGGCATTGAAGCGGAGAGCAACATCATATTCGGACGGGGATTCTCGCTGTATCTCAACGGCTCAATGGGTTCGGCAAAATATCAGGGGGGCCCCAACTATCCCAACGGCGGCCTCTGGGTGGCCGACACGCCCAAAAACGTCGAGACCGTCAGCCTGCTGTGGCGCCACAAGGACTGGGATCTCGGTCTGGTCGACAAGCGAGTCGGCACGCTGTACAACGACAACACCACGCTCAAGTACCTGATCGACGGAGTCCTGATCCCCTACCCGGTTGACCAGGCTATTACGATCAATCCGTTCAATCTGGTGAACGTGTTCGCGAATTACGAAATCAAGAGTGCGTCCTGGCTGCGCGGGAGTAAACTCGGTCTGGCGGTCAATAATCTCGCCAACAGCCACAACCTGGTTGGAGTCACGCCCGCTATCGCCCCGACGGCGTCCGTGCCTTACGTGCAGAATCCAGGCGATCTGCTGAATCTGCTGCCCGGACGCAGCGTCATGGTGACGTTCACCGCGGGCTACGCGCCGCGGCGATGATGCCATAGAACAAAGCGCTGGGATCCATATCAGCTTCAGAACTGCCTCATCGTTCGTGAACGGGGCCGCTACATTTCCAGTCACACGCCAGTCACACGAAAAAATGGGGGCCGTAAACTAATGGCCCCCAATGAGATATTGTGGTGCGGAGAGGGGGACTTGAACCCCGAGCCTACACTGAAACCGCGCAAGTTATTGATTTCAAGTATTCCCACACTTCCGAGATTTACCAAATAACCATAGGCTTGGCCGATATCTGGCCGATGGCCGCCTCACTGCAATTGGTTCGTGACAGGCGCCACAGTGACCAGCGGAACCGTGGCAACCACGCCAGGCGAGACTTGGGCCTTGCGCATTAGATCGTCGATCCGCTGCTGTCGAGCCTGTGACCACTTCGCATAGTGCTTGCGCACAATCTCCGGGCTGTTGCCAAGAATGTCGGCCACCTCCTGCTCCGTGCCACCCATCCCGAGTAGTCGAGTCGCCAGGGTGTGCCGAAAGCGGTGTGCGTGCGCGTTTGCAACCTCGGATTTTTTGAACACCGCGGCGAGCGTCCGCTCAGCGATTCCTACCACGGCCCGACGCGAGCTCGCTTCATTCCAGAAAAAGTAACGCGCTTCGCTACCTGTGCCCCGCGGAAGCGGCAGCGCGTCAAGCCCCGCCTGTGTGTCACTCCATACCGGCAGGTATACGGTGTCGCCGGTCTTCTTGGTGCGCACCAGAATGCGCCCATCGCGCACCCGATCCCGTGAGAGCGTCGCCACGTCAGAGACGCGCAGCGCGGTGTTGTTCAGAAGCAATATCATCGCGCGCGCCCGCAGCCGCTCGTAAGGCCCGCGGCCGATTTCGTCACACGCCGCAATGATGCGCGTAAGTTCGTTGGAAGTGTACGGCACCACTTCTGCCGGCTTCACGTTCTTCGCGCTCTTGATCCGCCTTGCCGGATTGTCATCGCTCCACCTCCGCTCTTGGCAGAACGTGAAGAACTGCCGGAGGGTTTCCAGTTCCTTCTGTGCCGTGATGCGCGAGATAGCGCGCGCCGCTCGATAGGCATCGAGCCTTTCCACGGTTACGTCGGCCACGTCATGAAGTCCGGCCGCCTTGCAGTGCGCCTGAAACTTGCGCAAGACGTTCTTGTATTTCCGCTGCGTGGACGGTTCGAGATTCAAAATGTGCTGCTCGAAAGCCGTCACCGCCTCGGGAATTGGCTTGAGCCGCGGCGCCTGTGGGTCTTCCAGTGCGGCCATTTTCTTTATGGCGCGCGCCCAGTCCCTGGTGTCCAGGGACTTCCGGTACCGCCGCCCGTCAAGAGCGCCATCCGCCCAGACAGGACAGGCGCATTTAACGTAGGCGCGGCCCTTATCGCGGTGAGGGCAGCTTCGCAGGTGATTGCGCCATGGGGCCAGCATTTCACTTGGCCTCGGGTGCAAGGCCACGAATGCGGCCTAGCTCGGCCTTCAGCGCGATGAACTCACCGCGATCTACAGCGATGTCCTGGATGCTGTCGTCATCCCAGCCATACATCGTTAGCCCGTACTGGCTCTCAGTCGGGGTGTCGTTTAGCCAATCCGGTGCTTCGTCCTGTTTCGGCGATGCCGTGGTCGAGGAAACCACCTCGCGGCCCTTGCCCCTGGCCGTCGAGAGTCCTTGATCAATACCCATCTTCTCGAAATCACGGCGGATCATCGCGTGGGCGGCTTCCTCCAACAGTTGGGGTGCCTCAATGCGTTCCTGTAGCACCTGCCCAAGCCATCTGAGCTCACCAGGCTGTGCATCGTCCAGGAACAGGGCGAAGGCAGAGCAGCAATCGCCGAAGGCCTTTATGCCCTCGGTAGCGCCGAGAATGTCGCCGCATGAATAGCAGGGGCGGGCATCCCGTGGCGTGGCAGCCGGGGAAGCCGGAAACGAACTGACGTTGTCTTTTGTCGGGGACATCGAACTCTCCTTTTTGCCGGGAAAAGGCTGGAGAGCCGCGCTTTGCTGATAAGATTCTGGTAGGCCATCCATGCCGGTTCCATCGGCGTGCTTGGTTCAGGGCCCGTCCCGATTCCACTCGGGATTGGGCCCGCTGGAACTATAGCACCTTCCACCCTTCCCGTGCAATCCATCCCTCACAGCAGAAAGGGAGGATCAACGGCGCCGGCGGAACCCGCCGGAAAGCGCGATTAGCGAATCGCTCATCGCCGGAAGTGGCGATCTCGGCCACGCTCGCCGTTTTCAGCGATTCTGCCTGCAGTATCGCCGTTTGCGCCGATCCTGCAAGGAGCGCTGGCCAGCATCGCTGAATTCAAGCGCGGCGATATCACAGGAAAGAAAGCCGGGGATGCGCAAGCGAGGTAAAGAACGCATCCCCGACCCGGCGTGATTCAAGACGCAGGTATGTCTCCCGCGCCAGAACAGCACCAAAACTAGCAGACGTTCTCGAGGATCGCCTGCGCCCGGTGTCCGATGTCCAGGGAATTGGAATCGTACCGACCGAAGCCGATGAAGGCAACCTGGCCGAAGTCAGCAAAGCGCTCCGATAGACGGAGCACAGAGAGCTGGCGGACGCGGCGGATCACGTGCTTGGAGAGATCGCCGAAAATGACCGTTCGTCTGTTGACCGGCGGGGAACTCAACTGAGTCTGGAGCTGGTCCATGTCGTTATTGATTCGGTACTCATAGCCGTTGATCGTCGCAGGGCTGCCGTCGCGTGTAGACTCCTGCCATAGCGGCCGGCCGTATTTGTCCTTGACCTTCTTCACGGCCTTGAGCGTCGAATCGTGCATCATGTACCGCGCGCCGGGCCGGTACACGGGGTCCACGGCGTGCTCCAGGTTCGTGAGATCATCCGAACCGATGGTGTTCAAGGCGCCCGTGCCATCGTTGGCGACGGAGCCGACTGCGTTGACGATGTTCCCGCCGGCGACAATTGCGGTCACGATCCCGAAGGGTTGCGTGGTGCCTACGCCTACGGTCGTCATCGTATTTACGATGCGCCCCAGCCGACGCCCGAACTCGGTGACGAGAAACTTCTCGATATCGAAGGCGCTGTCCTGAAGAAGTTCGAGTGAGACTTTCACCAACTTAGTCGAGTATTTGAATGCACCGAACATCACCTGCTCGATAGTGACATCCGCCGTCGTGACCTGCTGGTTCTCGCCGATCTGTTCGCCCACTTGACTGGTATCATCGGCCGCCGGGAAGGGTAAAGGTTGTCCGGTGTCCGTCTCCATGATGGTAGGCATTCCCGCGCCGCCGTCGAGCATCGGGCCATAGTATTTCATGGCGTCCTCGACATCGTGGACGAAGCCCACCGGGACGAAAAACCCGGTGGTTGCCCCAGGGTACGCGCCCTGGCCGCCGGTCCCCATGTCGCGGTGTTCCGCCAACAGTGACCTGTGCTCTGCGCTCAGTTCGGCGCCGCCAACCCGCAGGTAAGCTTGGAATGCGCTTCGGTGTTCTTTTTTCTCCTCACGCGCGGCAGAGGTATAGCCGCCGCTGGGCTGCCCTCCGCGGAATTCGTACATGCTGCCTCTTGTATTCATGCTGCCTCCCTCGATTTCGGCAATCCGGTTGTTTAGTTGATCCGCCTCATCCATGAGCCGGTCAAATTCCCGTTGTTCGGTGTGCGATAAGGAGCCCTGGGTTGCCAGAGCCCTCGCGTTTCTTAGCAATTCGCCACGCTCCTCGCGGAGCCGACGGTTCTCTGCCTGCATAAAGTTCTCCTGTTGAATCTTGGATTTTTGCTTTCACCCGGCCGCACGATTTCCCATCCAAGAGAGCGGGCATCCCCGCACCGCGAGGTTTTCAGACCACACGATTTCCCACCGTGAGGTTTACTTCAGTCCGGACGGTCGCCATCCAAGGCAGTAGCATCCTACCCGTGCGGTTTACTTCGAGCCGTCATGGCTCACACGCAAAAAGTCAGTTTGCAGACGCCTGCACTTTTCGAGCAGCGAGTATCCGCGTTTCCGCGGGCGTCAAGGGCAGCCCGAGACGCAGCAGCACCGATTCCTCGCTCTCGCATCCGTTGAGCTGCGGCTCATAGTGGGCCTCCAGGCTCCAGAAAGCCGCCGGACGATGAAAGGGTGGGCACGCTGCCAGCAGTGCCTCTCGATGCTTGCGCCAGGCCTCTGCGTATTCCGCATGGCTCCTGAACGACTCCTGCCCCATCGGCGCGCCAATGCCGTATAACAGATCAAATCGCTGCGCATGCGATAAACCCTTCACCTCGACACGCGCAGCGCCGATGCCCTTACGCCTGAGTCTCATAATTAAAGCCGATCCGGTTCAGGTGGACGTCCTACAGGGCGCCGCTCCCCTTCCGGCTTGTCCGATAGGCCCAGGCTCCGCCAGAGAGCCGCAAACTGTTTCGAGAGTTTCAACTCTACGTCCAGTAGCGGATTCTTAGAACTGCGGCCCCTGGCGGCCGATACAGAGAGACCTTGTGCGGCTATCTTCACGCGAACCTCCTGCAAACGATCCGCAGTACGGCATAACTCCAACACAAGCGGGCGCAGCGCTTCGATACCATCGCACTCCGCGTGCAGCCAGTCCCACAGCCGCCGGCCTTCGCCCTCCGGCTTCAACTCACCCGAATAATCAAAAGTCGTATCCATCGCAGTTCACCATAGCAAGTCAAAACGCTGCGCATGCGATAAGCCCTTCACTTCGACGCGCGCAGCTACGATGCCCTTGCGCTTGAGTCTCATAACGGAAACCGATCCGAGTCAGGCGGACGCCCAGGCGGACGCCGTTCCTCTTCTGGCTTATCGCTCAAGCCCAGGCTCCGCCAGAGAGCCGCAAACTGTTTCGAGAGTTTCAACTCTACGTCCAGTAGTGGATTCTTAGAACTGCGGCCCCTGGCGGCCGATACAGAGAGACCTTGCGCGGCTATCTTCACGCGAACCTCCTGCAAACGATCCGCAGTACGGCATAACTCCAACACAAGCGGGCGCAGCGCTTCGATACCATCGCACTCCGCGTGCAGCCAGTCCCACAGCCGCCGGCCTTCACCCTCCGGCTTCAACTCACCCGAATAATCAAAAGTCGTATCCATCGCAGTTCACCGCATATGAAACAGGCATTATTTGTTAGCGCGTGGGTTGGACAAGGTCACGGGCCGCCTTGGCTGGGCCTTTCCGACCCCCTACCCCGTCTACCCCTCGTGTTTTCAATGGCATGTTCGATCCCGAACGAACGTACCCAGCGCGTTGTATGCGTCTACAAAGCCGCGAAACGGCTCGAATCCTCGTGCAAATTCGCTGTTTTCGCGCCCATTTGATGCGCTTTGGCGACGTTGCAGGGCTTGCAGGCGGACTGGAGATTCGACCATTCCAGGCGCAGATGTGACGCCTAAAGGCGTCCGCCGATGATGGGCCTGCCGAGAACCCCACGAGCGTACCGGCCACGGTACTGACGCCGATGACCGGTCCGTCCGAATCGTCAGGGTCAAAAGTCCGAATCAGAGCTCCATTGTTCCCAACATTCCCAGTGTTCCCGACCGAGCAACCAAGGTTAGGAGCACACCCAACTAACTGACTAAGTGAGAGTTAAGCCAGACTGTTCCCAACGTTCCCATGTTCCCAACCGATTCCTAACTTTCCACCCGCGCGCGCGCATATACACACGTGCAGAGGTTGGGAACGTTGGGAACGTTGGGAACAACCTAAGGCCATCAATCACTTGCGCTGTTCCCATCCTCCGGCGTGTTCCCAACCAGGTTGGGAACGGGCGGCCGATAGCGCCACTTGTTCCCCGCCTTACGATCCCGGTATCGTTGCCACTTTGCCCTGGTGAGGCATCCCGCAACGCGCATTTCGTCGGCTCGCGTCCATTGGCCGATTTGTTTCTGAATGCAAAGCGCCAGAGCCTCAGCCACCGACACAGACGTCTCGCCCATCTGCAGCCGCTGCTCGCACCAGGTCAATATCAGATCCTCCCACGCGCTCTCTTCATAGCGTGCCGACTGCTCGCCTTCTGCCTCGCGGTTCAGCTCCGGCGTGTCAAGCCACCAGGGCGCGCCACCGCGATATGACGCGAGGGCCTCGGCCCAGAGCTGATCGCGATCGCGCTCCAACTCAGCAATCCGCACACGGCTACACGCCACAGGCCAGAACCGGCGCCCGCCCGTATCATCTCGCAGGTACGCGCCATGATTCACACTGCCCGCAAAAACACACTGTCGCGGAGATTCAATCAGGTGCCGGCCGTACGGCGGTCGGAACCGATCAACTGCGCGCGACATAAAGCTCTTGATCCGACCCACCTCCGCGCGCGTAAGCGCATCGAGTTCACTTATCTCAATGACCCAGGTTCCGCGAGTCTGCAGCGCCGCGTCCTTACTGCCGAGGTCCGCGATTTCATCGGTGAACCACGGCCACCCCAACGTTTTCAACGCGGTGGATTTCATGATGCCTTGTGGCCCCTCCAAGATCAAGCAACAGTCCGCCTTGCAGCCAGGCTGCATGATACGCGCCACGGCCGAACGCAACCACCGCGCGCCCACCGCGGCGCTATAGTCGGTTGCTTCCGCTCCGAAATAGAGACTCAAGAATCCATCAGCTCGTTTTGTACCATCCCATTTGAGCCCCTCCAGATATTGCCTGACCGGATGAAAGGAATCGTCACGAGCCACGAGCTGCACCGCCTGGCCGCCCACCTCCAGACCAACGAAAATGCCCTGGTGCTGTAGCCAGTCTGTGGCAAGCCGGTCCTCCTGGTCTGTCCAATCGGCGCCCGCCTCGCCGCCAAAGATCGCCGGCCGCCGCGTGATGGTCTGAAGCGAGAACTCGTTGTACGCAAGCACGCCTTGCCATTCCGGCGCGCCACGAAACGCAGTGACCGCATTCGCCAACAGCGCCTTCGGGTGTGACTCTCCGTTTTTTTCCTTGCCGCAGATGAGCTTGGATTTCCACTCATCCGCTGACAAAGCCGGTTCCCCGGCCGGCACTGGCAACCAATCCCCGCCGCCTTCACTCATCTAGCGCCCCATGTGCGCGTACTTTGCACGATCCTGGCAATGTTTTCCGGTGGGCCTGGCCGTTCACACTGGCGCGCGTTCACCAAAAGCAGACAAGCGAGAATCGCCTCATCGCAGACGCGACGCGCGCGTAGTGTTCCAGCGATGGACACGAGCGTGCTATGTTGGCTCCCGTGAGGAATCCGGCCACCGGCCACCGGCTGTAGCGGCCATACTTTTCGTTTCCGCTCTGTCAGCCGTTCAAAGAGGGCCAGCAAATCGGCCGCGTGATCCTCAACCTGAAGCGGCGCGCCACGAAAAACCCGCCCGGTCAACGTGAAGTAGCGCAACCGATCATACATCTCAATTGATCCGTCGCCAACCCGGACGCCCGGCAGATTCGCCGGCAGCACACCGCGCGCCCAGATTTTGACGCCCATACCGCCGGGTGAGATTTCCATATAGGTATCCGAAAAACGCTCCAGAACACCGCGCGCCCAGACCTTCGGCGCGCCCTCGCTGTCCAGGCAGTCATCCAAGTCGACCCCCACCAGGCCGCCGCCAGCAGCAAACACGAACCCGAGCCCCGCGTACTGACGTTTGCCGGCCCGGTATGCGGCCAGCGCCTCATCGAACGTGGACCAAGTGCGACTATCGGCAGTGCTTGCCTTGTGACCATCCAGGGCATACGGTACCTTCGCCCCGCGGCCCTTCACCAGCTCGCGACGCCAGAGTACAAACTGCTCCAGCTCAATCAGGTCCTTGGGTACCGCCAACTCGTCAAGAATTGCACGCGTCTGCAATGTCATCGCCAGCACGCTATCCGAAATAAGTTCTCACCAACTGATCGGAACCCCTCGCAGCCAGACATCGGCGAGTCTGCTCAATAAAGCGAAGCGTCCGCTGGGGATCAGCATCCACGATCTCGTAACCAGCCGCAGAGCAATACGCACAACGATGCCCCAAGAAATCGCGCGGGTTGCCAGCCACCTCGCCGCCACCGTGGGCGTGGGTTCGTCCGCAAAAAACGCATCTGCGGACAATCCACCGCCAGAATCCATCGGGGTTGTATCCGAGATAAGCGGGATTCATCGCTGCGACCGTCGATTGAAAACGCGAGCGGCCACTGACTCCGGAATGCGCAAAGTGGTGTAGCCGCGCTTGCGCCGCGGGTTACTCTCTCCGAGCACGAACACACCTGGTTCATCCACGAACAGGCGCCGGATGCTGTTCTCTGAGAGCTGCCAGAGCTCGGCCAATTCCCGTGGCGTATAAATGTGATCGAATGCCAAGCGCGCAGTTTCAGCGCCCGCGATCATGCGGGCCTGAGACTCGTGCGGCATCGGTTCTATATCAGAGAGGCTTATGCTCTCGAAGGAAACGTGGATTCCCCATGAGCTGACCATCGCGATACCGCTTGGTGGTCTGGTCCGCCCGAACGGGCCGCGTAGTGTGGCTGCCGCCACGCCAACCAGCGGCCGGCCGCCACGGGGCCCCTGGCAGTAGCTCGATGTACTTCACTACATGCGCGCCGCGACGAACCGCCCAGCCGAGCTCGATCAGTTCAGCCGAAGCCGCAACACTGACGCGCGCTAGAAGCTGTCCATCTTGGCGCACCTCCACTGTGGGCGCCTGGGTTAGGGCCAGGTCCGCAGAAGAGTTCGGCATCACTTAGGGAGCGCCTTAACCGCGGCCGACACTGCCGGTCCAACGTCAAAGACGGAGCGGTCTTCCAGCCGGAGATCGAGCTCTTCGTCGCCTACCAGGCAGCCGCCCGTCGGCTCAGTGAGAAACGTTTGCACCTGGGCTGCGTCAGCATAGATTTCGGAGATTATCGGATCGCCACCCCGCCGCCCCACGCATGCGAAGATATGCGCACACCCACGCTCCACCAACGCGTGCCAGTAGTTCGGTCCAGTGATTGAGCAATCGACTACCCGCGCCGCGTCCGACACGGAAAGGCCTTGGGTTGTGAGGTTCGCAATTGCCGCCAGCCGCGCCACGTCCTGCGCGCTGAATTTGCGCCATTGCCCCATCTCGGTCTCAGGGAAACCCAGATAGTGCCGTCGCGCCCATGTGCGAAACGCTGCTAGCGGCAGTCCGAGTGCTTGTGCTACTTGGCCGGCCGTGTATTTTTGCTCGTTCATTATTGAGTCACCTGACACGATCATAGACTGAGTCGCGCGACTCAGTCAAGAGTTTTTTCAGGGGATGAGATTTTGGCCGATATCTGGCCGATGAAATAAAAAGGCCTGTAAGCTGCTGAGCCTACAGGCCTATATGTGGTGCGGAGAGGGGGACTTGAACCCCCACGAGATTGCTCCCGCTAGCACCTCAAGCCATTAAACGCTGTTTCGCCGGGTATCATAGAGGCTTAACCGACTGATTCTGCGAAGCAGTTGTATTGTCCGGTTTCGCCGCGTTTCCTGAAACCACTACAATTTCGCTACAGTCGGACGCCGCTCCAAAAGCTCTCTGGCGTTGGCCAGATCCTCGGCGTCAACAATATTATAACGGCGCTCCATACTGTCGGTCTTGTGGCCGGAGATCTTCATCCTGATGACTTGCGGGATTCCGGCGCGGCGCATGTTGCGGACCGCTGTTCGGCGTAAGTCGTGGAAGTTGAGATCGGGAACTCCGGCGGTTTTGCATGCCTGGTCCCAGGCCCAGCGGAAATCCTTGATGGCCTCGCCATTTCGGTTAAAGACCCATTCGGATTCCGGGGCGGCGGCCTTCGCAGTGCGCAGTAGGTTTTCCATGTCACCCCCGATGATTGGGACGCTCCGAGCGTCCTGGTTCTTCGTTTCTCCGCGATCCAGGGTGATGGTACGAGCCTCGAAGTCGACCTGGCGCCAGCGGATCGCAAGCAACTCGCCACGGCGAATACCGGTGATGTAGGCCGTGACGAACAGCGCCTTTAGCTCCTGCGGTAAAGCATCTCTCAGTGTCGCGTATTGAAGATCCGTCAGGAAACCTTTCCGCACCGTGGTTTCCTGGACCATCGGAAAATACGGCACAATCGCCACCTTGGGCGGCGTTCGCCTCCGTGCGTTGTGGTAAGCCGTTCGCAGGATAGAAAGCTCGCGGTTGACGGTCGCATCAGAGCGGCCTTCATCCTTGCGCTTTTCACGGTATCGGTCCATGAGGTCTGTCGAGACGCGCCTCGCCTTTAACTTTCCGAAAAATGGGTGGATGTTCTTCTCGATGACCTTCTCCCAGATGTATCGAGTCGATTCCTTGATATCGCTTTTGAGAACATCGTCGAGGAGTTCGCTGACGAGAACTCTGTCGGGGGATCCACCGGAGATCTCGCCGCGCTCCTTTTTGGCGAGAAGTTGGTTGCGGAGCTTCACGGCATCGGATTTTCTTGATGACTTGCTTGATTGAAGGATGGGCTTGCCATCGATATACACCTGAACCCACCAGATGTTTCCGCGGAGGTAGATCGAGCCTGCGCCGTTGGTTTTAGGCATGCTCTAGTGTAGCGGAACACGCTAGTGCGTGTCGACGATCTCGTCAATACTTGTTCTTTTCGATCCAAGCATCGAGGTCACGCCGGTCAAGATGCACGCGGCGGCCTATCCTCACGACGGGTAATTCGCGCTGAAAGATGAGATGCTGAACGGCCTGCTCGCTGCGGCCAAGGTAGACAGCCGCTTCCTTAACGTTGAACAGCGCGGGCTGGATGCGGGGAGAGGGTCCAGCCCCGGAGAGCTCCGGCCTGATCTTCGCCATCACCCTTTCAGCAATGGCTTCCACGAGACTGTCAAGCAGCGGTTCTTGCATGGTTTCGGACTTGTCGCCAAGCATTCGGGCCGGAGGTTGACATCGGGGTCGTCGCTGTTTACTGGTCCCCGGGAAAAATTCTCCTCATATTAAAGGCAATGGGAACGGCACTGTGAGACAGCAAGTTTACAAGTTTTCGCAAAAAGCGGCCCACTCGACGGATCGCACGCCGTTCCGGAGCCGTCAGGCGCTTCGAGCGACCCAGCGCCCGAAAAAAGTTGTTAATTAACTGTCCCAAGGTGCCTCTCCCATGCCCTTTAATATAGGGGGACTTTTTATCTGCCCACTGTGCGACACCCGCTAATGCAAGCGTCGCGGCGGATCGCGGCTTACCCCAGGAGGCGTGAAATGAGCAGTGCGAAGAGTATTCCGGAGTCACCCGCGGCGGCGTCCGCCGTCGAAAAACGGGTGATTCTTTCCATGGGCGGCAAGGGCGGCGTGGGCAAGACGAGCGTGGTGACCGGTTTGGCCGAGTGGTTTCAGGAGAACGGCATTCCGGTCAAGCTGCTCGACCTCGACACCGAAAACAAGGCGCGCGGGTCACTGACTCACTTCTTTGGTGGCCAGGTGCCCAAAGTCAATATCCACACACCGGCCGGGCTTGACGCGTTTGTCGACGAGCTCACCGATGGGCCGCCAGTGATCCTCGCCGATATGGGCGCGGGAGCTGGCGAGGTCACCTACGAATGGTTCGACAAGATGTACGCGGACGTGACCGAGGCCGGCATAGCGTTCACCGCCGTTGGCGTGGTCACGGCCGATCCGGCCAGCGTTGAGAGCGTTCTGGCCTGGGCATCGCGCTTGGGCGATCGAGCGGCTTACCTGATCGTCGAGAACTCGACGGCGGAGCACACCGACTTCCGGTATTGGCGGGAGAGCGAGCAGGCGCTGTGGTTCCAGCGGAAGTACGCACCAGCGGTGATACGGATGGACTACCGGTTGCCCGTCCTCGAAAACGCCACGAGGAATCACGGCGTGACGCTGGGTGCGGTGGCTGGCAGATCGACCGATGCGCCGGAGCTGCAGAAGGCATCGCTGGTGATGCGCGCGCAGAGCTATCGGCGACGCATGTTCGCGGAGTTCGACAGGGTGAAGGAGTTGTTACTGCCGTGAGTGAGTCCAGCCAATCCTCGGCGGCTCAGGAACCGGATCTGATCGACCGCATCGCGAACGCGCTGCCGGTCGAGGTGAGGGCCGACTATTACCGCGAAATGCGCCACTGCCGTTCGCTGCCAGAGAACGATGAGATGCTGCGGATACTGCGGGCCATGGGCTTTTTGGTTCTACTCATGGTGCAGGCTCCGGAGCGCATGGCGACGGAGAGGCTACGGCTCGAAGAGGCCATGGCTGATGCGCTGAGAACCCTTCAGGAGATCTGCGAATCCAGTGACGCGCATCGAGCGCAACTCGATCAGCGGTTGGTCCAACTACCGGCCGACATCGCGGAAGGGATCAACCCGGAAGCCATTGCTGCCACGATCAACGAGAGTTTGCGCCAACAGTTCGTTCAATCGACGATCCCTGCCACGGCGGAAGCGCTGGCGGTGGCCGCCGCGCAGATCAAGAAGGCCACGGCTGAATTCGGGCGCAGCGCGAACACACTTGGTGACTCTTACCAAGGCGCGGCGGAAGGCGCGCGCAAAGCGATCGCCAATCTGGAATCGACGAGTTCTCATGCGGTCAGCAGCACGAGGCGTGCGGCGGAGGAGCTCGTAAGTGTCTTCCGCGAAGAGTATCGATGGTCGGTCTACACGTTAACCGGCCTCGCTCTCTTGGTTGGAATCGGGGTCGGCATGTGGTATCAGCGGTGGATCGATCCGCCGTCGCAGCCGGTCGAGCGCGCGCCCGCGGTCCAGCGCGTTCAGCCCAGCAGTCCAAGGATCAAGCCGTAGGTCCACACGATGCTGACGATACGCGCCATGGCAGACGGCAAAGGGTACTCGTCGAGGCATCTCGAACACAGCGACTACTATGCAGAGGGCGAGCGTGTGGTGGGCGAATGGCACGGGCGCGGCGCAGAGCTGCTGGGGTTGAGCGGCCCGGTGGACACCGGGGACTTCGAAGCCCTGCGGCAAGGTCTCGACCCGGGGACCAGAGAGTTTCTGCGAGTCCGCCGCAGTGCGGACCGCATGGGCGCCGACGGAACCAAAGTCGCACAGGGGCGGAGCCTTTATGACTTCACCATCTCCGCCCCAAAGTCGGTCTCGGTGCTGGCCATTGTGGGAGGCGACCAACGGTTGATCGACGCGCACCGCGCCGCCGTCGCGGAAGCCTTGAAAGAGACCGAGGCATGCGCCGCGAGCCGGGTGCGGCAAGGCGGCGCGAATGAGGATAGGGCGACCGCCAACATGGTGCTGGCGGTCTACCATCACGACACCAGCCGCGAACTCGACCCGCAACTGCACACGCACGCTGTTGCGGCCAACCTGACGTTCGACGGCGCGGAAGGGCGATGGAAGGCGCTGCAAGCGTCGGAGATCTACGAACGGCGGGCCTACCTGTCGGAGGTCTATCGCAATGCGCTGGCTCGCGAACTGAG
>CAWJLI010000152.1:0-8344 GCA_963843095.1 Bryobacterales bacterium
ATGGGGACGCTGGCAGCTCCCAGGCCGCAGGAACACAAAATGAGAAACCCCGCGATTCTCATTACTGAGATTGTAGCCGATGGCGCGGCGTTCACCGCGCGCGGCGCTTTCGCTCGGCGGCGCGCACCTGCGCCTCGTTCATGCCGAAGTAGTGGGCGATCTCGTGCCATACCGTGCCGGCCACCATCTGCGCCAGATGCTCCGGGGAGCGCGCCAGGCGTTCGTGAGGGCCTTGGAAAATCACGATGCGGTCCGGCATGGCGAAAGATTCGAACACGCTACGGCGGGTAAGCGGGCGGCCTTCGTAGAGCCCGAGCAGCGTGCCTCCCCGCGGCACCCGGCCGCGCGCCAGTTGTTCCGGCGTAGGCTCTGCCTCCACCATCAAGGCCACGTTCTTCATCCGTTTGCGAAACCGCGCCGGGATGCGAGCGAACGCCTCAGCCACCAACCCGTCGAATTCGTCGGGACACATGGAACTTGCTCCGCCCTGTTATTCTACTGGTTTGGGCAACAGCGATTCGCAACGCGTGGTGGTGGCCATCGACGGCCCGGCCGGAGCCGGCAAGAGCACCATCGCCCGGCGCCTGGCCGAGCGGCTGGGCTTCACCTACATCGATACCGGCGCCATGTACCGCGCGGTGGCGCTGTGGGCGCTGCGCCAGGGCGTCGATTTCGCCGACCAGCACCGCATGGAGCAGCTGGCGCTGGCCTCGGAAATCGAGCTTTTCCCGGGCCGCATCCGCCTCAACGGCGAAGACGTCACCGAAGCCATTCGCACGCCGGAGGTCTCCAATGGCGCCTCCCGCGTGGCGGTGATCCCCGGCGTGCGCCGCGCCATGGTGGCCAAGCAGCGCGCCATCGGCGAGACCACCAGCGTCGTGATGGAAGGCCGCGACATCGGAACGGTCGTCTTCCCCGACGCCCAGGTCAAGATTTTCCTCGACGCGCAGCCCGGCGAGCGCGTGCGGCGCCGGCTGGCCGAAGTGCGCGCCAAGGGCGAATCCATCGCCGAAGAACAGTTGGCCGCCCAGATCAGCGAGCGCGACCAGCGCGACAGCACGCGCGCCGATGCGCCATTGGCGCAGGCGCCGGACGCGGTCTATCTGGATTCCACCCCGCTCGGCATCGACGGCGTCGAAGAGGCCATTCTCAAGATTGTCCGCTCGCGCGTGACCAACGGGAAGGAGTTCCATTGACCGATCTGCTCGTGATGAAATTCGGCGGCACCAGCGTGGGTTCGGCCGAGCGCATCCGCGTGGCGGCCGGCCTGGCCGCGGCGGAGCGCACTCGCCGCCCGGTGGTGGTGGTGGTCTCCGCCATGTCCAAAATCACCGATCTGCTGCTCGGCACCATGCGCCACGCCGAAGCCGGCGACCGCGCCGGCATGGACTCCAACATGACTGCCTTGCGCGCGCGCCACGAAGAGGCCTGCCGCGAACTGCTCCCGGAGCCGCGCTGTTCTAAAGTGCTGGAGCGCGTGCACGAGCTGATTGCCGAGTTTGAACGAATCGTGGGCGGCATGGCGATGCTGAACGAGCGGCCTCCGCGCTCGGTGGATGAAGCCGTCGCCGTGGGCGAGCGGCTCTCCGCTCTCCTGCTTTCCGAATACCTGATGAGCCAGGGCGTACCCTCCGCCGCCGTCAACGCCTGGGACGTGTTGGTGACCGACGCCGTGTTCGGCAACGCCAGCCCGCTCATGGAACCTACCCGCGAGAAGGCGCGCGCCCGCGTGTTGCCGCTGGTCGAAACGGGCGCCCTCCCGGTGATCACGGGCTTCAATGGCGCCACCGCGGACGGGCGGCCCACCACGCTCGGCCGCGGCGGTTCGGACTTTTCGGCGTCGATTCTGGCCGCCGCGCTGGATGCTTCCGAGCTGTGGATCTGGACCGACGTGGATGGCATTATGAGTGCCGACCCGCGCCTGGTGCCGGACGCGCAAGTGCTCGACGAAGTCACCTACGCCGAGGCCGCCGAGTTGGCGTACCACGGCGCCAAGGTGCTGCACCCCAAAACGCTCGCCCCGCTGGTGGAGCGCAAGATTCCGGTGTGGAGCAAGAACAGCTTCGCTCCCGAAAAACCCGGCACGCGAATCGTGCCTACCGTGCGCGAGGGCTCCGGCGCGCGCGCGGTGGCTTCGATGGCCAACGTGGCGCTGGTGTCGATTTACCCGGCGAGCCCGGAGCTCAACCCGGTGCTGGTGATGGCGCGCGCTCTCGATGCACTGGCGCGTGCCGATGTCGAGGTGCTAATCGTCTCCAGCTCCAGCTACCGGCAGAATTTTTGCTTCCTGGTCCGCCATGAGGAACTCGAGCGGACCGTGCAGGCGCTCGAATCCGCGCTGGCGCTCGAACTGGCCCACGGCTATGTCGACCCCATCCGCATCGATCGCAACGTGGGCATGCTGGCCGCGGTGGGCGAGGGAATGCAGGGCAAGCCCGGCCTGGCTGGGCGCATCTTCACCGCCATCTCCCGCGTGCAGGTGAATATCATCGCCATCGCGCAGGGATCGAGCGAGCTGACCATCGCCGTGGTGGTGCGTCGCGAGGGCCTCGAAAAAGCCGTCGGCGCCGTGCATGCCGAATGCGGCATGGGATCGCGCCCGCCCGCCCCGGTCTTTCCCGGCGGCATAGCCCACGCCACCAAGCGCGAGATGTAGGTGGAGCGTCCTTTAGGTTGCCCGTTTTTTCTTGATCTTAATTACTTGGGCAACCTAAAGGATGCCCCACCTGCCTGTGATACCGTGAAGGTGCATGGGCCGCACCGAGGAATCGATCCTGTGGACACCGCAGTCCTGGCGCACGCGCGACGCGTTGCAGCAGCCCGAATACCCCGATCCGGCCGCTCTCGAAGCCGTGCTGGCGGAGTTGCGCACCCTGCCGCCATTGGTGACCAGTTGGGAAATCGTGCAACTGCGGCAGCTTCTGGGCGAGGCCGCGGCCGGCCGCTGCTTCGTATTGCAGGCGGGCGATTGCGCCGAGCGTTTCGCGGCCTGCACCTCCACGCGCATCACCAATAGTTTGAAAGTGCTGCTGCAAATGAGCCTGGTGCTGGTGATGGGCGCGCAGCGGCCGGTCATCCGCATGGGCCGCTTCGCGGGCCAATACGCCAAGCCGCGCTCGGCCGCAAGCGAAGTGCGCGATGGCGTGGAGCTGCCTTCTTACCGGGGCGATAATGTCAACCGCGCGGAATTCACGCGCGAAGCCCGCACGCCCGACCCCGCGCTGCTGCTGCGCGGTTACGAGCGCGCCGCGCTGACGCTGAATTTCGTGCGCGCGCTGGTCAAGGGCGGCTTCGCCGACCTCCATCACCCCGAGTACTTCGAGCTGGATTGGGCCGCCCAGGCGCCGCTCGCCGACGAGTACCACCGCATGGTCGAAACCATCAACGAATCGCTGCGTTTCACCGAGCACGTGCTGGGCGTGCGCGCCGGCGCCACCGACCGCATCGATTTTTACACCTGCCATGAGGCCCTGCACCTGGGTTCGGAGGAAGCGCAGACGCGCCGCGTGCCGCGCCGCGCGGGCTACTTCAACCTGTCCACTCACTTTCCCTGGATCGGGCTTCGCACCAACGATCCGGAAGGCGCCCACGTCGAGTACATGCGGGGCATCGAAAACCCGATCGGCATCAAGGTCGGCCCCGGGACCACCCGCGAGAGCATCGGGCGCTGGCTGGAGGCGCTCGATCCCGCGCGCCAGCCGGGGCGTCTGACGCTGATTCACCGCTGCGGAGCCCAGCGCATCGCCGACGAATTGCCGGCGCTGATCGAAGCCACCCGGGCCGAGGGCGGCAACGTGCTGTGGATCGCCGACGCGATGCACGGCAACACGCAAACCACCTCCAGCGGGGTGAAGACGCGCCGCTTCGAGGACATCTACTCCGAGGTGGAGCAGTCCTTCGACATCCACCGCGCCTTGGGCTGCAAGCTCGGTGGCGTGCACATCGAAGTCACCGGCGAAAACGTCACCGAGTGCACCGGCGGATCCAGCGGGCCCAGCGAATCCGACCTCGGCCGCGCCTATGAATCCGAAGTCGACCCACGGCTCAACTACGAGCAATCGCTCGAGCTGGCCTTCCTCATCGCACGCAAAATGAAGGCCGACGAGCAGGCCGGGTAACCGGCGCCCCGCTACCGGTTGTCCGGCGCCCACCAGTATCCGGGACGGACCTGGATGCGCCGGGCCATCGGCGAATTCACGTAGACCGAGATCTGGTGGAAGCCCGCCTCTATCTTATTGTTGGGGCTGTAGCTGATCAGGTACTCGCTGTGCAGTTGCTCGCCAATGCGCTGGATGGCCTCTTCCAGGCCGTTGCGCCGGTAATAGCTGAACTGGCTGCCGCCGGTTCCGCTGCTGAAGACTTCCACCGGGTTGCGTTTGAAGATGGCCTTGGCGTCCCGATAGATTTCCATCAGAAGGGGCAGGAACTGGGCGCTGTCGCCTTGCGTGCCGTAGGTTTGCATCACGGTATTGGGCGTAGCGGGGACGTTCGACGGCATGGGATACATGGCGGGCGGCAGGCGGTCCGGCACCGGCTCGGGCGGCGGCGCGGTGAGTTTCTCGATGATTCGCGACATGTCCACCGCGTAGAACGCGATGTTGGCCAACTGCATGCTGATCAGCGTTTCGCGCCCGCGGGCTTCGCTGCCAATGTCGCGCGTTTCGCCGATCAGGAGGATGATGCGCCGCCGGTTCTTCGCGCGGTGTTTCAACATGGTAACCGCTTGTTCGGTGGCGTCGATCATGTGATTGGCATCGCTGCCGGGCGTGATCTTGCGCACCGCCTGGGTGATTTTGTCGGCGTCGGAAGTGAACTCTTGCAGGTTGCGGATGCGATGATCGAAAGCGATCACCGCGGCTTCGCCCTGATCCCCCAGGATCAGCGGTTGGATCATGTTGCCGATCTTGTTAATGGTGGGCAGCATCTTCTCCACAGCCGAGTTGGCCTGCACCAGAATCACCATCGAAATCGGCTGATAGGCCACATCCACATGGATATTCTGTTCCTTGTCGTTGTCCATGAGGTGAAACTGGTCGGGCAGCAGGCCGTTGACGAAATTGCCGTCGCGGTCGTAGACCAGCACCGGCGCCAGGACCTGTTGCACCTCGACCCTGATGCGGAGATCGGGTGACTCTTCCTGGGCGGGCGGCGGAGTCTGCGCGGGCTCTTGCCCGAGCAGCAGCCCCGCGAGCAACATCATAATCGACGATCGAAGCATTTTAATCCTGCACGGCGGTATGGCCGGTCTGCCCCTGAAGTAATTCCAGCACGTGAGGCACCAACTCCACGATAGCATTCAAGCTCTCGACCGCGCCTTTGGGAGAACCGGGGAGCGTGACGATCAGCACGCGCCCGCGCGTTCCGGCCACCGAGCGCGAGAGCGCGGCGAGCGGGGTGGATTCGCGGCCACGGGCGCGCATCAGCTCGCCGAAGCCCGGTATTTCGCGGTCCAGAACCGCCCGCGCGGCCTCCGGCGTGACATCGCGGGCGGCGACGCCGGTGCCTCCGGTGGTGAAGATGGCGGCCACTGTGCCCGCGTCGGCCAAAGCCGCCAGGCGGGCGCTGATGGCGGCGCGCATCGTCGGGGATCACTTCCGTGACTGAGACATGCCAGCCCAGTTGTTCCAGCCGTTCACGCACGGCGGGGCCGGAGCGGTCGGCGCGCGTGCCGGCGCTCGCGGAATCGCTGATGGTGAGGACGGCTGTGTGAATCATACTCTTGGCTTGCGGTGGACTCTTGGTTTGCGGCGGAACGCCCCGCTCTTGCCGCCGGTCTTTTCGAGCAGATAGATCTCGCCGATCTCGATGGATTTGTCGAGCGCCTTGGTCATGTCGTAAACCGTGAGCGCGGCCACCGCGGCGGCGGTGAGCGCTTCCATTTCCACCCCGGTCGGCCCGGTGGTGACGACGCTCGATTCAATGCGGACGCCGCGCCTTTCGATCCGCACTTCCACGTCGGCGTGCGCGAGCGGCAGCGGATGGCAGAGCGGGATCAACTCGGCCGTGCGCTTGGCGGCGGCGATGCCGGCGATGCGGGCGATTTCGAGCGGATTGCCCTTGGGATTTTCGGGCAGCTTGCCCAGCACCGCCGCGCCGATGCGCACGAAAGCGTGGGCGCGCGCGGTGCGGCGCGTTTCCGCCTTGCCGCTCACATCCACCATGTGAACGGCGCCCGCCGAATCGTAATGCGAAAGCTTCTTCATAATGTCCGCCATCTTCACTTGAGCAACACCCGAATCCAGTCGCCCGCCGCATAGACCTCCCTGCGCCGGATCGGCCACCAGAAACGCGTTGGCGCGGGTGAGCGCGGGGATATCGCCCGAGCCGTGCCATTCCACCGGCGTGACTTCGGCGCCATCGGCGGTGAGCAGCGCGGGAAGAAAACGCGTCAGGCCGGGCCGATGGCGAAACTCGCGCGTGAGCCGCGCCCAGGGCATCGCCAACGCCGTTTCCGTCTGCCCGCCGAGCAACTCCAACGCGGCGCGCGCGAAGACCTCGAACGTCACCATGGTGGACGACGGATTGCCCGGCAGACCGAAAAAGAACTTGGAGCGCGCGCGCCCGAACACCAGCGGCTGGCCGGGCTGGATCAGCACGCGGTCGAAGTAGAATTCGGCGCCCAAACCGGCCAGCACTTCTTCGACTACGTCGTACTTGCCCGCCGAGACGCCGCCCGAAATCAGCAGCAGGTCCGCCTCGAGACCTTGGCCAACCATCTCGCGCGTGTGCTCCACCGTATCGCGCGCCAGCGGCAGCATCATCGGCGCGCCGCCGGCGCGCGCCACCTGCGCTGCCAGCGAGTGGACGTTGGAATTGCGAATCTGGAAATCCGCGGGCGTTTCATCCACCTCCACGATTTCGTCTCCGGTGGCAATGATGGCGACGGTGGGACGGCGGTAGACCGGGACGCGCCAGTGGCCAAACGCGGCCAGCGCGGCAATGCCGGTGTAATCCAGGCGCGTGCCCGCCCGCAGCACGATCTCGCCTGCAACGGCTTCGGTGCCGCGCCGGTTGATCGCCTGCGCCGGCTGTGCGCCGCGATCGATGCGCACGCGGCCATTGCCGGCGTGTGTGTCTTCCACCATCACGACAGCATCCGCGCCCGCCGGAACCGGAGCCCCGGTCATAATCTCGACCGCCTGGCCGGGCCCCACCGTGCCCGCGAATCGCTCCCCCGCGCGCACCTCGCCGATCACAGCGAGCTCGCCCGGCAGATCCGCCGCGCGCACCGCGTAACCATCGCGCGCCGAGCGGTCCACCGCCGGCGCGTCGCGGTCCGCCGCCACATCAACCGCGAGCACGCGCCCCGCCGCAGCGTCCAGCGCCACATCTTCCACCGCCGGAACCCCGCGCGCAACACGGACCGCGTCAATCACATTCGCGCGCGCTGCGGCAAAACTAAGCGGAACCACCCCACTATTCTATGCCGGAGTCCAGCGCGGGTCCGGTGGGGCGATGCCGCCAACGGCCGAGCGCGCGGAGCTTCAACATTCTTTCGCGATTGTTCGCTCGTCCCTGCACTATGAGTGGGGCAGGCGCTTTCGCCTGCCAACTCCGAATGTTCTACCGCAGACGGCTTCCGCACTGGCATCCCGATATCACTGAGGAAACCTTCCTGTTTGTTACTTGGCGTTTGGCCGGCACCCTCCCGCGAAGCCAGCCGAAGCAGTTGGCAGGCGAAAGCGCCTGCCCCACTGTGTCGGCGGGCCGGGCCTTTCTTGCCTTGGATCGCGAAATGGACAAAGCCGCTTTCGGGCCGGTGTGGCTTCGGGATGCCCGCGTCGCCAGTGTCGTCGCTGACGCCCTACTGCGCGGCGATAGCGGTCGGCATTTCTACCGGCTGCGAGCCTGGGTGATCATGCCCAATCATGTGCACGTGGTCCTGCGGCCTAAGACTGTGCTGCCGGTGATCACGCGCTGGTTGAAAGGCTCCACGGCGCGACAAGCCAACTTGATCCTGGGCCGGACGGGAGAAGCCTTCTGGCAAAATGAGTCGTTCGACCATCGTGTGCGGGATGAAGAAGAACTGGAGCGGATTATCCGGTATGCGGAGCGCAACCCGGTGAGCGCTGGTCTGTCGGCAAATCCAGGCGATTGGCCTTGGTCAAGCGCGGGGTTGGCAGGCGAAATCCGGAACGGACCCGAAAACCGGGGCGCCTGCCCCACGTCACTGCAGTCACTCGGCGATTGACTTCTCGTCAGTGGCTCGCCGTCCAGCACCAGGCCATCGCGGCCATCCATCAGCGCGTGATGCTTCCCAGCACCACCGCTCGCCGCGCGCCGGTCGCGGAGGGCAGATTGCCGGGCCTGCCGTGCCACGTCTCGTGTGCCAGCATGGCGAACG
>CAWJLI010000153.1:0-16855 GCA_963843095.1 Bryobacterales bacterium
CGGTGGCTATCACTTGAAACGCTGGAGGGCCGGCTGGCGGCTGGATGGGAGCGACAGGAGTCCAATTAGAAGGGAGCGTCCAGTTGCATCTCGCGATACCGTCCGCGCCGGTCGTAACCAGCACGGCTATAAAGGCGCTGGGGGACGGCATCCCGCTGGTAAAGCGTCCGGACACGTTCGCCTGAGTGAAAGCAAATTGCACCTGCGCACCTTGCACTGGCCAGCCGCCGTTGGCTACCCGGACCTGAAGCGGCTCGGGGAGCGGCTGGCCGGGCATAGCCTCCTGCCCATCGCCACCGACGTAGTAAAGACCCTTCAGGACGGTCAGTGGAGGGAAGAGGTTCCGGCAATCGCCGAAGGTCCAATACCCTTCGCTGCTGAATACCGATCCAATCCGGCAGAAATGGCGGGCGGTTCCAAACGGAGGCTGCGGAATCGGTTCGGTATTGGGCACCTGGAAGGGAGGCCACTCGATGTCTGCGGTCGCCGTGCGCGCCGGAATCAGCCACCAGGCGCGGGGCGCGTAGTAGCCGTCGGTAAAACACACCTGCACGCCCGATTCGATCGGCATCCAGCCGGGCTGGATCGGAATTCCGTTCGCGGTTACGCTCGATCCGGAAATGTCCCAACGCCGTAGCCGGTAGTTGTTCGTGGTGGGATGGGGTGGGGTATTGATGCCGTCGAAATATGGCTGCGGAACCGGAGCGCTCAGCGTGATTTGCAAACTGACGGGATCGGGAGCGGGCGCCACAATTTGAGCCAGGAACCGCGTCGTTCCATCCAGTTCATCATTGCGATCCACGATCTCGACCCAATCGTTAATCGCGAAGCTATGCAAATCGTCGGTGCCCAGACTGGTCACGGTCACCACATTCGGGGTCGATGAGTTGACGCTGACGATGCTGGTCTCAACCATGCCGTTGTCGCGCGACCACACGAACGTGGCCTTAGACCGATCTCCGGCCTGAAAGATCTCAATACGGTAGAGCTGGTTCTGGAGCCCTTGAAATCCCGCCGCGGGAGGCAGCATGCAGGGATTGGTGCTAGTCTGCGGCGGCGTCGACTGCGCATTCATCTGGCCCGTGGTGGTCACGGCGGCGATGAGGCGTTCCCATTCCCGCGGATCGCCTTCGCAGAGATTCTCGCCGGCTTTGGCGGATACCGGAAGCAATCGCACTTGCCAGACGGTCTGCAAGCGCTCCGCCGTATCGGGTCCGTCCAGGGCGACCTCGCGAATGTGTGGATCTTCCAAGGCGTTGACGGAACGCTGCCAGGCCTCGAGGTAAACGATGTAATAGCCGTCCTCAAGCGTGAGTCCGCTGCCAGGCGCTTTGGAAGGCGGGCTGCTCAAGCTGGGATTCAGGTCCGGCGACGGATAGAAGGGCTGCGTAACATAAGTAAGCGCGCGCCTGAGCCGCGCGGATCCCTGGCTCAGGGAAGACGAGGCATTCCCCAGAACCAATTCGACCGGTTCGGCAGCCGCTTGCGTCGTGGGCTGCGGGACGCTGGTGACTTGCACGAATGTCGAGCCGGTCTGGTTCTCGATCTTGATCTCGACCCAGTCGTACTCCGCGATCGGCCGGCCATCCAGCCAGGCGGAACTCAGGGTCGCGGACCAGGTGGCACCCGTTTCGGCGATGGAGGCCGCGACCCACTCCGGATCGATCTCGCACAACAGCCCATCGACGTAGTATCTGCCGGGATGAATGAAGAAGTCGTCATGAGTCGGCGTGAGCGAGATGCGGAACCCGCCTTCGTCCATAGCCGTCCCGCTGCCACCGATTACGTCCTGGGTTTCGGCGTGAGTGCGGTGTTGCGCCAGGGCGAGCTGCTCGTTCCAGTCGGCGTCCACCTGCACGCGCCCTTGTTGCATCAGCACGCCGGTGTAGCTTTTGGTCCAGTCCTGCGATGTACGGCTGAAATCACCTGTCATAACCGTCCTGCCTTTTCAAGTGGCGTAGAAGATTCCCGCTTCCAGTCCGAATCGAAGGTAATCTTCGAGCATGGTGAGCAGATTCGCGACTCGCTGCGGTTGAAAGAGTCCGTTAAAAGCGCCCATTTCCGCCTGGTTGTCGGCTCCCTGCAGAATCGCCGTGTCGGACTGCGGGGCGAGCTGGCAATACCCTGGATCGCCAAACCGCAGCGATGTGAATGCGGGAGCCGTCGGCGCCGCGTCATTGGAGCCGGGGTAACAACGGAACGCACGCGGCACCTGCGATCCGGGCGGGACGTAGCTGAAACGCACGCACCCTTGCTGCAACCGCTCGACGTTCACCGGCGCGGTCCAAGCGTCGTCGTCCACCGCCTGCGCCAGGAAAATGGTATCCGAGGCCAGCGTCATCTGCCGCGTCGCAACCTTACCGATCACCGTACAAGCGGTGATGGTGAGAGGCGCGCCGAAACCAGTGCAGGTCCGGTCCGCGTAAGCCACTTCGGTGGCACTGCCCGCGTCCACGATGCTGTTGGTGAGGGTCACGTTATTCTCGGCCGATATCCGCAGCGGCCCGGTGATCGAATTGTCGATCTCGATGCTGAGGTCCTGTGCTTCCGAGCAGAGGCCCGGCCCCACTACTTGAGCCGGCGGGCTGCCGATGGGAGTAGCCATCGGGGCGAGCGTACAATGCGAAATCGTGAGGGTGGTCAGAAGATTCGGCGCCGCGCCATTCATCGCGGGCGCGGCGATGGCGCCACCGGCCACCAACAGGCCGTTGATCGCAAAACTCGATTCGGAGTCTCCGCACACTTCGAAATCGCCGCCGAGCAGGAGCACCGGCCGCTTGTTGTCCGCCGCCTGGATCGTGAGGCTGGAGCCTGCGGGAAGCGTGACCGCGGGCGTCTCGATGTAGTATTCGCTGTTATCGATCTCGACGATCACTGAGGCCGCGCCGCCCGAAAACTCAAAAGCCGCCTGGTCGATCGCGGCCTGTATGGTGGGATAGTCCGACGGAACATGGATCAGAACGTCGGCCGTGTCGTCTAAAGGCCGGCTGTACGCTCCGCCGCCCATCTGCGCGCTGAATCCATAGCAATAGTTCACATGAACGGCGGAAGGGGGCGGCATGGCCGCGGGAAACGCAATGCGGCCGAGTTGGGGATCGATCGCGATCGAGTTTTGCGGCGCATGCGCCCAACCGATGACGTTGCCGGAGGAATCCGTGACGTCGGACAGATTGCAGGCGCACACCGGAACCGGCGTCGAGCCGGCGGACGGATTGTCGATCCAGAGGCTCAAGTTCTGGCCGTAGTATGCGGTCAACTGCGCGTACAGCATTCTGCGGCTGATGGGCATCGGTACGTCCAGCGGCGTCACCCGGCGGCCCGTCACCGGCGTTCCCGGCGGTAGAGTAAACAGCGGCGTGTCTCTTCCGAGCGCGTCGAATTTGTAGCGCCTGCCGTCCACCTGGAACGCCGGCGAATTTTCCAGCGGTTCGGCCAACAGACGCCACAGGTAAATCCCGATGTTGGGGATATTGAATTTCCCGAGACCGCGGGAAATGCTCCGCACGTCGGCGGTGCGCGCCTTGGTGTCGAACGGCGTTTCCGGCAAGCCCCAATCGGCGCACCGCACATCGGCCATGGAGAGATTTTGCGGCCGGATGTGATTCATGAACTGCGTCGTCGAGAGGATCTGGAAATACTCGACGACGTTGGCCGGCCAACCCGTGACATCGTGTGCCAGTTGCTCGAGGCCGTACACCGTGCCTTTCGAGCGGCGGTTCCGGATCGTGTCCGCCACTGCCGCGCGCAGACTGTAGGGCGTTCCGGGAAAATCGTTGAGACCCTTCGCCCCAACCAGATCTCCGATATACGGCACCACCCATTCCTGGCAGGTTTCGATGAATAGATCGTCGTAGGACTGATAGAGGCTCTCCTGGAGCACTTCGATCTGCTCGGCCAGAATCGCGATCAGCGATTTCAGCGGGCCGCGCTGCTGCTTGTCCTGAAGATCGGCGAGCGTCTGCTGCTGAGATGGAGTCAGGCTGGCAAGATTCTGGAGCAACGACGCCAATTGTTCGGCATCCGCCGGATCGAGCGTGTTGCCCGATTGCAAGGCAATCTCCGCGTCGCGAACGCGATACACCGCAGGCAGTAGATTATAGATCGCATTGAGATCGAGCGGCGTCATGACGAGGCAGCCTCCAACTCGAGCGACAACGGCGCGGGATCGAGTGTGAGAAGCTCGGTGAGGCCGGCCGTGCGCGCGCCGCTCTGCGGAATACTCGAAGGCAGGAACGGATTGAGCGGTGACGGCGTCGTGGTATCGGTCGAGAAGTACAATGCCGTGAGCTGGACGCCCACCACGCCGTCAACGCCCTGAATCGCCGCGACGACCTCGCTCAAATTCACCGGCTGGCCGAAATCGCGCGCCTCGAACGAAAACGCGGACCGCAGCGCGGTCTCCACGTCGTTTTGCACGTCGTCCAGAATGAAGTCCGCCGCGACCGTGACGGTGGCCGCGAGGCGAAAATAGATCGGGCTATAGGCTTGCAACTGCACCGTCACGAAGGGCTCCGAGGCTGCCGCGATGGCAGCCTGCAGCGGACCGCCGGTAGCATCGCCGGGCTGAATCACCGCGCCATTCACGCCGGCCACCGTCAGCAAAACGATGCGCTGCTCTCCGTTCCAGATCCACACCGCGAGCGCTTTGCTGACCCCCGCAAACGCATTGGCAAAATCCTGGTAATCCTCGAGCGACACAATGCGGTCCAGGGTCATGATGGTGAGCGTGGCGTTGGAGCGCGCGTCGTCGATGGTTTCCGCGTCCTCGGCCCCGGTAGAGGCCAACGGGTTGGTGGCCGCACGGACGCCGAGCGGGCGCGTTGTCAGCATCGAAATCTGGTTGGCGTCCACCAAACCCGGCGTGCCGATGCCGACGCGATAAGTCGCTTTGACGTTTGCCGTGCCGGTCGGCAGCCGCGAGCCGGTCAGGCCGTCGGGGAACGTCACGGTGGTGGTGGCGTCGTCGTTTCGCGTGGTCGTGAAGATGTGTTCGGCCGGACCATGTCCGTAGAACCACGGAACCTCCGTCCAAAGCTCGTTGTTTACCCAAATCTGCAGCGAGCTCTGTGTGCCCGAAGGCGTCGCAGCGGTGGTATAGGTCAGTGGCGATTGCTTCAGCGTGAAGCTTTGGAACGTCTGTGTGCCATCGCCGTTGCCAAGCACTTCCGAGACCGTGGCTCCATTCGTTGCGTTCGCGACATTCGCGTTGATCTGGACGCTGGAGCGCACATATTTGTTATTCAAAGGCTGCTCGAGCGTAATCACTGTGAAGCCGCCAATCAACTTCACCGAAGCGAGCGTGCAGATTTCCGACGCCAGAACCCCTGGGAGATCGGCGCGCTGCCCGCTGAGCACGATGTTCTGGCCGACCACCAGCCCCAGGTACGCGCGATCCAGAGTGATCGGATCCACAGCCCCATCCTCGACGCAGTCGGTGATGGTCAACATCGCCAGCGGCAATTCTTCGCTCTGGCAGAGGATCGCGGTAGTTCGGATGCGGTAGCTGGTGAGACTCTTGCTGTCGGAAACGTTCAGCAGTGAAACTTTAGCGGTGCTGTTGAATTGGCTGTGGGTCGTGGTGGTGACCGTGTTCACTCGCAGAACCGCGCAGTCGCCGCCGTCGTCTTCCCGTAGCACGATCCAGCTATCCGGCAGAATCTGGGAATACACGGCGTCCAGGTAGATGTTTCCCGCCGAGGAAACCAACGGCGTATCCGACGACGGACTGCCTGTAGGGGATAACGGATCGTAAGAAGCTGGCGGCGAGAACGGTGGAACTTCCAGCAGAGGGAGGTTGAATCCGAAGCCCGCCGCTTGCTGGCGAAACGCGAACACCTCTCCCGTCGGAGACTGCTTCGTGGTGGCCATCTGTTGATTGATCGCGGCCTCCAACTGCTCGATGGGCCATTGGCTCATCTGCGTGAGAAGAACCAACGTGCTGTTGTCCCAACTGTACTTCAGTACCTGTTGGACCACGCTGGCATTCAGCGTTTTCCCAGTGACATCGGAGACCGTGCCCGGCGGCAGAGGACCCGCTGACGATGCCGTTGCGGTCCGGACGGGGCTGTTTAGCTCGACTTGTGTGGTTTTTCCGTCCGCTAAGACCGTCACTCTTTTCACGGTTCGCAGTGCTGATTTGCAGTGCTGCGCTTCCGAACTCGGGCAAATCAGAAGCGTATCGCCCGGTTTCAAATTGGTCGACGCGCTGGCGATGAAGATGCAGTGGATCGGTTTGGCCGAGCTACAGATGTCCTGCGGCCGCGTAATGCGCGGAGGAATCGCATTCCACGCCGGCTGCGCCTGGATGTCTTCCGAGGTCTCGAACGGCTGGGGGATCTGAGTCGGATTGTTGGGGATGCTCTGCACGCGCGTTCCGGCGGGAATCGTGACGGACGAACTTCTGGCTGGCACCACCTGGCCGTTCCCCGCTCCCGTCAGCGCCGGCCCGAAAGCGCCCGTGGAAGGATCGATCGTGAACGCCAGGGAGGTGTTCGCAGCCACTCCCGGGGACGGTTGATACCCCACCAGCGCCGCCAGATCCACTACCGATTGCCGTTGCACGGCGGTGCGGAGATACGATTCGTTGGCATAGCGCTCGGTGTAGAAAGTCAGCACGTCCGCCATCACCGAGAATGCGTCCAGCAGCGCGATCGTGAAATCGTCGCCTTCCCGCGTGGTCAGTTCGCGCAACTGCGGCTGCCGAGAGAGCGAAATGCGGGCCAGCAACGTCTCGTTGAACTGCTGGTATGTGCCTACGCGATAGGGAATCGCGGAGAGCCCTGGGCGATTGTCGGGCGTCTGCGGCGTTTCCTGCGAAATGCCGGCGCAGCATCCGCACGTGCAGGTTCCTCCGCATCCGCACGCCATCTCATTGACCTCCCGCGACGCACAGCTTCAGGATGCCGTGATTGGGGTAATTCGGATCGTTGTCCAGGCGCGCGATTTCGAGCCGGTCCATTTGCAGCGAACCGGTTGAGACCGCATTCGTCGCGCACTGGCCCTGCCGCTGAAAGCGCGTGATGTTCACCGAGTCCACTCCCGCCGTGTTCTGCACCAGGGCGTAGATCGGGCTCAGGTAGATGGTCTGCCCAAATGTGAAATTGTCCGGATAAAACGCGCCCACCGTGCCATCGGGCAGAATGCGGTTGCTCAACACATTCAGCAACGCCTGTTCGACGTCACTGGCCAGATAACCGGGCTGCACGCACACCTGCATGTGCAGTTCTAGTGAGACATAAGTGGGCGGGACCACGGCCACGTCGTGGCCCGCCATGCGGTATAGCTCGATGCCGGTCTGAATCTGGCCGGCTTCCGCGGCAGGCAGCGTTTCGGTTCCCTCCGGATCGGCACTGATAAACACGGTCCGCCAACTGCCGGTCCAGCGAAATGTGCCCGTCGCTTGCGCCAGCGAAGGATCGACCTGCACCGCCATCGTGCCGTAGTCCTGCCCGGTCACGGCCCGTTCCTGGGTTCGGAAAGCGATGGGGGCCAGTTGCCGGACCTGGGAGAGCGGCTGCGGATCGATTCCGCCGCTGGCCGGCAGCGGATTCGTGACCGAGCTGATGACCGGGCTCGAAGGCTCCGAAAGCAGCGCTGGATTGTTGGTGGCAACCAGCGCCAGCGCGTTCGCGCCGATATTTCCGGCCGTTCCGTTTCCCACTCGATAGGAAGCCTCGAAGACCGTATCCGTAACCGGCGCCATGCCATACTGCGAATCGCCGAAACGCAGCGTGGCGCTGCCGTCATTCTCGACTTCGGCCACGAACAGCTTGTCGTTGGGACCGGCATCGAGCAAGTCGGCGACGACGGTCCAAGCGTCGCCGCCTGGCTCGGCGGTCAGGCTCACCGACGGCAGCAGACCATCCACCACGCACGAATTCAACGCCGCGTTCGCCGCCGCGGTTGGGTCGTAGGGATCGGCGAAGGTCAATGGTGCCTGCGCGAGACTCGGGTTATAGCGCGGCGGCTTGGGCGTCACCGGCGCCGGATGCGCACATCGGTTGTTGCCCGAGGGCTGAGCGATCGTCAACGCCGGATTGGGCGCCGGCACCGGCGGCAGCGCTTCAGCCGCTATGGTCCGGCCATTGTCGGCGAGAGCGTTGTTTCCAAGCGCGACGCTGACGCCGTCGTAATAACTCGCGCCGTACATATTGGAGAGACACAACGCGAAGGGCAGCGCGTCTCCGGCCGCCCATTCAATCCCGGTTACATCCACCGGATTCGAGTTCGGTGGATCGTCGAACTGCCCGCCGATCGGATCCTGCACACGGCTCACCGACGTCAACCGGACGGCCCAGCGATGCGCCGGATCGGCGTCGGAGGTTTGGCCGGTGTTCGGCCCCTTGGCTTCCATAAAGATCAGCACGTTACCCTGCGCCAGGTTGGGAAGCGAACCCCGCAGCCACGCGCTGGTCGCCCCCGCCGGCAGGCAGCATTCCCGGTCGCCCCAGGTATAGAAGCAGATCTGGTTGTGTTCGGCATAGAGCGTCGCGCCCTCCATCAATTCGAAAACCTGCGGGCCCTCGCTGATAGCTTGCGCGTAAGCGCTCGAAGAGAACGCCAGGATCGGACCCGGCTGGCTCCCCGGAGTGAGAAGCTGGGTCGTCCCGGCATCGACGTTCAAACCCTCCACATCCGATCGCACGTTGAAATGCGCCCAGGTTCGCGCGTTTCGCCCATCGTGCATGGGGTAATCGATCAGTCTCACGTGCCGCCGGACGGAAGTTCGCCGGCGCGCGGTCGATAGGTACGCTTCCGTCGCAACGGCGTCCTGCTGATAGCTCAGGTAATCGCCGATGAACGCCAGCACTTCCAGCAACATCTGGCCCAGGTCCGCCGGATGCGTCTCTTGCCACTGCGGCAGTGTGGCGGCCATGCGATCCTGCATGAGGCCGAGGAAGCTCTTGAAGTCCTTAGCAAGATAAGAGATGTCGATGGGAGCGGCAGTATTGGGCGGGCAATTCTGCACCGGCTGGCAATCGAGCGTGCTGGGGCAGGCGACCTTGAACGTAAAACAGATCGACGACAGCACGAAGTCGATTCCCGGAGGCGGCTTGGTGGGGTCCGCGGTATCCACAATGCTGAGCGTGTACTGGGAAAAATCGCCCGGCCCGTTCACTTGCACCACCAGACACAGCGGGTCGCCTGGCGGCGAGGTGAATCCGTCTTCGTAAACATAGATGGGCGCGACGTTGGTGATGCTTTCACCACCGGAAATGGTCACGTTCTGGATGGTCAACTGGTCCGGCGCGAGCGGCAGAATGAAGTAGACGCGAAGCGTGCGCTGGCGCTGGTCGTCCGACGTGGAAGGATCGTCCACCACCTCGAGGTAGTCGATGCCGTTGTAGGCCGTCTGTGCGGCCAGCACGCTCCGGCGTCGTTCGTCGCAGCAGGCGTAGATCACGAGTTGGCGCCTCCTCGCGTAAACTGCGCCACCGCCTGCTGCTGCGAGGTCCGTACGGTGTACTGCACGGTCACCGTGAGCCGGCTGTCACTGACGGCAACCGCGACATTGGTCAGGTCGATCACGTCCCCCAGCGCTTGCTGCAGCGCTCCCTGCACCAGGAATTGCGTGGCCGTCGCCACCTCGCTGCTGTTGGGCGCAAACACCATCTGCAATAACCCGCAACCGAAGTCCGGACGGTTCACCCGCTCTCCCGGAGCCGTAAACAGCACTTGCTCGATCATCTGGCGAATGTGATCGTCGTCGCCAGCCTCCGCCGTGCGTCCGCGGCCATCGAAGCGATATGGATACGCTATGTTCATCGCAATTCCCTACGTCGCGAAAACCCTGGTTTGGGCGGCCACCGTAATCGTCGGTGTTCCCGTCGGCGCGCAAATCGCCTGACTGTCGAACAGCAGCAACGGCAGTCCGTTCGAAAGCACCCGCACCGAGCCCATCAGGAACTGCGCGGTGACGCACGGCCCGTTGCCGGCTATCGGAGGCGGCATGGCGCAGCCCGCCACCACGTATGGCCCCGAAAGCGGAATCGTCGGCATTCCCGAGACCAGCACTCGCGGGTTCGGAACGGTCGGCTGCGCCTGGCCGCCGTGCGCGCACAACACCGTGGCGCCCTGATGCAGCATGAATCCCGGCATATTCCTCCTTATGTGATCAGCAGCGCGCCTTCGTTCACCGAAACGCTCGTCCCGGTCACTGTTAACAGGCCCGCGGTCTGAATCGTGATGCCCACATCGTTGATCAGAATCATCGATGCTCCCGTCGCGCTCTTGAGCATGATTCCGCCGGCCGGCCCCGGAACATCGCTGATCACGAGCCCGCACTGTCCCGCGGTTTGCATAACGATGCTCGGCGAAACCGGCAGCCCCAGCAGCGCCAGCGTCGGCACGTTGGCCGTCGATCCCCATCGGCACCCCACCCAGATCGGATAATCCGGATCGCCCTTCTCGAACTCGATCCACACCCCCGCTCCGATCGGTGGAACCATGTAAACTCCCATCGGCGGACCGGTCGGGCCCGCCAGCGGCACGCAGGGAACCGCCCAACTGGAAGGCACCAGCGAAAGCACGTCCGGCACTTCCACCAGCAACCGCCCGACGTTGAGCGGATCGATGTTGTTGACCACCGTGCCGCGATACTTACCAAAGAATTTCTGTTCGCTTCCCGTCATACAGGCACCGCCGGAGTCTGTGAAACCAGGCCATCGCGGGTCAAGGTGAAGCTCTGCTTGTATTCCCCGCGCTTGATGTTGTGGGTTACCGTTCGCACGTAGTAAAGGCCGTCGTAAGTCAGGCCCGCGCCGCGCACGCCGACCATTTGAAACGCTCGCAAAATCTGCCCGTATCGCAAAACGTTCAGCGTGCCGGAGCCGCTGACCGCCTCGCCGGTCTCGGCGGCCTTCGCCAGCGACAGCGCAATCGCCTCGATCGAGTTCAGGTTGCCACCCTCGGGCGGATACTCGATCTTCATGGGCACGGTCAGGCGCGCGCCGAGCGGCGGCCGCAGCAGGCTGATGTTCGGAACCGGAATCGGAATCGGAATGGTTCCCGTAATCGGGTCCATGATCGTCATGATCACGACTTTCTTCGCTAATCCGTCCAGAGAAAAGGTGAGGCTCTCCACGTTGGTGTTGGCGTCCATGTTGACGTTCAAAGCCGGTTGCGGGACCGGGATGCTGATGTCGGGGCCGAAATAGAAAATGCTGGAGCCCGGCGCGGGACCGGGCTGCAGGTAGTAAATGTATCCGCACTTTTCCGCCAGCTTCTTGATGTAGGCGAGATCCGATCCCGTTTGACTTGGTATCTTGTCGGTCGGGATGGGAACGTCGTCGAACAGCGGCGGGATGACTACTGGGGCGATCCCGAACATGGCATATTTGGCCAGGATCAGGTTCACTCGCGCCAGAATGGGCATCCCCGGGTAGCGCAGCAGGGGAAACTGTATGACGTCCATCAGCACCGTCAGATCCTCTCCGGTGAGCGTGATGGTCGATTGTCCGGCTTCGTTGCTGGGCGCTACTTCGTGCCGCGTCACGATTCCGTCGATGATCACGTTGGGGATGCCGCCGAGCGTGGCCACCAGAATCACACGGGTGGTTCCCGGGTCCATGAACCCCGCCGGAAGCAGCGTCTGCCGCAGGGAAGACTTCTTGTTCATCGAGAACACCAGTTGAAATCCGCTGCGTTCTCCGCCCGTGTTGACCTGCGCGCTGATCAGGGCATCGACCACCGGTTTCGGCGCCGGCACCGGCACCATCGGTCCCATGAACAACGACAGGTAGACTCCTTTAAGCACGGCTCGGCCCCGGGATGCCTTGCGGCAAGGTGATGTCGATGGTCGATCCGACCTCGTCGGTCAGGTCGAACGGAGACATGGCGCTGTTGGCGTCCGCGATGCGCCAGAACTGCGTCGGATCGTCCAGATATTGCGCCGTGATGTTATCCAGGCGATCGCTGTCGGTCACCGTTCGCTGCAGCAGAAGATCGTACTCGTCGGGCTGCGGCAGCTCCCTGCGCGATACGTAACTCAACTGCTGGCCGCTGGCCGAGGTCCAGGTCAGCGTAGGCAGTTGTGCGTAACGGCTGGTCGGATCGAACATATTCACCTCACGGAAGATTGACGATTCCCAGCGCACCGAGCGAGACCGGCCCGGTCATTGCCGCCAGCCGCTCCTTGCACTGCTGGTAGGCCAGGAAAATCTGGTTCCCCTTCTCATCGAAATTGAGATCGTTCACGCTTAGCACGCGCATGCCCAGGCTGACCTTGGCGCGAATCGGGTTCAAGCTGGTGTCAAAGGCTTCTTCGGTGATGCTGAACTCGGTCAGCCGCACCGGCACCACCCGGCTGGCGCTCCAGACGAACAACGTCAACGGCGCTTCCATCGGCGCCACCTCGATGGTCCCGCCCATGGCCATGTTGTTGTCGCTCTGAATCTGCGCGCTGGCCGGATAGATCAGCGTTTCCAGCGCCGCCAGATGCGGGTTCAGTCCGTACTGGATGGTCAACGGATCCTGCGACTCGAGCAGGTCGGTGGCGTCCAGTTCCGCATCCAGCTTGATCGTCTCGACCGGCGGCCCGGTGAGCCGCAATGCGTCCAGGCGGTCGCCCGCTTCCCCCGTCGCGCTCCGTATCTGCAGCGAGCGGGTGAGCGAGTCGGGATTGTATTGCATCGAGATCACCCGCTGAATGGCCAGCGACGTCGAGTCCGCAACCACAATTCCCGCCCGCAACAGCTTGGGAGACCCGGGAAACCCGCTTTGGCTCATCCAGCCTCCCTTTCGGTCCCGCCCGCGCCCGAGAAAATCTTTTCCAGCATATCTCCCGGGTCGATTCTCGGAACGGTCCACGCGATGTCGTCGAAAGATGGCAGCTTCATCGGCTGGTCCGACGCGTAATGAAGTGGGCTCTTCAGCTTCATGCCGAATTGCAGACCGGTGTCGTAGGTGAAAGAAGCCAGCTTCCAGTCTTTTTCTCTCTCAACGCTGAACCATCCGATCCCGGCCTTGCCTTTGACGAACGCGTCCAGCGCCAGCGTAAGGGCCAGGCCGGCCAACAACTCGAAGTTCGCATCGGCCTCGAAGCGGCTCTTCGCATAGTGCAGCGTCACCTGGGAAGCCACGTGCCCCTCGAGTGAGGCGGTCGCGGTAATCGCGATGCCCCCTTCGGCCGAAGCCACCAGCGCATCCAGCATGATCGACCCGGCGATCCGCCCCGAGATGTGCACGTTGCCGCCGATGTACAACGTCGAGCTCAGCGTCACCTCCGCGTCCGGCTTCTCGTCGAGCGGATTGAACGCGGCTTCGATCTTCGTGTCGCGCAGCTCCGCCGGCCCCAGCTTGTAGCCTGCCGAAAGCGAACCGTCGATGTGCGCTTTTACGCCAACCGGCCCGATCGACGCGCCGGGAATCGGAATGCTGACACCGATTTCGAAGAACTTGTACTCGCCGGTTTTGGGTTCAAACAGCGGAATCGGCTTGGGCAGCTCCAGCGCGCCCTTCAGCCGGACTTCCTGCTTCTCGTTGATCTCAATCCCCGCCGTCGCCGCCAGGTTCTCGGTGAGCTGATACCTAATCGACCCATCGCCCGAAAATAGCGGATGGCCTTGCACCTCCCGCATCTTGACGTGCAGCGATCCTTTGGCCTTGCCTTTGTCGATGCTCAGCGTGCCTTCGCCGGAAAACTTCTCGTCGTGATAGACGACGCTGATATCGCCGTGGATGCCGTGGAACGTGAACCCCGTGTGACCGCTGCCGTCGAGATGCTCGCCGTCATAGGTAATGTAGATCGTGGTTTCTTCGAGGCCCGGCGGCTTGAAGATTCCCTTGCCTTTGAAGATCCAGTGTTTGCTGCCGGATTCGTAGAAGAGCTCCGCTTCCACGCCCTTCGTGCCCGGCAGGTCGAGCACCACTTTGCCGTCGGCCGACATGCCGTGGTCGGTGAACAGCACCACCAGGCTGCCGCTTTTCACGTACTTCAGCTTCGATTGCAACTGGGTCGCGCTGATTTCGGCCTTCCCCGACCATTGCCGGTTGCGGTACTCCATGTGGCCGGCGGCGTTGTCGACACCGGGCAGCGAAACCTGGACGTCACCCTCGGCGACCAGGCCGTTCGCATCCCCGGAGAGTTTGATCTTGCCGTCCAGCAGGTGACGCTTGCCCGCGTCCAGGCTGAACAGGACGTCCCCCTCCGGCTTGAACTCGGGCGCCAACTGAAGCAGCACTTCCGCTTGCTTAATCGTCACGCCCGGTATCGGCAACTTCAGTTTCTCTTTGGGAATCGGCTTGGCGACTTCGAGTTTATCCTTATCGAAGCGCACGTCGAACGGCATCGAAATGAACGGGATGGAGGGAGTGATTGTGCCCGAGCCCACCACGTACTCGTCTTCGATCTTCAGCTCGCGGAAGACGCCGTCGCTCAGAAAATCGAAGTGGAACTTGACGTTTTCATGGCCCGGCGGCAGTTTCAAAGTGCCGTCGTCCAAGCGGTTCAACAGGATGGTCTTTTTCGCGTCGGGTTTCAGGCTTGCCGGGAATCGGGACGAGGTGTCCAACTTGGATTTCACCGTCTTCGCCCGCCGGTCCCACTCCTTCAGAACGAACCCGGAGATCAAGGTCGACGCCGTCCTGTTCTCCGGGATTTTCGAGCCCTCTAGGGGAATGGGATCCTTACTCGCCTCGTCCACTACGATGACCTTCGCTTCCGCGCTGCCGGCTTTGAGGGAGTAACGCGTGCCCGTGGTTTTTCCGTCCGCGCTCTGTCCCTCATCGGTGTCGAATTCCCTCAGCTTGGGGTCATTGGCTTTTTGCTCCGCCTGGCAGCATTCCCGGCAGGAATCTCCGGGCCCCGGGATCGCCTCGGCGTAATGGAGCAGCAGGTCTTTCATCCCCTTCGTGTCGATGCCGTCGTCCTTGAAAGCCCGCTTGATTTCCTCGGCTTTTTTCTTCAGATCCGCGAAGATCTTCCGGCCGCTGTATTGGTTCTCGTCTCCGTCGAGCATCTGCATGTTGCTGGGAATGTTGTCCCCGCCGAACTGTAGCTCGAGAATGTGATCCACATTGCAGGTCGCCTTGTTCGCCTTGGGGAATTTCGCCTTCGTGCCCGTGACGATTTTCCACTTCGCATTCTTGTTTCCCGGCGACCAGCCGACCTTCTGTAGCCATATCTTCTGCAAAGTCTCCGCGGGGGGACGATCCTGTTTCAAGCCAGCCCTGGTTTTTACCGACCCTGAGGCCGGCTCGATGATCGCTTCGAGCGCTCCGGCATCGGCCCGTTTCTTCCAGACGTCGATCACCGGGCCCTTTTCGGCCGGCAATACCAGGGGTTCCGCCATCCACACCGCGATAACACTGTTGGTCGCCTCCTGGACTGCCCAGGCTTTGACACCGGCTTCCTTGAGCTGGCCCTTCTTCACATCTTGCCAGTCGCTATTGCCGCGTTTATCGGGAACCGCGGGCGCACTGCCCGTCGCCGAATCTTTGGGAGCGACGTCGCGTTTGTTCGACGCGGTAGCCGGCGCGTCCGGTTTGGGGGGCGTCGTGCTGGTGTTCTTCCTTTCGGCGCGCGAGAGCACCGGCCGGGATGCGGCTGACGGAGTGAACGCGGTCCCGCGATGGATCGCCGATTGCGCCATGCTTTCGGCTTCGTTCTCGAGGTGGTTGTACTCGGGAGTTGCACGCAGCGGGAGTATGTCCGGCGCATGCCGCACGTTCCTCTGCTGGACCGTATGCGCCAGTTCGTGCGCGAGCAGCCGCTGTCCCGGACCGGAATCCGGATCGTACTTGCCGTGATCGAAGACGATATGCTGGCCAACCGTGTAGGCATGCGCATCCACCGCACGCGCCGATTCGGCCGCCTGCGGGTCCGTGTGAACCCGCACGCCGCCGAAATCGTGGCCGAAGCGCGGCTCCATGAAGGATCGCGCCGGCGTGTCCAGCGGACGTCCCGGTGAATCGAGCACGCGATGAACAGACGGCGGCGCGTGGGCCGCGCGCGCCGGTCCCGCGGCGGCCCGCTGCAACATGGGTTCCGTCTTTTTCTTGCGGCAGCTTTCGCATTCGCCGTTGCCGCCCGCGCACGAACAGGGCCGCTCCTGCTTCGGCGCGCGAGCTGGAACCGCGCCCGCCTTGGTCTGGGTATCCGCCGACGATGTGGTTTGCGGGGAACTCAACGACGCTCCTCCCGATGGGCCGACAGCACTGCCGCGGCAAGCTGTTCTCCGATCGCAACCGGATCGCGCACCGAGCGTACGCGCATGCGCGCCGTGAGCGCTTCGGCCGACGACGGCGTTCCCCACCCCTGCGGCAATTGGCGGGTCAGCAGAGAATCGAGCTCCCGCTCGAATGCCGCTGCTATCCGCCGCTCCGACCCTCTTGCAAATCCTCTCAGCGCCAGCTCGCCGATCCGCACTTGAATCGCGCCACCGCTGCGCACCGCCGGTTGCGCTGCGGCGGACGGACGCCGGAACTGGGACTGCCACGCAGCTCTCCGTTGCGCTCGTGCCGTGGACGCCGGCCTCAAACCCACCCTCCCACTTCGTTGTCGCTCAATGCGCGCTCCAGCTTGGAGCACTCGCGCCGCGCTGCGATCAGCAGGTGCCGCATGCGCAATGGTTCCTTCGCCTCCGCCGCGATGTACGCCGCGCTCAGCGCGATGTTGCGGATATTGCCGCCCGGAAGATTCAATTTCGCCAGTTTGTCGAAGTCGAGTCCAGCCGTAGGCAACCCGGGCGGAAACATTCGTTCCCAGATCCGCCGCCGTTGCGAAGGATCGGGAAACGGAAAGTGCACCACGAATCGAATCCGTCGCAGAAAAGCCTGATCCAGCGCGCCGCGAAGATTGGTCGTCAGCAACGCCAGGCCGCGATAGGCCTCCATGCGTTGCAGACAAATGGCCATG
>CAWJLI010000154.1:0-23032 GCA_963843095.1 Bryobacterales bacterium
GGCGAGTAACAGCGCTCCTCGATCGTCACATCCGACCGTTGCCACGCGCCTTCGAGCAGGCGGAACATAGTGACGGTGATGCGAGCGATGCGGGAGTGCGGTTCGAAGGCGGCTCCGGTGATGGTGAGCAGGTGGTCGTCACGCACCAGCGCGAAGGATTCGCCCCAGCGCGTCTGGTAGGCTTCCTCGAGGAGCATGTCGAAGGCCAGCAGGCCCCCCGGGCGGAGGGCGGCCGCGATGTTCCGGAAGGCGGCCTGGAGCGCCGCCGGCTCCAACAGGTGGTTGAGCGAGTCGAAAGTGGAGACCGCGGCATCGCAGGCCGCGGGCAGGTGGAAGGACGCGGCATCGGCCTGGGTGAACTCCGCCGCCGGCGCGTTGGCGCGGGCGTAGGACAGCATTTCCGGCGAAACGTCGAGGCCAGTGACGTGGTAGCCGCGCGCGGCGAGCAGAGCCGCCAAACAGCCGGTACCGCAACAGACATCCAGAATGCGCGCCTCCGGCGGCAGGCGGTCTAGCCAGATGCGCTCCAGGATGGGGAAGGCCGCGGAGTGGAATTCCTCGCTCCAGTAGCGGTTGTAGAACCAGGCGAAGTCGTCGTAGCAGGCCACAATCCCCGAACCCCCTTCAGCATGGCATACTGTAAGATCGATGCGAATTTCACTGTGGATTGCCTTGTTCGCGGCCGGCGCGGTGGCGCTGGCCGGGTGCTCCTCGTCGAGCGAGCCCAAGAAAGAACAGCCGGCCGGGGATGCTTCGGCGGCGCAACAGGAAGCCCCCGCGCCGCAAAAGCAGGAAGCGCCGGCTTCGTTTCAGGTGCACGCGCCCGCCACGTTTAACGTGACCTTCGACACTACCAAGGGCCCGGTGGTGGTGGAGGTCCATCGCGATTGGGCGCCCATCGGAGCCGATCATTTCTATGAGCTGGTGAAGTCCGGCTACTTCGATGGCTGCCGCTTTTTCCGCGTGGTGCCGAACTTCATCGTGCAGTTTGGCATTGCCGCAGATCCGGCGGTCACGCGCAAGTGGAAGGAGCCTGCCCTGACCGACGATCCGGTGCTGCGGCACAACACGCGCGGCACGCTGGTCTACGCCACGGCGGGGCCAAACACGCGCACCACGCAGTTGTTCATCAACCTGGTGGACAACACGCAGTCGCTCGACAACCGAGGCTTCGCGCCGTTCGGAGCGGTGACTTCGGGAATGGACGCGGTGGACACGATTTACCCCGGCTACGGCGAAGAGCCCCAACAGCCCTTGATCGAGAGCCAGGGCAACGCGTACCTGCAGCCACAGTTCCCCAAACTGGACTATATCCGCAAGGCCACCATTCAGTGATATAGTAGTCGGTGCCCCGATCAGAAGGGGACCAGGAAGTTACTAATACAGGGTCAAATTAGAACGACGCGGCCCGGCGGAGGCAACTGCTTCCGCCGGGTTTGTCGTTTCTGCCCGGTGCGGCCGGATCAATCGCCCGCGCCTTTCCGCCGGTAACCCACCTTCTCCAGCTCCTGCCTGGCCACTTCGGCCGTATTGGCGTGAATCGTCACCGTATCTTCCACGCTCTGCGCGTAGCCGCCGGCGAGCACGATGGCGACGGGAACTCCCTGTTCCAGCGCGGAGCGAATCACCAGCCGGTCGCGCTCCTGCAGGCCCTCGAAGGTCAGCGAGAGGCCGCCTAACTGATCCCCGAAATAGGGGTCGGCTCCCGCCACGTAGAGAATCAACTCGGGACGGAACATCTTCAAGGCCGGGCGGTACCCGCTGCCCAGACGGCTCAGGTATTCGTCATCCGCCACGCCATCGGCCAGGTTAATGTCGAGGCTGGAGGGCGGCTTTTGCGCGGGGTAGTTGTTGTACTGGTGAATCGAGAGCGTAAACACCGAAGCATCGCCGGCGAAGATGGCGGCGGTGCCGTTGCCGTGATGCACGTCGCAATCGACCACCATGGCGCGCTCGATCATCCCATCGCGCTGGACACGCCGCAGGGCGACGGCGATATCGTTGATGGCGCAGAATCCTTCGCCGTGATCCGGATAGGCATGGTGAAAACCGCCGCCCAGGTTGTACCCGATGCCGTCAGCGAGGGCCAGCCGCGCCGCCAACATGGAGCCCCCGGCCGCCAGCCAGAAGGCTTCCACCAGGTAGCGTGAATAGGGAACTTCCAGTTGCAGAATCTCCTGGTAGCTGAGGGTGCCGTTGGAGAGTTTGTCGATCCAGGCGCGGTCGTGCGCCAGGAGCAGGTCCTCGTCGGCGGCCGGCTCCGGAGTGACGAAGTCCTCTTTCACCGCAAACCGCGTCCATAGCATGCGGTCGTGTAGCCACTTGAATTTTTTCGAAGGGAAGACGTGGTCGCCGAAGTGCAGGTCGTAGCGTTCGTGATAGACCAGACGGAACGGCAGCATGGCCGCCTCCTACCCGGCAGTCTCCGATTGCAAAGCCGTCACCACGGCCACGTTGAAAATATCTTCCGCCGAACAGCCCCGCGAGAGGTCGTTGGCCGGCTTCGCGAGACCTTGCAGAAATGGCCCGATGGCCATGGCGCCGCCCAGCCGCTCCACCAGCTTGTACCCGATATTGGCCGCCTCCAGGCTGGGAAACACCAGCGTGTTGGCCCGGCCGGCCACGGGCGAGCCGGGCGCCTTGGACCGGCCAACGACTTCGGAGACCGCGGCATCGGCTTGCAGTTCGCCATCCACGTTCAGGTCCGGCGCGCGCGCCTTGGTGATGCGCAGCGCCTCGACAACCTTGTCGACCGCCTCGCCCTTCCCGCTTCCCTTGGTGGAAAAGCTCAGCAGCGCCACTCTCGGCTCGGTGTTCAGCAGCACGCGGGTAGTTTCCGCCGTGGCGATGGCGATATCGGCCATCTGACCAGCGTCGGGAGCGATCACCACCGCGCAATCGGCGAAAGCCATCAGCCCGTTGTGGCCGAGCGATCGATCCTGCAGCGCCATGATGAAGACGCTCGATACCAGCCGCGCCCGCGCATGCGGCCCCACCGCGTGCAGGGCTGCGCGAACGGTTTCGGCGGTGCTGTTGGCGGCTCCGCCCACGCTACCATCGGCATCGCCCGCAGCGACCATCAGAGATGCGAAGTAGAGCGGACGCCGCGCAATTTCGGAGACTTCCACCTGCGTGATGCCCTTGGCGCGGCGGCGCTCATAATAGATGGCGGCGTAGCGCCCGACCGCGGGCGAGGCCACCGGATCGACGAACTCGACGCCCTCGGGTGCGTTGCCGGGCTTGGCGCCGATCAGGACGGGCCGCGCCACACCTTCGCGCGCCAACCGCGCGGCGGCTTCCAGAACCCGCGGGTCGCCGCCCTCGGGAAACGCAATCGTCTTTTTCAATTTGCGGGCGCGCTCGATGAGCCCCGCCATGAACAACCCCGCCGATTCAGGCATCGTCATCAAGTCTAGAGTCTAACAGGTGGCAAAGTTGGCGGAGGTTGGCGGCGGAATGTGCGCCGCGCTCGGCCGCAGCATTCCACCTGCGATGATGGTATCCAGCATGGCATTCATTCTTCTGCTGCCGGCGACGTTCGCGGCACTCTGGTGGGCGGCGGCCGCGGAGGACGGCTGGCGGGACCGGTTTCTGCGCGCCGCGGTAGCATTTGGCCTGACGGTCGTTTTGACCACGGAACTTCTCAGCGCGTTTGCCTTGCTGCACCGCGCTCCGATGGTTTGTGTGTGGGGCTTGGCTCTGCTGGCGGCACTCGCGCGTGGCTGGCGCGCGCGGCGCCCGGCGCCATGGAAGGGCACGCGGCTTCCCGCTGATGCTGTAGTGCTGCTGGCAGTGGCCGGCTGCCTGGCCATCGTCATCGCCACCGGCGTCACCGCCGCGTTCAGCCCGCCCAACAGCGCCGACGCCATGGCGTATCACATGCCGCGCGTCATGTATTGGGCGGAGCAAGGCAGCCTGCGTTTTTTTCCAACGCCATATCTCACACAGATCATGCTGCAACCCATGGCGGAATATTGGATGCTCGATGGATACCTGCTTGCGGGTGGCGACTGGTTCGTGAATTTCGGCCAGTGGTTCGCGGCGCTGGCGTGCATGATCGGCGTTTCAGCGGTAGCGCGTTCGCTTGGCGCGCGGGCCAGAGGGCAAGCCATCGCCGCTTTGTTCAGCGCCACGCTGCCGGCTGGAATTCTGGCGGCCTCCGGCGCCAAGAACGACTACGTGATGGCGATGTGGGCGGTGGCCGCGGTTTACTTCGCTCTCCGGTTGCGGGAGAACCTTCAAGGGTTGACAGGCGAAAGCGCCTGTCCCACTAAAGGCATGCAGGAAGGTGGGGCAGGCGATTCCGCGCGCCAACCTGCCTCCTCGCGAATGCTCACCGATGCGTTGTTTTTAGGCGCCGCGGTGGGTCTGGCGCTGTTCACCAAGGCGACGGCGTACCTGTTTTTGCCTTGGCCCGTCGCCGCCGTTTTGCTGCCAGTGGTGTGGCGCGAACGCCGCCGGGCCGCACGCCTCGCCATCATAGCGGTGGTTGGCGCGCTGGCGGTGAACCTGGGGCATTACCGGCGCAACTGGGAGTTGAGCGGCTCCGTGCTGGGGTTTGACTCCGCCCAGGGCGATGGACTCTTCCGCTGGCGCAATGAAACCTTCGGGTGGAAGCAGACGGTTTCCAACATGCTGCGCCACGGGGTGGAACAGCTCGGCGGGCGCAGCAGCCGCTGGAACCAGGGCCTCTACGATTTCGTGCTGACGGCGCACCGCAAGATCGGGATCGACATCGACGATCCTTCGGATACCTCGCGTTGGGGCGTGTTCAAGCCTCCCCGCAATGCCAACCATGAAGCCGACGCACCCAACGGCTGGCACCTTTCGCTGTTGGCCGTGGTGGCCTGTGTTCTCGCGTGGCGTGCTCTCCGCGGGCGTGATCGGCGTCGCGCCGCGTACGCGCTGGCGTTGGTGTGCGGCTTCGTGGTGTTTTGCGCCTACCTCAAATGGGCGCCGTTCGTGGCGCGCTATCAGTTGCCGCTGTTCGTACTGGGCGCGCCGCTCGCTTGCGTGGTAGAAGAATTCGGCTGGGTGTGGCTGCGGCCGTTGTGGATTCAACTGGCGATCTGCCTGTTCCTGTTGAGCGGCGCGCGCCTCCCTGCGCTCGAAAACTGGGTGCGCCCGCTACGCGGTCCCCGGAGCGTGTTACGCGTCAGCCGCGACAATCAGTATTTCTCCGACATGGTTCAGTGGAACGACCGCGCAGACTACCTCGCGGCGGTCGACGCGATCGAAGGCTCGTCATGCAGGACCATCGGGATCGACATTCACAATCTGCAACTGGAGTATCCACTACAGGCGCTGCTGCGCGAGGCGCGTCCCGATGCCCAGTTCGTGCACACCGGCGTCGAGAATGTCTCGCGCCGTTACGCGCCCTCGGTTGCCGCCGCTCCATGCGCCATTGCGTGCCTGGATTGCCTGGGCGACGATGCGCGGCTGAATCTGTACGGCGCTTTTCCGACGCGCGTTACAGCGGGCAAATTCGTAGTGATGCTACCGGGGCGAGATCGGTAAGCAGGACAGACCATCGCTTTCTGTGGTCTGTCCTGCCGCATGAAAACTTGACGACAAGAACCGATGTCCCACCTCCGATCAACCGCGCTATCTTGCCGAAAAGCTATAGACCGTAGTCGTGTGGTAGGTGGCGCCGGGTTTCAGCTCGGTGGAGGGGAAAACCGGATGGTTGGGCGAATCCGGGTAGTGCTGGGTCTCCATGCAGAACGCACCGCGGTGCGCGTACACCTTGCCGCCCTTGCCGTGTAGCGTGCCATCCAGGAAATTGCCGGTGTAAAACTGCATGGCTGGCTCGGTAGTCCAGACCTGCATCACGCGGCCGGTATTCGGCTCGTAGACTTCCGCTGCCTTGGCGAGGCCGGCGCCGGTCTTGTCGAGCACCCAGTTGTGGTCGTAGCCCTTGCCGAACTTGAGCTGCTGGTCGTCGCTGTCGATGCGGGCGCCGATGGCGGTGGACTTGGTGAAATCGAACGGCGTGCCTTTCACGGCCCGCAGTTCGCCGGTGGGAATCAGCGTCGAATCCACCGGCGTGAAGCGGCTGGCGTGGATCGTGACCTCGTGGCCCAGGATGTCGCCCTCGCCGGCTCCCTTCAGGTTGAAGTAGGCGTGGTTGGTGAGGTTGACGACGGTGGGCTTATCCGTGGTCGCGGTGTAATCGATCTTCAGTTCGTTCTTATTCGTCAGCGTGTAAACCACCTTGGTGGTCAGCGTGCCGGGGAAGCCTTCTTCGCCGTCCTTGCTGACGTAGCTGAACTCGACCGCCGGCCCTTCCGCGGAAGCCACTTCGCGCACCTGCCACAACAGCTTGCCGAACCCGAGCGGCCCACCGTGGAGTGTGTTGGGGCCGTCGTTGACGGGCAGGCTGTAGGTTTTGCCCTCCAGCGTGAACTTCGCGCCGCCGATGCGGTTACCGTAGCGGCCGATGAGGGCGCCGAACCAGGCGGTCTGGGCGCGGCATCCGTCCAGCGTTTCCATGCCCAGCACCACGTCGGCGAACGCGCCGTGACGGTCGGGCGCCGTCAGCGATACCAGCGTGCCGCCGTATGCGGTCAGGTGGGCTTCCATGCCGTTGGCATTGGTGAGCAGGTACAAATCCACCGGGGTGCCATCCGGCATCTTTCCGTATGATTGCTTCTTCACGTGGGGTTGTCCTTTCTTGGCCGGCGCCTGGGCAAAACAGGCGCACGCGAGGAGGGCCGCGCACACGGCGGCCATCGGGCGATGTAGCATCATGCCCTCCATAGTAAGCGATTGCACACGCGCCTGTGTCTCCACCCGGTCGTCCCGGTTGTTACGGTCGGCGCCGCCCGCTTGCGCCCGGTGCAGGGCACTCGTAGAATCATAGATTCGCATGAGCCAGCCGCAAACAGTCTTAATCGTGGACGACGATCCGCAGATTCCGCGGCTGGTCGAGAGGATGCTCGGCGGGCGGAAGGTGCACGTGTTGACGGCGCCGCGGCCTTCGGCGGCGCTCGAAATCTGCCAGCGGCAGACGGTCGATCTGCTCATCTCCGATATCGTCATGCCGGAGATGGACGGGATTAAGCTGGCCGAACGGGTGCAGAAACTACATCCCAACGCTCAGATCCTGCTGATCTCGGGAGAGGCAAAGGAAGCGCCGGCTTTGTCGAAATTGCGCCGCGTCCGTTTTCTGCGGAAGCCGTTTTTCCCGGCGCAACTGATCGACTGTTTGCGGGAACTGCTGCCGGAGGCCTAAGGCGGCTCCGTTACCCGTCGATCCTCCATCAATCGTCGGCCGTCACACCCACCAGGCAGCGGCGGGCTGCTGGCGCATGACGAGGCCGTTCAGCAGCTCGGCGGCCTTGGTGAGGCCTTCCTCGGGTGAGAGCAGGCTGTCTTCGTGCTCGATCGAGAGGACATAGTCGTAGCCGAACATGCGCAGGGTGGAGGCGAACTCTTTCCACCAGCCGGCACCGTGACCGTAGCCGCAGGTGCGGAAAATCCAGGCGCGATTGCGCTCGTCTGCGTAGGACTTGGTGTCGAGCACGCCGGTGAGCGGCAGGTTGCGGTCGTAAATCTGCGTGTCCTTGGCGTGAACGTGGAAGATCGCGTCGCCCAGCACGCGGATGGCGGCAATGGGGTCGACGCCCTGCCAGAACATGTGGCTGGGATCGAGATTGCAGCCGATGGCGGGTCCGGCGATGGAGCGCAGCTTGAGCATCGTCTCCGGGCTGTAAACCACGAAGCCGGGGTGCATTTCGATGGCGATCTTGACGCCGTGGTCGGCGGCGAATTGGGCGCGTTTTATCCAATAGGGCGCCACCACTTTCTCCCACTGCCATTTGAGAATCTCCAGGTAGTCGGGAGGCCAGGGGCAGGTGACCCAGTTGGGCCACTTGGCCTTAGATGAGTCGCCCGGGCAGCCGCTGAAATCCACCACCACCGGGACGCCCAGCTTTTCCGCCAAGCGAATGGTCTTGCTGCTGACATCCTGGTCGTGCCGCGCGCGCGCCGTATCGGGGTGCAGCGGGTTGCCGTGGCAGCTCAGCGCGCTGATCGAGAAGCCGTGATCGGCGAGCTTCTGCTTGAATTCACGGAGCTCGCCCGCGCTCGAAAGCATGCTCAGCTTGCAATGCGGATCGCCGGGGTAATTGCCGGTACCCAGCTCCACGGTATCGATATTCAGACTCTTGAGTTTCTTGAGAACGTCTTCCAGCGATAGTTGCGACAACAGGGGTGTGAATACGCCGACTCTCACGGTATGTCTCCTTACCTTGCGAAAAAACCATCCACAGAATATCACGGGGACAGGTTGTGCGGGTCAGTCCGGCGTTCGGTGGGCGCCCCTGCTCTATTGGAGTTGAGCTCTTCGGCCGATGATCCACTTACGGAAATGCTACTCGTCACACTGATTCTTGCGACGCTGAGCGCGAAGGGCGCGGATCGTGCCCCGCCGGCCGTGATAGCCGCACTGCGCGCAGGTTCAGGCTGCTTCTCGACGGTCGCGGTGACGAACCTCAGCGGGCGCGAACTGGCAGCCGAGATTCAGGCACGGCTGGAGACCGGCGCGCTGGCGCCCTTGGAGTTGGTTGAGCTGGAGAGCGGGGCGCAGGAGAGAGGCGAGCCCCGTGGGGAACCCGCAATGGCCGCAATCGATCGCTCGGCCAGGTCGCCGATCCTGCCGGATCTGGAGGGCTTCACCTTCGCGCCGCATGAGCGCAGGACTTTTCGGCTTGGCGGCCAGCGAGAGATCGAGGACGCCTGGGTGGGCGTGTGGGAGGCTGATCCACCGGGAACGTTACCGGCGTTGGCGGTCGAAGGACTCGTCGAGTGCCTCGCCGGCGATCAACTGCGCACGGTTCCCCGTTCCGCCGCGCTGGCTATGCGGAACCCGTGGTTTGCCGGACCGGTGGCGGATCTCGACGGTGCGGTGATGGCGGTGGTCAACGCTTCGGCCCAAGCGGCCAGCGCGTACCTGTGTTACTCGGCGGGCAACCTGTATTTCGTTCCGGCGGAGATGCCGGATGGGCGTCTGGCGCGATTGTGCTCCTGGTCGGAAGAGGTGGCCCTTCCGCCGTTCGGCAGCCGCCAGTTTCCCATCGAACGCGAAAAAGCCAATGAGTTCGCGCTGCATTCGCGGGGCGAATCCATCGTGCTGCTTTTGCTGCGGCCAGTGGCGGCGGGAGTGCGCGCGTACCGCGTGGATTCGACCATCCGCTTCGGCAGCGAGGTCCCACCGCACCCTCCCGGCCGGTAGCGTGCTAAACCGCATAATATTTGACGACGTGCCGCTGGGCAAAGTGGGGCGCCCCCGTCCGCGCGCGACCCCCTGGTCGCGCCGCTGCGGCGATCTACCGACCTTTGCGCCGCGCGCTGGCAATTTGGCAAGCGTTGGCGCAAGCCGGAAACGTTCTGGCGCCGCCATCCAAGGGATCTCCCGCCATAAAACCGGTCTCTTCTGAATCAGCAGCTTACAAGCTTACACCCGCATTCTCCTTGACAAGCATAGGCAACTAACCTAGGCTTAAGTTAGTGACTGGGCACTTCCGCCCAATCTACAGTTGATCTGAACTAAGTCAGCTCACCTGGGTTCCCTTCTTAGCCTAGCCGTTCCGGGAAGGGCGACCGTGTTCGTCAACTTCTTCTCCACTTACTCGACGAGTGTCATACCTCTGTGCGCTTTGATGGTTTGTCTTGCCGCATGGGTCAGCCTCCGGACAGGCTGGAAAACCCATCCGCTACGGGCCGAACTCCAAAATCCGGGCCGCGAGTCGGCGGAAGATTTCTACTACTGAAGGAAAGCCAGAGCATATGGTATTTCTGACGTCTCAACTGGGCGAATCGTGGCCTCATCGAATCCTCTCTTGGATTTACCCGGCCCGCGAGTGGGCGGTCGAGCAGCCGGTTGACGAACAGGAAGCCGGAGCCGATCTTGTAAGCAAAGCCAGGCCCACCCCACGGAAACCCGTGATTCTTCGGGCAGGAGAAGCCAAATAGTGCCTTTCGAAAACCATGGGAACCGGTCTTTCACCCCGACCTCGGTATACAAGAATGCGCCGGCGGCATCGGGTGTGTACGGACTTTCGAATGCGCGCCAGTGGATCTATGTGGGGGAGACCGCCAACATACAAGCCGAGCTGCGCAAACTTCTCGAATATCCGAACCAGGTTCTGCGGGAGCACGCGGCGTCCGGGTACACATTCGAGCTGAGCCCCGCGGAATACCGCATCGAACGCCAAAACCAGCTCATCTCCGAGCTTGCGCCGGTAGGGAACCGGTTGCATGCGCAAGCCGCGCGGGCCCGGTCCTGATCGGGCGCCGGATGCGTAGCCGTTAGCGGCTGCCGACGCTTTTGGCCAAAGCACCGCTGTCGGAAACCCTTCCGTAAGCCAGCTGCGGTCGCAGGTCTGCTACGATAAAAAACTCTGGCATCGATGCTGCGATTTGAAACCGCCGGCGAGTCCCATGGCGAATGGCTGGTAGCCACGCTCACCGGACTTCCGGCAGGCATCCCTATTTCCCTCGACGCGGTCAATCGCGAGCTTTGGCGCCGCCAGCAGGGCTACGGCCGCGGCGGCCGCATGAAGATCGAGACCGACCGCGCCGAAATTGTGGCCGGCGTGCGCCATTCGCACACCATCGGCTCGCCCGTCGCCATTCTGATTCGCAATCGCGATTGGGAAAACTGGACCAACGCGCTCCCGGTGGAGGATGTCGCGGGCGCCGAAGACCGGCGCAAACTCGTCACCCGTCCGCGTCCGGGCCACGCAGACCTGGCCGGCGCCGTCAAGTATAACTTCCATGACGCGCGCTACATCCTGGAGCGCGCCAGCGCCCGCGAAACCGCCGCCCGCGTCGCGGTGGGCGCCATCGCCAAGGCCCTGCTCGGCGAATTCGGTATCATCGTCCTCAGCCATGTCATCGCCCTCGGCCGTGTGCGTCTCGAACGCGCGGCGGAATTCAGCGAGCTGGTCGAGCTGGGCCGCCGGGACACCGTCCTGCTCGGCTGCGTCGATACCGCCGTCGAGGCGCGCATGAAGGAAGAGGTCGATGAAGCTTACCGCACTGGCGACACGGTTGGCGGCGTGTTTGAGGTGGTGGCCCGCGGCGTCCCGATGGGCCTCGGCTCGCACGTCACCTGGGATTCGCGCCTTGACGGACGCCTCGCCCAGGCCATCGTTTCCATGCAGGCGGTCAAAGGCGTCGAAATCGGATTTGCCGCCGCCGGCGCCGCCAGCTTCGGCTCCAAGGTTCAGGACACCATTCACTATGACCGCGAAGGCCGCGCCTTCACCCGCGGCGCCAACCGCGCCGGCGGCCTGGAAGGCGGTATCACCAACGGCCAGGACGTGGTGGTGCGCGGCCTGCTCAAGCCCATTTCGACCTTGCGCCGGCCGCTGGAATCGGTGGATCTGGCGACCCGCGAGCCCGCCCTTGCCGCTTACGAGCGCTCCGACGTGGCCGTGGTGCCGGCTGCCGGCGTGATCGGCGAGGCCATGGTAGCCCTGGTTCTGGCGCAGGCGTTTCTGGAGAAATTTGGCGGCGACTCGCTCCACGAAACCCGGCGCAATTATCAAGGCTACCTCGAGCAAATGCGAAACTACTAATGGAGATATGGTTTACCCCATAGTCAAATTCGGCGATCCCGTGCTCGAACGCGAAGCGGAAACCGTGACCGAGTTCGATACGCCGGATCTCAATCAATTCCTGGCGGATATGTTCGAGTCGATGTACGCCGCCAAGGGCGTGGGACTGGCCGCGCCGCAGATCGGTTTTTCGCGGAAGATTTCCGTCATCGACGTTTCGAACGGCGAGAGGCCGGAGGACAAGCTCGTCCTCATCAACCCCACCATTGTCAAAGTCGAAGGCAAGCAGGTGGGCGAAGAAGGCTGCCTTAGCGTCCCCGGTTTCCGCGAGCAGGTGCGCCGCGCCAAACGCGCCACAGTCCGCGCGCAGAATGCCAAGGGCGAGCCGTTTGAAATGACGGGCGAGGACCTGCTGGCGCGCGCTTTCCTGCATGAGACCGATCACCTCTACGGCCGGCTTTACATCACCCACATCAGCGCGCTCAAGCGCGATCTTCTCAAGCGCAAGATCCGCAAGATGCAGCGCGCCGGCGAGTGGGACTGAGCCGCCACCATGCGCCTGGCCTTCCTTGGCACCCCCGCGTTCGCCGTGCCCACGCTGGAACGGCTCGTCGGGCGCGGCCACCAGGTGCTCGCGGCCGTCACTCAACCGGACCGCCCCAAAGGACGCGGCCAGGCGCTGGCGCAGCCGCCGGTGAAGGAAGCCGCCCTGCGACTCGGCGTGCCCGTCTATCAGCCGGAACGCGTCAAGCGGCCAGAAGCCGTGGACTATCTGCGCTCGCTCGCACCGGAAGCCATGGTGGTGGTGGGCTACGGCCAGATCATTCCGCAGTCGATCCTCGATATCCCCCCGCTAGGCATCCTCAACGTGCACGCTTCGATGTTGCCGAAATACCGCGGCGCTGGCCCCATCCAGTGGGCCATCGTCAACGGGGAAACCAGCACCGGCGTAACTATCATGCGCATCGATGCCGGCCTGGATACCGGGCCGATGCTGCTCAAAGCGGAAACCGCCATCGGCGCCGATGAGACCGCGATCGACCTGGGCCGACGCCTGTCGGTGATGGGCGCGGACCTGCTGGTTGAGGCGCTCGATGCGCTCGCGGCCGGCCACATCGTTCCGCAGCCGCAGGACAACGCCCAGGCTACTTACGCGCCCATGCTGAAGAAGGAAGACGGCCGCATCGAGTGGAGCCGCTCCGCCCTCCAGATTCACAACCAGGTGCGCGGCGTGCAGCCTTGGCCCGGCGCTCACTCGATCTTTCGCGCCGCCGCGCTGCACGTTTGGCGCACGCGACCAGTCGAAACCGGCACCGGCGGTCCACCAGGCGCTCTGCTTCGCATCAAGCCCCTGCTGGTTGCCTGCGGCGTGGGAGCGCTGGAACTCATCGAGGTGCAGGTGGAGGGCCGCAAGCGGATGCCCGCCGCGGATTTCGCCAATGGGCACCGATTGGTCGAAAATGAAATCTTAGGAGAGGTGCCCGTTTGAACCTGCCCTTGGGATATGCTTATTCGGCCGTGTATGCCGGCATACGGCAAGCCGAGCGTGACGATCTGGCGCTGATCGTCACCGGTCTCGACGCCAACGCCGCCGCCGTGTTCACGCGCAACCGCGTGCAGGCGGCGCCGGTCCGGCTGTGCCGCCGCCATCTGGCGTTGTCGAAAGGCCGCGTCGGCGCCATCCTGATGAATGCCGGCAACGCCAACTGCGCCACGCGCACCGGCGACGCCGTGGCGTTGGCCACTGCGCGCGCCACCGGCAAAATTCTGAAGCTGCCCGTGTCCCAGGTGCTCACCGCATCCACCGGCGTGATCGGCGTGGAAATGGACGGCGCCAAAATCACGGCCGCCCTGCCACGTCTGGTCGACGGACTCTCGCCGGCGCGCTTCGAAGACGCCGCCCGCGCCATCATGACCACCGACCTGGTTTCGAAGACCTCCTTCGCCGAAGCGCACCTGCGGCGCGGCGCCGTGCGCGTGGCCGGCATGACCAAAGGCTCCGGCATGATTCAGCCGAACATGGCCACCACGCTCGGATTCGTGATGACCGATGCCCAGCTTCCCGCGGCGGCATTGCGCGCCATACTTAACCGCGCGGCCGAAGCCAGCTACCACCGGCTGTCGGTGGATGGCGACACTTCGACCAACGACACGCTGGTGCTGCTTGCCAACGGCGCTTCCGGCGTCCGCCCGGAAGCCAAGGAACTCGCCCGAGTGGAAGAGAAGATCACCGGCGTCATGCAGCACCTGGCGCAAGCCATCGCGCGCGATGGCGAGGGCGCCGAGAAATTCGTCACGATTGAAGTCTCCGGCGCGCCCAGTGACGATGCCGCCGCGCGCCTGGCCCGCGCCATCGCCAATTCGCCGCTGGTTAAAACCGCGATCGCCGGCTCGGATCCCAACTGGGGCCGCGTCCTTTCCGCCGCCGGTAATGCCGGCGTGGCCTTCGATCCCGGAAAAACCGATATCTGGATGCAGGGCGTCGCGGTTTGCCGCGGCGGCCTGGCCGCGCCATTTTCCGAAGCCGAGCTGAAACAGAAGTTGGATGCGCCGGAATGCCACATCCGCTTTTCGCTGCGCGGCAAGGCCAAGGGCCAGGCCCGCTTCTGGACCTGCGACCTCACCCACGGCTACATCCACATCAATGCCAGTTACAGGACGTGACATGGGAAACACGCCGCGCGCTCTTCTGCTGATCGCATTGGCATGGCCGGCCGCCGCGCAGAGCGCGCCGGCGGACCAGCAACAAGCCGCGCGCGATTTGGTTTCGAAAGCCGCGCAAGCTCTGGCCGAGCGCCGCACTGCCGGCTTCCTGGAAGCCTTCGATCCTCCGCTGGCTGAGAAACTGCGCAAGCCGGTCGAAGCCCTGCTGCCCGCTTACGACATTCAGCCGACGCTGGAGTTCCTCTCCGCGACCGCCGACGATCGCGGGGTCGCGCTCGGCATCGATTGGAAGCTGGATCTGACGGCGCGCGAAGGTCAGCGTGCCATTACCCATCGCCAGAGGCGAGTAACATGCCGTGTGGAATCGCGCGATGGCGCGCCGCGCATCGTCGCTATCGGCGTTTTCGACAGCGCCCCTGGCGCGCCCGGCTTTTTCTCGCCGCCGGAGGTGGACGGAGCCTGGGACCTGTTGCATTCCGCCGCCAATGCGCTCAGCCAACTGAATAATACCGTCGCCGATCCGGCGGAGAACTCAGCCGCCCCCTTCCTGGCCTCATTCGATTCCAAGCTGCCGGGTTACGAAGCCCTGCGCAGCGGCGCGGAGGCTCTGAGGGCCCAAGGCGAAGTGGACTCGACCATCGAGCTGACCAGCGACGAAGGTACGGATGCCGCCCGCACGCTGGAAGTCGATTGGACGCTCGAAGTCGTCAACGCCGAAACTGGCATCCGCATCCTGCAACGCGAGGCCGATCTCACCTTCAAGATCGAGCGCCGCGGCAGACGCTGGCTGATCGTCTCGATCACCCCGCTGGATTTCTTCACGAAGTAGAGCCCCAGTTTCGGATCTCCCGGTCGGCAAACTTCGCATCTCAAGTGCAGCCTTTGCATCTCGGCTCCGGTGAAGTTCTGCTTGCCTCACGCTACCGCGGCGGCGTCGGTTTTTGAACAGTTGGCGTGGCGACCTGGATCTCACCGCAACCGTGCTGAGCGTAAGGTGAAGATAGGCATCCAATTAGTCATTCGGTGTCCTCATGATGGGCAAGAACCGTAGTCATTTGGGCCTCACTTTGCGGTATCGGAGAACATCAGGCAAAACTGGACGAAAGCGAAACCGGGGACGGGGAAAGTCAGCCTCGATGCTCGTTAGATTGTGAGCACCGGTTTGGCAGGAAGATTGCCTAGATCAAAGGATGGCGGCCGGGTGGGTTTGGAACCGAACCTGAGAGTCCAAAATGGACATCCCGGAAGTATGAGGTGCCCGATGCGAAGGCTTTACACAATCTGTTTGACGTTCGCGCTGCTCTGTACTGTTGCGCATGCAGCCAAGAAGTACCCAATGACGACGGCGTCTATCGTTCCTGGTGCACGGGCCGAGGTCGTGATCAGCAAGGACAAGAACGGCAACACGAGACTGAAGATGACAGTTCAGCATTTGGCCAATCTCGAAAACCTGACGCCGCGCGCATCCGCGTACGTTGTTTGGTTGCGGGAACGGAGCGGAAACGCCGAGAATCAGGGCCAACTGAAAATGGATAAGAACCTAAAGGCGACCTTCGCAACCGAAACTCCGTTGAAGAGTTTCGATGTGTTTGTTTCCGCCGAGCAGGACCCTAGAGTGAAAGATCCCAGCGGGCCGGAAGTCTTGAAGGCGACTATTCAGCCGTAACAGATGCAGCACGTGACGTGTGACCGACCGGTGGATGCCATGCGGCGGCGAACTGCTTGGCCTGTTTTCTGCCGAGACTGCACCCGCTCCGGTCGCGCGGCCAGCCATTTCTCCGGCAGCGCCAGCCGCTCGATTGCCGTCGGCACATTGTGTGGCATCAGTGCGGGCCGAAGTCAATGCCGCGTTGGCAGCACGGCCGCCCCACTGCGCCCTTCTCGATTCCAGACCGCCCCGGACCTTCGGGTTTGACAAGGACTGCTAATGGCGCAAACTGGTACGCAAGGCGCTGACAAAGAACAGGCGCAACGTTCGGCGGCACAGGAGGAAAGCGATTTTTCGTGCTTGCGCGACCTGCCCCTTCCCTTGAGAGAGCAACTCGATGCCCTCGGCTTCAGCCGGCCTCTGTCTGGGTTGATCGAGAGCGAGCGGCGATTCCGGGACCTTTTCGAGCAAGGGCCGGTAGCCTACCACGAGTTGGACCAAGACGGGACTGTGCGCCGGGTGAACCAGGCTGAATGCGAGCTTCTGGGGGTTGAGGCCGGCGCAATGCTCGGCAGACCCATTTTTGAATTTGTTTCGCGAGGGTCACAATCCGAAAGCCGGGAAGCCTTCCATCGGAAGTTGTCGGGGCAGCAGCCCCTTGCTCCTTTTCCGCGCGACCACATTCGCAGTGACGGCCGTCACCTGACGCTCGAGATTCACGAGGTGCTGATTCGGGACGCCAGTGGTGTGGTGACGGGCATTCGGTCCGTCATGCTCGACGTAACCAGACGCAAGGAGATCGAGGAGGCGTTGCGCGAGGGGGAGGAAATTCTTCGATCGGTGTGCGCCAGTTCGCTGGACGCCCTCGTCATGATCGACGGTGAAGGCCGCGCGCTCCTTTGGAACCCGGCGGCCGAACGGATGTTCGGTTACACGTCCGCCGAGATGCTGGGCCAACCGATTCACGATCTGTTGGCCCCCGCCAGCCTCCGGGAGCGCTTTCAGGAGAGCTATCCCGCCTTTCAGAAGACCGGACAAGGGGCGGCCATCGGCACGATGCAGGAACTGACCGCACGGCGAAAGGACGGAAGCGAGTTCCCCATCGATCTCTCGTTGGCCGCCGTCCAAAAGGGAGAGGAATGGCGCGCGGTCGGGGTCATCCGCGACATGACGGGCCGCAAGGAGGCGGAGGAGGCGCTGCGGGAGAGCCGGGAAAGTTTTCGGAGAGTCGTGGAAAACGCGCCGGAGGCCATCTTCGTGGGGACGCAGGGCCGCTTCCGGTACCTGAATCCGGCGGCCCTCCGGTTGTTTGGCGCCGCGTCGGATTCCGAACTCCTCGACAAGCCGGTCTTAGAGGCCGTGCACCCGGATTCTCGCGCCGCCATGGCCGATGGAATCCGGCAGATCGAGGAACGGGAGGTGGACTTGCCCCCGTTTACGCAGAAGTACCTCAGGTTCGACGGCACGGTCATCGACGTCGAGGGGTACGCCGTTCCCTTCCTCTACGAGGGCGAAAAGGGAGGTCTGGTTTTCGCCCGCGATATCACCGAACGGAAGCGGGCGGAAGAGGATTTGCGGGCCAACGAAGACCTCTTGTCCCAATCACAGAGTATTGGCCATCTCGGCAGTTGGGACTGGAGGCTGCACGGCGACACGGGCGCGATGGTATGGACGCCCGAAACGTATCGTCTCTTTGGAGTTTCCCCGGAGACCTTTGTCCTGACCTCCGAAACGTTTCCGACTCTGATCCACCCGGACGATCAGGCTTCCATGCAAACGTGGATGAGGGAGTGTCTGGCGGGGATGGGACCACCCGACCTGGAGTTTCGCGTCAAACTGCCTGACGGCGGCATCCGCTATATCATGGGCCGCGGGCATCTCTTGCCGCAGGAAGCGGGAAACAAATCGATCCACATGGTTGGCGTGGCCCTGGACATCACCGAGCGCAAACTGGCCGAGGAGGCGTTGCTCCGGCGAACCGAGGAACTCAAGCGATCTAACACCGAGCTGGAGCAGTTCGCCTATGTGGCCTCGCACGATCTCCAGGAGCCCTTGCGGATGGTCTCCAGCTACATGCAGCTTCTGGCGCGCCGGTACGTGGGCAAGCTGGATTCGAATGCCGACGAGTTCATCGCTTTTGCGGTGGACGGGGCCAAGAGAATGCAGCAACTGATCAACGACATGCTGGCGTTCTCGAGGGTCGCCACGAGGGGCCACGAGTTTAAACCGGTCGAGGCGGATGCCGCTTTGAAGCAGGCGCTCTGGAACCTGAAGGCCGCTATCGAAGAGAGCCACGCGAACGTGACTTTCGATCCTCTGCCGGTGGTGACCGCGGATTCGGGACAACTGACGCAGTTGTTTCAGAACCTGATCGGAAATGCCATCAAGTTCCGCCGGAAGGAGCCGCCGCTGGTTCATGTGTCGGCGGAACGGCGCGCGAAGGAGTGGGTGTTCTCCGTGCGGGACAACGGCATCGGAATCGAGCCGCAGCATTTGGAGCGCATCTTCGTGATTTTCCAGCGTCTCCACGCGGCATCGGAATTCCCGGGCACGGGGCTCGGCCTGGCGATCTCAAAGAAAATCGCGGAGCGTCACGGCGGCCGCCTGTGGGTGACTTCGGAACCGGGCGCAGGATCGGTGTTCTATTTCTCCATCCCGGTTGAGGGCCAATGAAGGCCGAAACGCGGAATAGACCAGTCGAGCTCCTGTTGGTGGAGGACAACCCCGGCGATGTGCGCCTGACCATCGAGGCCCTGAACGAAGGGAAGGTGATCAACAACCTGACCGTGGTCAAAGACGGCCAGGAAGCCATTGCGGTCCTGCGGAGGCAGGGCCAGTACGCCAACGCGGCCCGTCCCGACCTGATTCTGCTCGATCTGAATCTTCCCCGGAAAGGCGGACTGGAGGTTCTGGCGGAGATCAAGGAGGATCCCGGCCTCAAGCAGATTCCCGTAGTTGTGCTGACCACGTCGCAGGCGGCACAGGACGTTCTTCGCGCTTATGAACTGCACGCCAACTGCTACATCGTGAAGCCGGTGGATTTGGACCAATTCATGAGCGTCGTGCAGGCGATCAAGAGTTTCTGGCTGGGTGTGGTCATGCTTCCGCCGCGCGAGTGAATGAGGCAGACTTCAGTATCTTCGTTCCACTCCGCGCAGCCGGTCTAACGTATCCACGATTCTTTGCCGAACTGCGTCGCGGAGTGCGGGAACTTGTTTTATGTTCCAGCCGTCGACGGAAACCGCCTCCAGTATCCGGAGATGGATATCCTGGGTCCCTCCAAAAACCCACGAATTGCGCGGCAGCGCCGCTCCGGAGCCTTCCACCACGAGTGGCAATATCGGGATCCGCTCTCGAATCGCCAACTGGAACGGACCCTCGTTGAACGGCAGGACCTGCCCGTCGGGCGACCGTGTTCCTTCCGGAAAGAAAACGACGGAACAGCCCTGTCGCAGGTATCGTGCACACTGCAACAGCGCTTGCGCGCCCTTTCGGCGGTCGGATCGGTCGATCGGGACGTCGCCGGACATGCGCAGCATCCAGCCCAACACAGGGAACTGGAACAACTCCGCCTTGGCGAGCCATTTCGTATCCAGCTTCAAGTGCGCAATCAACGGGATGTCACCCAGGGACTGGTGATTGCTAACGACGACGTACACCTGGTTCGGGTGCAGATTCTCAGCGCCGGAAATGTGGATTCGCCAGGGATTGATTTTTGCCAGGATACGTCCAAGCCTGCGGAACCAGCGACCGGTTCTCAGACGGCGCGGCTCGACGTCAAATAGCCTGATCGTGCCCAGCAGCGGGGTCCAAAGCAGAACCAGAGATGCAGTCGCAGCCCAAATCCAAACGGATCGCAGCAAGCGCACAATGAAACGCGGCAAGCAACACAATAAAGGATTGTAACAGCAGGCAATTCGGCTTGCCGGTAAGACGGACTGGGACTGGGCCAATGATTTCGCCGCCGGGTGGATTACGCCGCCCCTACGAAACAATCGCCAGCGGACGCACCGGGGCGCCGGTTGCGCCGCGGATCTTCAGTGGGGCGGCCACCAGCAGAAACGTCCACAGACCGGCGGCGGCCAACTCCTCCAGGTTCAGACATTCGAGGATGTGGATGCCGCTTTCCACCAGCAGGTGGACATGCACCGGCATTCCCGCGTCCGGCACTTTCTCGAAGGCCAGCGTGTCCGATCCGGCGGCGAAGACGCCGTGCCCGCTCAACCACTCCGCGCCCGCTCTGGCTGGGCCGGGACCGTGCACTTCGGACACGAACTTCGCCGCGTCGTGGAAATAGCGCCCCCAACCGGTGCGCAGCAGCACCACGTCGCCGCGCTCGACGCCGATCCCTTCCGCGCGGGCGATCGCCGCGAGATGCTCGGGCGTGATTTCGAAATCCACCGGCAGCGCATCCACTCCCACGTGCCTGGCGACATCGAGCAGGACGCCGCGGCGAACAATCGGGGCTACCGTGTCGATTGCGTGCGCGCTCAAGCCCTGCTGATGCGACTGGGCGGACACCGCCTCGACGCCGCCGAACAGTTTGCCGCCGCAGGAAAAATGGCACAGGGCGTCGATGTGGGTACCCACGTGGCTTCCCAGCGCGAGCGAATCCGCGGCGGAACTGTTTCCCGCCGGCCCCAGGTAATCGCCGTGCCCCTTCACCAATCCAAACAGGAACGGAGGGTGCGAGGGGTGATGCGGCATCCCGGGAAAGTAGGGCTGCGACAAATCGAAAACCCGCGCGCCGGCGATGGCTTCATATAGTGGCTGCATCTTCAGCAAACTGTATCATGCTCCGGAGCGGTCGGCCGGGGACGGTTCTGGCCACCAGCGGTTTCTGTCTGCCGTACTATACTTGGGATACTGATATCGTTGGTTGGCTATCGATAGTATTCCTACAGCAGCGTTGCAACCGACCGGGATCGGTCATACCGTTGAGACAGGCTCGTGTGCCCGCATGGGTCTAAGGTACCGTTTGGCCCTTAACTGCCACCGTGGTCAGGTTTTACCGTCGGGCCGGGTTTGCCGAGCACTTGACCGAAGCGGCAGCACGATGGTTCTGATCACCGCATCGGGCATGATGCAATACAAGAGAGAGGCTGCAGTTAGCCATGGCCGGGCCAGGAGATGAGCGGCGACTGCCGTGGGATGTGTCAGGCCGTAGTACGCGTTCCTGCTCGCACATCATCGCCGCTGCGATCATGATGCTGGCGACTGGCGGACCCTGGGGCCTTTGCCGGGCACAGGCGCAAGGAACGCTGCCGGTTCTCACGCAGGCTGCTCAAATCCGCGGGCTCACCTCCAGGGAAGCCCAGCGTCAGTACCCGATCCGTTTGCAGGGTGTACTGACCTACTACATGCCCGAATTACGTCTGACTTTCTTTCAGGACTCCACGGCAGGCATTTATGTCAACATTCTGGGAACGCCTCCGCAGGCGCACACCGGAGACCTGGTCGAGGTCCGCGGAGTATCCGGCGCGGGGTTTTTTGCGCCGGAAGTCGAACATCCTGAGATACGCATCCTCGGCAAAGCGTCGTTACCGCCCGCTCATCATTTCGCGCTGGAAGATCTACTCAGTGGCGAGCAGGATAGTCAGTTCGTCGAAGTGCGCGGCATCGTACATTCCGCCCGCACTGAGAGCATGCTATTAGCTCACAGGCAAGAAGGCCCTCCGGCTCTGGCACTGGTCGTCGCAAGTCGCAGGAACAAGTTCAAGGCATGGATCGCCAACTTTGACCGGACTGCCGACTATGCGTCTCTGATTGATGCACGCGTCGCCGTCCGTGGAGCCTGTGGGGCGCTATTCAACGAGAAGCGGCAATTGGTTGGAATCCAGCTATTCGTTCCGAGCACGGAACAGGTGCAAATCGAAGAAGCCGTGCATGCGGACCCCTATACACTCCCGATTCTCCCAACCAGCAGTTTGATGCAATTCACGCCGGAAACGATATCGGGTCACAGAATCCGGCTACAAGGAAACCTGACTCTCTACAAACCGGGCCGGTTCCTTTACATCCAGGATGCATCCGGTGCCGTTAGAATAGTGAGCCCGGAAAACGCAGCGGTGCGGATTGGCGACCGCGTCGATGCGATCGGGTTCCCCACCGCCGGACAGTATGCGCCGGTCCTGGAGGACGGCGCCTTCCGGCGGCTCGGCCCCTCCGCTACGCAGGCCGCGCCGGTGGATTTGACTCACGCCACCAGCATGACCGGCGACCACGACGCCGAACTGGTACGGATACAAGGCACCTTGTTAGGTCGCTCCGTGCAAGGCGACGACCTAGTGCTGGCAATGGAGACAAACGGTGCGACCTTCGCCGCCCTGTTGAGCGACAATGGCTCCAGCGCCTGGGTGCGGTCCATTCCAGTGAGTAGCCGTCTGAACCTGACGGGAGTGTGGTCCGTCGAAACCGATGAGTTGCGCAGACCAATATCATTTCGTGTGTTACTTCGCTCCACGGCGGACATCCTCGTAATCGAGCTACCATCTTGGTGGAACGCCACTCGAATTCTTATGCTGGTCGCAGCCCTCGCGATTATCATTGCCGTGAGCATGGCGTGGGCAATCGTTTTGCGTCGCCGCGTGCGTGCGCAAACCGCCGAATTGCGCTCTCAGGCCGCCGAATTGTCCCGCTCCAACGCCGACCTGGAGCAGTTTGCTTACGTGGCTTCCCATGACTTGCAGGAGCCCCTGCGCATGGTTGCGAGTTATACCCAATTGCTTGCCCGGCGCTACCAGGGCAAGTTGGGCCAGGATGCCGACGAGTTCATTGCGTTCGCCGTCGACGGAGCGAAGCGCATGCAAAATCTGATTAACGACCTGCTGGCGTATTCGCGCGTGGGGAAGCGGGGCAGCGAATTGCGGCTTACCGATGCGGAGGTCGCGCTCTTGAGCGCCCTGGCGAATGTGCGAGCGGCCATCGAAGACAGTGGCGCGGTGATTCGGCATTCCCCGCTGCCCACCGTCTATGCCGATCCGGCCCAACTTGCCCAGGTGTTCCAGAACCTGCTGGGAAACGCCATTAAGTTTCGCAACCGCAAAACTCCCGAAATCGGCGTTGCCTGCGAAGAAACTCCCGATGAGTGGTGTTTCTCCATTTGCGACAACGGTATCGGGATTGACCCGAAGCACGCGGATCGAATTTTTCAGGT